>JAMCRS010000039.1:0-3991 GCA_023380675.1 Chloroflexota bacterium
CTCCAGGTAAATTAGTCGGGCCGGTTGGCCCGGGTCAATCCAGAACGAGGTCGGTGAGTTTGACGTCGTCGCCGCCGTCCACGCTAAAGCATTGTCCCGTGACGAAGCTGGATTCGTCGCTGGCGAGATAGAGCCCCGCGTACGCCAGGTCCGCCGGGTCGCCCTGGCGCGTCGACATGGGCTGGTGACGGATGATTTGCTTTGAAACGGGCTTGACGTCGGGGTTCCGGACCGCCGCGTAGACGAACAGGCCGGGACACAGGCAGTTCGCTCGTATCCCATCCTGCAGATAATCCTTGGCCATATTGCGCGTCATCTCGATCATGCCCGCTTTGGTATAGGCGTAGATCGGGTTTGCCATCCGGCGGACGGTCCGGGATGCTGCGACGTTGATGATCGAGCCCCCGGTCCCTTGTTTGAGCATTTGGGCGACCGCCGCGCGGCAGGTGTTGAAGACGGAAACGAGATTGCTCGAAACGATCTGCGAATACGCCTCGTCCGAGAGCTCGTGGATCTTTTTGTCCAGTTCGATCCAACCGCCGCCAATGTTGTTGTAGAGCACGTCCAGGCGTCCATAGTTTTCGACGGCGGCCGCCACCATCCGCGCCACGTCTTCGCGGTTGGCGGCGCTGGCTACGATCGGAATGGCTTGTCCACCCTTCTCCGTGATCATCCGGGCGGTTTCTTCCAGTACGCGCTGGCGTCGCGCCGAGATGACGAGCCGCGCCCCTTCCTGAGCCAGCAAAAGCGGCGCGCTCCGCCCCAGATGTTCGCCCGCGCCGACAAACAACACGACCTTGTTATCGACTCGTCCCATTCCCCTTCTCCTTGTTCTTCTTTTCCTGCAGCGCTGCCAGCACGCGGTCTTGGCCAGCCGGCAGCTCGTTCACCCAGACGCCGACGGCATCGTGGATGGCATTCACGATCGCCGGAGCCGCCGGCGAGAGCGCCAGCTCGCCCAGCCCCTTGGCGCCGTACGGCCCCTTGGGATGCGGTTCCTGGACCAGGATGGGCACGATTTCGGGGACTTGGCTTTGGCGCAGCAGCCCCAGGTCGCGGAATTTCGTCACCTGGGGTATTCCATCCACCATGGCGTAGTCTTCGCTCAAGGCGTACCCGATGCCCTGGACCACCGCGCCCTCGATCTGCCCGATGCAATTGTTGTGGCTGATCTCCAGACCGGCATCGTGTGCGGCGATCACCTTCAAGACCCGCACCGCGCCCGTCTCTGGGTTCACCGCCACGTACGCGGCTTGCGCGCCATAGCAGTGCGCAAAGTGCGTGCGGTGACCGCCGGGGCCCGGCGTGGGAAACGCTTCCACGTGACTGTGCATGCGGTTCGTTTCGGGCGCCGCGTACATAGTCTCGGCGACGAAATGCTCGTCCCCGCGCCCGAGCTCCGCCAAGCTGATCAGAACCCGGCCTGTGCGCTTGTCGACGAACAAGCCCTCCCGCAACTCGATCTCGTCAGCCGCCGCGCCGAACTCGCCGCCCACCGCGTTCCACAGCCGCTGGCGCAATTCTTGGCTGGCCTGCAGCACGGCGTTTCCGGTCAGGAATGTTGCGCGCGAAGCGGTCGTCATTCCTCCAAAGGGGTCCAGGTCGGTGTCCCCGTTGTGCACCCGGATGTATTTACGCGGCACGCCCAGAGTGCGGCCGGCAACCAGTGCGGCTACGTCATTCGCACCCTGGCCGATATCCGGCGCGCCGTGCCGCACCAGAAATTTGCCGTCCGGCTCCAGTGAGACGCGTGCGCCGGACTGGTCCGGAATGCCCGAGCCCAGCCCGACGTTCTTGTACGCGCCGGCGATCCCGATCCCCAGCTTTTCGTCTGGCCGCACCGCCGGCCGCGGTGTAACGTCGACTTGCTTCTTGAGCGCCTCGAAGCAGGCTTTGATACCCGCGCCGACGTCCTCCGTCAGCACCTGTCCCGTGATCGTCGCCTGCCCCAAATCCAGCGCGTTCTTCATCCGGAATTCCCACGGATCGGCGCCCAGCGCGTCAATCAACTTCTGGACGTGCACCTCGGACGCAAATGCGACCTGCGTTCCCCCAAAACCCCGGAACGCGCCGCAGATGGGATTGTTCGTGAGGACCGCATAGGTATCGACCTCGGCGTTGGGAACGACGTAAGGACCGCACGCGAACGTACACGATCGAAACAGTACCGCTTCGCCGGTCGAAGCATAAGCGCCGGTATCGCCCAGCACTCGGACTTGGGCGGCGACGAGCCGGCCATCCTTCGTCGCGCCCATCTTATAGTGCATGTCCATCGCGTGACGCTTGTGATGGACCCGCAGCGATTCGGCGCGCGACCAGCGGATCTTGACCGGCCGTCCGGTCACACGCGCTGCGACCGCGGCCTGGACCTGGGCCGCCACGTCCTCCTTGCCACCGAACCCGCCACCGACGTACTGGTGGGCGATCCGGACCTGTGATTTGTCGATACCCAGCGCTTCCGCAACTTGCGCGCGGTCGTCAATCGGGCCCTGGCTGCCGCAGTAGACCGTGACGCGCCCGCCGGGCTCCGGCACGCCGATGCTGCACTCGATTTCCATAAAGGCGTGATCGATGAAGGGGACGTGGTAGTCGTCTTCGATCACAACATCGGCTTGGGCAAATCCCTTCTCCACGTCCCCCTTGCGAATCTGGTGATGTTCGAGCACGTTCGGGGTTTCGGGGAACTTGGCGCGCAGGTACTCGTGCAGCACTGGAGCACCGGGCTCCAGCGCCTTTTGCGGACTCGTGATGACGTGCAGCGGATCCAGCTCCACGTGAATCCTGGCTGTCGCGGCCGCCGCCGCCTCAGGGGTCTCGGCGACGACGAGCGCGAGGCAGTCGCCCACCCAGCGGACTTGGTCGTCGTTGAAGATCGGAGTGTCGCGCGTCAACAAGCCGTAACGGTTCTTGCCCGGCACATCCTCCGCCGTCAAGACCCGAACCACCCCGGGCATTTTTTCGGCCTCGCGTTTATCCACCTTGAGGACCTTGGCGTGCGGCAGCGGACTGCGAAGAGCTTGGCCGTACAACATGCCGGGGAATGCGAGGTCGTCGGTATACCTGAGCTGACCGGTCAGTCTGGCGAGCAAGTCGGACTCGTTCGCGGTGTCTTCGTCCGTCCACGTGGTTTCCAATTGGCCTCGCAGGATAGCGGCGGCGCGCGCGACCGAACGGTCCATGCGATTCAAGCCGGCGCAGCGGCAAATGACCGGAGAAATCGCCCGAAGGATGCTTTCGCGCGAAGGGTCCGGCTCACGGTCGAGCAGAGCTTTGGCTGCCATGAGCGCGCCCGGCGCACAATAGCCGCATTGAAATATCCCGTCCTGAACGACCGTTTGCAGCAGTGGGTGCGGCTTGCCCCCATCCATGCCGAGCGTCTCGATCGTTTCGATCCGCGCTCCGTCCAGCTTGCGCACTTGTTCGAGACAGGCACGTCTCGGCCGTCCGTCGATAATGACCGTGCACGACCCGCAGGTTCCCTCGTTATCACATGACTGCTTGGTCCCGGTTAGACCGAGCACCTCCCGCAGATATCGGGCAAGCGTCCAATCGCAGTGCCCGGCATCCGCGGAGACCTGCCGTCCGTTCACGACGAGGGTCACACCATTCTCCTTCATATCGATCCTCTCCAGGCGATCGAGAGCCAAGCGATCAAGCCGGTCGCTTTTCGTCTTTTTGAACGATCGCGCGCCAGTAGGGGCCTTGGGAAGGCCACGGCGCGGCGAGTAGGTCCCGCGTCTCCTGGCTGGCGCTTGCAATCAGGTCCGCTCGAGCATCCTTCGCACGCTCCATCACGGCCGCCTCGTCGAGCGTGCGCACGCGCCGGTCCTCCATGACGACCTGGCCGTCGATGACGACGTGCACCACATCCGATCCCTTGGCGGAATAGATCAGCTTGGCGACGTGCCGTCCATCCGGCAAGAGATGCGGCTGGTTGAAATCGACGACGATCAGGTCCGCGCGCTTGCCGACCTCGAGCGATCCAACCCCA
>JAMCRS010000039.1:4001-4415 GCA_023380675.1 Chloroflexota bacterium
ACCTCAGAGTCAAGCCCCAACACCCGGGCGCCATCGATCGTCAGCATGGCGAGGATCTCTTCGGCCGTAACGGCCTCGCCGTCGAGGTGCGCCGCCTTTTGCAGCATGGCCGCCGCGCGCCCGATCTCGAACAGGTCGTAGGTGTAGCTGGCGGCTCCGTCGCTGCCCAGCCCCACCGGGATGCCCATCGAGATCATGCGGGCGATCGGCGCGATGCCGTAGCCGAGATAGGCATTGGCGACCGGGCAATGGACGATCTTGCTGCCCGTCTCGGCAAGAATGTTGATCTCGCGATCTGACAGCCAGACCGCGTGGAAAAAGACCCCGCGCGGGCCGGTCAGTCCCATCGAGTGCAGGTGTTCCAGGTCGCGTTCTCCAAAGCGGCGCATGGTGTAAGCGTTGATCTCGATCCAA
>JAMCRS010000040.1 GCA_023380675.1 Chloroflexota bacterium
GGTGCAAAAAGCGAAATCAGTGTAGAATAGCTATTGGGCAGGGTGAGCATGAACCATCCTCTTGGCAGAGAAATGGTTTATAGCTTACCCTGCCTTCTCTGTTCTTTCAAATGGATAAAGTCCAGCTTAGCACGTAGTCAGGTTAAGCTTCGTTAACTCAATGTGCATTATGTAGTGGACTCTCGCGATCTGATTCTGGATTTACCACCGTGCCAATAGCTGCCTCATGTGTGCCACGCGTGATCGCCGGGTGTGGGTCACGCGTAGTCGGTTTGATGTGAGCCTCCTCCTGATCGCCTGATGTACGCCACCCTTAATCGCGTGATAGGGTGTTCAGTAGGATGATGCAAATGACGGTGAGGGCGGTCTTTGCATCTCATGGTTCGGCCTGCTAGTCTTGATAGCATGAGCCTGAGGCCCTTCCCCGACTGCGCCTAATGACACTGGACTACCCCTACCGTCCTACCAAAACAATTTACCCAACAGTCACTTCCATTGCCACGGCCGTCGCCCATAGTACGGCAGACCGCTTGAGTCAGACCGTTGGGGTCACGGCAACGCGCTACGCGCTCGACCCCGCCGCCGGCTTGACGCAAGTGCTTAGCGACGGCACGAACACCTACCTGTGCGGCGCCGGCGCCCTTCGGGTCGCACAATACTAGACCACGATGCAGTATTTCGGCGGGGACGCGTTGGGAAGCGTTCGGCCATCGGGCGAATACTGGTAACGAAAAATCGCAAGGCACGTGATGGGAATGCCCATCGCCGCGCTTTGCGATTCTCGTTTTTCGCGCCGGACCCGCAGGCCGACCAGGAGCCGCTGGGTCCGAGGGGTTAAGGTGATGTTGAGTCTGCTCGAATCCGCGCGGCGCCGCCCGCTACTCGCCGGCCGGCGCGGGGACAACCTGCGCCCGCCGGTTCTCTTTGCCTCTCACGAGCGAGAATGCGGCGGCGACCAGGCAAAGCACGACCGACACGGCGAACGCGCTCTGGATCCCGCCGACGAACGCTTGCATCGTTACCGAGCCCAGCGTCACGTTCGTTCCGACGAACAACTGCATCATCACTTGCTTGGGGAGGCTGCCGGCCGCGACCGCCAGCGCCAACGCGAAACTGATCACCATGCCGGTCTGACGCAGGGTCGCAAGCGTCGCCGAAGCGATGCCGAGGCGCGGCAGGGGCGCACTGTTCATCGCCGCACTCGTGTTCGGCGACCAGAACAAACCGCCGCCGAGTCCCATCAGGAACAGGCCGATCGCGAGCGACACGTACGGCGTCGTCGGTGATAACTGCGTGATGAACCACACCAGCGCGGCGGCCTGGATCAGCACGCCGGCCGTCGCGGGGATCCGCGCGCCGATCAGGTCGGCCAGGAGCCCGCTGAGCGGACCGACCACGACGGTGACGATCGGGAGCGGCAGGAGGAGAAGTGCGGCGGTCAATGGATCGAACCCTCGCACTCCTTGCAAGTAAAAGACGATCAAAAAGTCGACGGCGAACATGGCGAGCGCCTGGAGCATCGCGGCCAACACGGAAAAGTTGTAAACGCGATTTTGAAATAGCGATAGGTCGAGCACAGGATGCTTGGCGCCGCGTTCCCACGCAAAGAACACGATCAGCATCACGACGAACACCGCGAATAGCGATAGGATGGGCGTGGAGGTCCAACTGTACTCGATTCCCAGCGTGAGGGCAATGAGCAGCGAGACCAGTCCGAGGCTGAAGGTGAGCGCGCCGACCGGATCGAAGCGCTCGTTCACGTTGCGCTTGGACATTTCGTGGAGCGCGCGATAGCCCCACACCGAGCCGAGGATGCCGATCGGGACGTTGATGTAAAAGATCCACCGCCAGTCCGCCGCGGTCAGGATCAAGCCCCCGAGCAGGGGGCCGGCGATCCCGCCCAACGCCCACGTGATCCCGTTGATGCCGAGCGCGCGCCCGCGCTCGTTGGGCGGAAAGACCTCGGTGATGATCGCCGGGCTGTTCACCATCATCAGGGCCGCGCCCGATCCCTGCACGAGCCGGAACAGGATCAACTGCGTCGCGCTCTGAGAGATACCGCACAGCGCCGAGCCGATCGTAAAGACGACGAAGCCGAGGTTGTACATCCGCACCCGTCCCAGCATGTCCGCCACCCGGCCGAACGTCAACAGGAACACGGTGCTGATCAGGATGTAGGCCATGATGACCCACACCATCTCGATCAGATCGGCGTGCAGCTTCTCCATCATGTCCGGCAGCGCCAGGATGACGATGGTGCTGTCGATCGCGGCCATCATCGCGCCGATGGTGGTCACGCTGAGCGCGAGCCATTTGTATTCCAGCTTTCCCAGCCGGCCGGCACGCGGCGTCTCGGCCGGTGGCTGCAGCTCTTTCGTCCTTTCCATGTAAGTCCTTTCGACGAGCGTTACTCCGCCGGCTCTCCGGATTGAAGCGGCTCCAGTTGATCGAGCTCGTGCACGTACCGTTTTCCGCGCAAGAGCGACGCGACCGCCGCGAGCAGCGACAGCGCCACTGATATCGAGAATGCGATCCGCAAGCCCTGCTCGAAGGGGGAAGCGAGCAGGTTTGGGAAGAAGGTCTTGCCGAGAACCAGGTCACGGGTCGCGGCGGAAACGCCGCCGAGCACCTGGGGCGGCAAGAGCGTGCCCAGGGGGTTGTAACCCAAGAACGCTGCAAAGAGCGCGCCGGTCGGGGGCAGATTGGCGACCGCCTTGGCGGCGGCCGACGGAATCCCCGCGAGCGTCAGGCCAGAAAAGAGCGAGGACGGCAGGCTCGTCGCGAGTCCGAAAGTGACCATCGTAAAGATCAGTGTGATGCTGAGCGTGTTCGCGGCGTTCTGAAACGTCGCCCGCATTCCGGACGCCACGCCGCGGTCTTCGGCCGGGACCGCATTCATGATCGCGGTCGTATTGGGCGCGGCGAACATCCCCATCCCCATTCCGATCACGAGGATGATGACCGCAAAGGCCGGGTAATAGAAATCCGGCGGCAGCAGCATCAAGCCGACGAACCCGGCGGCAGTCACCAGCATCCCGCCGGTCGAAAAGAACCGCGCGCCGTACCGATCGGACAGATATCCGCTCAACGGACCCATGATGAAGAATCCACCCGTGAGCGGCAGCATATAGATGCCGGCCCAGAGCGGCGTGTCCTCGAACGAATAACCGTGCAGCGGCAGCCAGATGCCCTGCAGCCACATGATCAACATGAAGGTCAGTCCGCCGCGCGCGAGGGACGCGAGAAAACCGGCGGCATTGCCGGCCGCGAACATTCGAATCCTGAACAGGTCGAGCCGGAACATGGGCTCGGCCACGCGCTGCTCGACCAGGAGAAAGGCAACGAGCATCAACGGCCCGCCGACGAGGCAGGCGACGACGAATGGATTGCCCCAGCCCATGCTCGAGCTTCCGTACGGCTGAAGCCCATACGTCATGCCGACGAGCAAGGTCGTCAAGCCGAGCG
This sequence comes from Chloroflexota bacterium, assembly GCA_023380675.1. The sequence continues at coordinate 3,466 of JAMCRS010000040.1, forward strand.
CGAAGAGGACGTTGCCGGGAAGATCGATGTGCTGGTGTTCGCGGATCTTGGCCGTTTCGTGCAGGGCGAGGTAGGCCCAGATCGTTCCACCGATCGAAAACGGAACGCTCACCAAAAAGACGGCGCGCCAGTCGATCGCGGCCAGGATGCCGCCGACCACGAGACCGATGAACTGGCCGGCGAGCGCGGCGATCTGGTTGATCCCCATCGCCATACCCCGCTGTTCGGGCGGAAAAGCATCGGTCAGGATCGCGGTGGAATTGGAGAAGAGAAATGCGGCTCCCACCGCCTGGATCAGGCGGTAAACGATGATCTGCAGCGCGGCGGCGTTGCCGGTCCCCTGGACGAGATAGAGCAGCACCGAGCCGACGGCAAAGATCGCAAATCCGAGATCGTACAGGCGCACGCGCCCGAACATGTCGGAGATGCGCCCAAACGCGACGAGCAGCGTCGCGGTGACGACCAAATAGCCCATCAAAACCCAGAGCAAATAGTCGGTTTCGTCCGGCGCCAACGGGTTGATCCCGATGCCGTGAAAGATCGCCGGCAGAGAGATCAGCACGATACTCCCGTCCAGCATCGCCATGAATATTCCCAGCGTCGTGTTGGACAGCGCGATCCATTTGTACGGTATGTGGCGCCACCGGTCGCTCAGGCTCGCCGGCGGCGACGCTTTAGGTTCGTTCGCAATGTCATTCATTTTTCACCTATGCAAAGGCTGGAAACGACAGGTCGGCGATACGGCTGAGGTCGATCGAGCCGTTCGCCGACGATTCGCAACTCATGC
>JAMCRS010000041.1:0-966 GCA_023380675.1 Chloroflexota bacterium
AGCTGCACGGTTCCGCCGAGATCGAACGAGTGGTCGTCCACCACGCTGCCGCCGAGGTGGGCCAGGGCACGCACACGGCGCTCGCGCAAATGGCGGCGAGTGCGCTCAGTGTGCCGATCGAAAAAATCGAACTGGTCGTCTCGGACACGGCGTCGACCGAAAACGCCGGCAGCGTCTCCGCGTCGCGGATGACGTACATGGGGGGCAATGCGGTCAAGGGCGCGTGCGAGGCTGCGCTGTCCAAGTGGAACGAGGAAGAGCGACCGGCGATCGCGACGTACAAGTACCTGGCGCCGACGACCGATCAATTTGATCCAGAGACGGGAAAATCCAAGCCCAACATCGCCTACGGGTACGTCGCGGAAGCCGTGCAAGTGCACGTGGATACGGAAACTGGCGAAATACGGGTGGACCGCGTAACCTGCGCGGACGACGTCGGCCACGCGATCAACCCGCGCTTGATCCAAGGCCAGATCGAAGGGGCTGTGGTGCAGGCGGAAGGCTGGACGCTGCAAGAGAATTTTCAGACCAAGGACGGCAAGGTCCTCACGCCCTACCTGAGCACCTACCTCATCCCCGGCGTGCTCGACGTGCCCGAGCGAGTGGACTCTGTGATCTTGGAATTCCCGGACGAGAATGGCCCATGGGGAGCCCGCGGCATGGCCGAAATGCCATTCGTCCCGCTTGCCCCGGCGATCGTCGCTGCCGTGCACGACGCGATCGGGGTGTGGATCGACGAGTTCCCGTTGACGCCGTGGCGGGTGCTGCAAGCGCGCCGCGAGCGATAGCATGGTCCCTTTTCGCCGCACTTGCAAGAGCACTATGATGCGAGAATGTGTAGAAAGCAAGCTGTTCTCGCGCAGAACGTTCTTCAGACGCAGCTCGACCGGATCCATCCCGAGCTTTTCAGCAAGCTTGTTCATCTGCATTTCGGCGGCAAAGTGACCCTGCGGCCCACCAAAACCT
>JAMCRS010000041.1:976-5465 GCA_023380675.1 Chloroflexota bacterium
GGTGCTGCAAGCGCCCCGCGAGCGATAGCATGGTCCCTTTTCGCCGCACTTGCAAGAGCACTATGATGCGAGAATGTGTAGAAAGCCGCATGCCTGTGTCACTGCGAGGGCGCGGAGCGCCCGAAGCAGTCTCGCGCGCTGATTCCGGCGTTTGCGTTGTTGCGAGATGCGTGCTCTTATTGCTACGCGCGTGACACGCCGATTCTCCACACTCTCCTGTGATGCGAAGGCTGTATTGAAAGGAACGGAATGGTCGTTACGCACGAGCTGCACATCAAGACGCGGGGCGGGTTCGACGTGCAAGACATTACGGCGGCTGCGACGCACGCGCTGAAAGAATCCGGGCTGAGGGCGGGTATTGCCACATTCTTCTGCCCCGGCTCGACCGGCGGCCTGACGACGATCGAATTCGAGAGCGGGGTCGTGCAAGACCTGCAGCAAGTCCTCGACGAGATCACGCCGCCAGAGCGGGCGTACCGCCATCACCTGCGCTGGCACGACGACAACGGGCATTCGCACATCCGCTCGGCGTTGATTGGACCCTCCCTCACCGTGCCGTTCGTACAAGGGGAACTGACCCTGGGCACGTGGCAGCAGATCGTCTTTTGCGATTTCGATACCCGCCCGCGATCCCGAACGCTGGTGGTGCAGATGATGGGCGATTGATCGGCCATGCTTGTTTCTGAGACGATGGTCCTTCTTAAAGGGGCCGGGGACCTGGGAAGCGGGGTGGCCTGGAGGTTGGTCAGGTCCGGATTTCCGGTCATCATCACCGAGCTCGCGCAACCGCTGTTCGTGCGGCGGACGGTCGCGTTCGCCAGCGCGGTGTACGATCGCCAGATCACGGTCGAAGGCATAACCGCGCGGCGAGTGGACTCGGTCCAAGAGGCACATGACGTTCTGCGTGAGGGCGTCATCCCCGTTCTGGTCGACCCGGAGACGCGCGCGCGTGAATTCCTTTCGCCGCAAGTCGTCGTCGACGCGGTCATGGCCAAGCGCAACACGGGCACGCGGCCCGGCGACGCGCCGCTCGTGGTCGCACTTGGTCCGGGCTTTGTTCCCGGCGTGGACTGCCACGCGGTGATCGAGACTCAGCGCGGGCACGATCTGGGTCGGGTCCTGTGGGATCGGGCGGCCGAGCCGAACAGCGGTATGCCCGGCGAGATTGGCGGCAAGAGCGGCGGACGAGTGCTGCGCGCGCCGCGCGCGGGGCCGGTTCTGGCGGTGAAGCAAATAGGAGATCGGGTCACGGCCGGGGAGATCGTGGCCGAGGTCGCCGGTGCGCCGGCGCGTTCGGCTATCGACGGGATCGTACGGGGTCTGGTGCACGATGGGCTGACGGTTCAAGCTGGGACGAAGATCGGGGACGTCGATCCGCGCGCCAAGCGTGAAAACTGCTACACGATTAGCGACAAGTCGCTTGCGATCGGCGGAGGCGTTCTAGAGGCGGTCCTGTCGTGGATGAGCACGCGCCCTCGATGAAAGGTGCGTGCCGTTACCGACCGCGCTAGTCGGTCGCCAGCGGGAGCCCAGGGCGGAACAGCGCCATGCTCGCCGTGTGACCGTGCAAGAAATTCTTACCGCCGATAGGTCCGATCTCGCCGGCGGCGAAGAACCCCGCAAGATTGATGCCCCCCAGAATACCCTGGATGGTCGAGATATCCCCATTCGGATGGTCGTAGAGCCGGGTGCCGCGGCCGTTGCACGAAAAGAGGAGAGCGCCGCTGGGCGGCGCGTCGAGCGCTTGAGGCGTCAGCAGGAGCTCGAGGTCTTCCTGTGCAGTGCGCTGATCGCGCAGATGGAATTGGATCGTCTCGCCGGCGTGAATATAGTCACCCACGCCGATCGCGCCGCTTTCCCGGTCTACCCCGATGACGCTCCGGACCAAAAAGTCGCCGCGGCCCATGACGGCGCGGCCGGTATCGATCGCGCGTCCCACGAAAAGACCGTTTCGCAGCAGCGCCTGGTCTTCATCGGAAAGCTGCGCGGCGAGGTTCTGAATGTGCCGGAGCGGCGGCTCGCCGTCCAGACTCAGGATGATGTTGTCGTTCGCTTCCGTGACCGAGAACGTGCGGCCAAAAGGCCGGCATCCCTGAGAGACGACGATGTCGGTCACGAACTTGCCGGCAAATGCAACTCCGACGGATCCGGTGGCGAACGCACGATCATTCAGCAGCAGCACGTTGCTTCCCGGAACACCGGCGCCGCTCGCCATACCGCCGATGATCGGGACGCCTTCGTAGTGCGTGTTGAACGCGTCGAGCACCTGGTCCATCGGGGTCGAAAACGGATCGGCAACCATCACGAACAACCGGGTACCGCTCGCGGCGTGGACCAGTCCTTGCAGCCGATGCGGGTCCTGGAGCGCTTCCCAGTCGTCGGCGTCCAGCGAAAACGGGACCAGTTCGACGTCGGGCAGTTGGGCAGCGACCAACGTGATCGCCATCCGTTTCTCGATCTCCTGGTTCTTGGCAATCACCCCTTCGCACGTGCAGCCGACGAGGACGCGCGGGTTGAGCGCGGTATGGATGCGATCGGCGGCGGAAGGCGCGACCGCGCTATAGTCCTCGGAGAAGAATGCCATGACGAAATCGAACGCCGGCGAATCGATTTGACCGCGAATTTCGTCTGCGAGCGCGCGCACTGCGCGGTCGAGCTCGCGTTCCGTCGTCGCGGCCGATGCGAATTGCATTTCAACGCTCATCGGGCAAATCCTGGATGCTCCCCGCGACGCATTATCGCGCCGATGTGAGCGGCCGGCAAGCGGCCGGCAAGCGGCCGGCCGGTACTGGGTGTGCATCAAGATTTTGGGTCTTGCCCAGAGCGATAGGATTTGAAGCGTGCGCGCCCAATGCATGCCGGCGCCTTTCAGGCGGGCTTCGACCACGACCTTGTTGCCGCTTTCGACGCTACCACGACCAATGGGATAGCCCGCCGCTTGGAAGCGCACCGAGTCCATCTGCGAACGGCGCTTCTCCAAGTACTGCACCGCCGCGCGCAGAGTCCAGCGTCTCGGGCAATGCCGCCCCGCCTTCCAGTTCGTGTTGTATCTCGCGAAGCGTCCGCAAAACCTGGTCCGGGGAATGATGTTTGAGTTCATGCAAGGTCGTGGTCAACCAGGCGTGAACCTCTGGAGTCCCTTCGCCCAAGACCGCCAGCCCCACTTGAGCCACATAGCCGGCGGCATGGGAGAAATCCAAAAGGGGGAAAAAGCCCTGTGCCGTGAGCCGGAGACCACATTGGGGACAGCGGGGACGCTCGGCTTCGTTCATTGCCGGGTGATCGGCCGTGGGACTGGTGAGCGCCAGATCTTGCAACATATGGAAGGGCGACCACTGTGGTCGCCCGGACTGAGACTGAGGTCACCGCCCGGCTCGTCACGTTCGTCCGTCGATGGCGCTGCGAGCAAGTCAACCGGGTCGGCGCTCGTCACAATCCGAGGTAAGCTTTGCGGACGCTCGGCATCTCACGGACCTCACTCGCCGGCCCTTCGGTCTCGATCTTTCCGTTATCGAGAACGTAGGCGTAGTCGCACACCGCCAGAGCCATCTGAACGTTCTGCTCGACGAGGAGCATGGTGAGACCCTGCTCCTTGAGCTTGAGGATGACCTCGAACAAGCTCATTACCAGGAGGGGGGCCAGGCCGAGGGAGAGCTCGTCAAACATGAGCACTTGCGGACGCGCCATCAGGCCGCGCGCGATCGCGACCATTTGCTGTTCGCCTCCGCTCAACGTGCCCGTGATCTGGTTCCGGCGCTCTTTGAGGCGGGGCAGCAGGTCAAAGACCCAGTCGAGCGTCTGGCCGAATTGGCTGCGGGCGCGTCGCGGAGTCGCCCCCATCTCGAGATTCTCCAGAACCGTCATGTTCGTAAACAGCTGACGCGCCTCCGGGACGAGGATCAGGCCCATCTGAGCTTTTTCGTGGGCGGAGAGCCGGGTGACGTCCTTGTCCTCAAAGGTCACACTCCCTTTCCAGGGATGGACAAGCCCGGTGATCGTTCGCAGCAGCGTGGTCTTACCGCTTCCATTTGAACCGACGAGCGTGGTGAGCCGGCCCTGTTCGAGCCTAAGGCCAAGACCCCACAGGATCTGGACTTCGCCGTAGCCGGATTCGAGACCTTGCGCTTGAAGCGTGATCATCCGACCCCCTCCAAAAGCCGCCGGGCTGCCTTGGGGTCGCCGAGATAGGCTTCGATGACCTTGGGGTCGTTGGACACTTGCTGCGGCGTCCCTTCGGCGATCTTCGCACCGTAGTCCAAAACGAAGACCCGATCAGACAGATTCATGACGGCGTGCATCAGGTGCTCGATCATGATGATCGTCACGCCCTGCTCGCGAATCTTGCGGATGACCGATAGCATGTCGGCGACTTCTTGTGGATTGAGGCCGGCGAGCACTTCGTCGAGCAGCAGGAGGACCGGCCGCGCGGCCAGCGCGCGCGCCATTTCGAGCCGCTTTTTCTGGGCTACGTCAGCTTCGGACACATCGT
>JAMCRS010000042.1 GCA_023380675.1 Chloroflexota bacterium
ACGACCTTGCCAACCTTTTGTTTCGCCATCGTCTACCTCCGGAGATTGATGAGTATGGGCCGGGGACCGCCCCCGGGAGCGTGAAAAGCGACTGCGGCGATCAGCCGCGGCTTGACGGTCAGGCGGCTTATGGCCGCCGAGCGCAGGCGGTCGCGCTCAATGGGCTTGTTCGGCGTCGACGGACCGAACGACGGCCACTTCGTCGCAGGCGGACCGAACCGGGCAGATGAGGCAATCGCGCCAGACCTTTTCCGGAAAGTCTTCTTTCACGGTCACGTGAAAACCGAGCTTTTCGAAGAACGGGACCGCGCGGGTCAAGGCAAAGACGTTCGGCACCCGGCGGGCTTTGGCAAGCTCCACCAGCGCCTGAACGAGTTCCCGGCCGATGCCGTTGTGACGATACTCTGGCGCGACGGCCAACGACCGCACTTCGACCAGAGTCGGACCCATTTCGACGAGCGAACCTACGCCGACGACGCGGCCTCGATCGACCGCGACGACCCAGTCTGCAATATCCTCCTGGATAGCCTCCAGCGACCGCGGGAGGAGTTGTCCTTCACGCTCCCCCGAACTTACGAGGTCGGCAATATCGCGCGCGTCGGACGGCGCGGCTTGGCGCATGACGATACCACCCACGAGCATGGCGAGCACTGAGAACTGCGAATCGATCATTGTTCATTCCTGAAGAGCATTGAGTTAGAGTGTATTCGATCCGGGACGCTCGCGGCGTCGCCGGTGCGGCCGGCGTTCCTCACGCCGGCTGAATCCGATACCAGTACTGATAGCGTTCCTGAAATCCGAGCTTGGAGTAGAGATGGAGGGCCGGCGCATTGTCCGCCGTAACCTGGAGATATGCGGTCCGTGCGCCCAGCTCGATGCCCCACGCGATCAGATCGACGATGAGCTGCCGGGCGAAGCCGCGATTCCGGTAGCGGTGGTCGGTTACAATGTCGAACAAGCCGACGTATTCGGCCTGCGTGACGCCCAACCCACACGCGACGATCTGGCCCTCTTCCGGTACGGGGCACAAGCCGGCCGGCAGCCACAGATTGTTCAGCATTTGCTGCTTCGTCGCCAAGTTGGACGCCGGCACCCCGCTCATGCGGCCCCAGGCCTGCATCCACTCCTCGGTCGGGCCGTAAACGATGCGCGAGGCGCGCGCCGGGCGAGGCTCAAAGCCGCTCAGATCACACGATTGAACGCTCGTGGGCGAGTCCCGCTTGTAGCCGCGCTGTTCGAGCCTGGCGTCCAGCGTGTCCGGCTTCGACGAAGGGGTGAGCTTGAACATCGCCGGGAGAAACTTGCGGCGGTACAACTGCTCGCACACGTGAACCTTTTCGTCCACGTCGATCGTACTGGGGTAAAGCGGACTGACCGAGTTCGCCCGCTTGGTGTAGCCTTTGGCGAACCTCAGGACCCAGCCGTCGTAATAAACGCTCTGGAGTGCCGGCCAGGCGCCCAGGCCTAGCTCTTCATATTGCGTGGGCAGTTCGTCTTGCATGGTTACCCGCTCTGCGCCAATAGCGCTGAGAATTTGTCCACGATCTCGTCGACGTGGCTCTTTTCCAGGATGAGGGGCGGCGCGAATCGAACGACCTTGTCGCGCGCCTTGATCAACAGGAGCCCGCTGCGATACCCTTTCTCCAGTACCGGCTGCGCCGGGACGTCGAGCTCGACCCCGATCAACAGCCCCCGACCGCGGACCTGGAGGATGTGCGGCGAATTAATTTCGCTCAGCCGTTCGCTCAGATACGCGCCGACCTCGCGGACATGCGCGAGAAACTGGGGCGCGCTCACGCGTTCGAGGACCTTGATCGCAACCGACGTGATCATCGGCCCTCCGCCAAACGTCGTGCCGTGCTCTCCTACATGAACGGACGCCGCGACGGACTCGGTCACGAGGGTAGCGCCGATCGGGAGTCCTCCCGCCAGCGGCTTGGCGAGCGTCATCATGTCAGGCTTGACGCCCGAGTGCTCGTGCGCCCACAGTCTGCCGGTTCGGCCGAGCCCGCACTGGATCTCGTCGAAGATGAGGAGCGCGCCCCGCTCGTCACACAACTGCCGCAGCCCGTGCAGGAAATCGTCGGTTGCCGGGTTGACTCCTCCCTCTCCCTGGACCGGCTCGACGATCACCGCGGCCGTTTCGTCCGACAGGACAGCGCGAACGGAGGCGAGGTCGTTCAAATTGGCAAAGGCAACGCCGGGCATCAGCGGTCGAAACGGCGCCTGGTACTTTTCGGAATCGGTCAGCGCCAGGCTTCCGATGGTCCGCCCGTGGAAGCTCCCGTGAAACGCCACCAGGCCGGTCCGATTGACGGCGCCTTTTTCCTTGTGATACTTGCGAGCGAACTTGATCGCTGCCTCGACCGCTTCCGTGCCGGTGTTGGCGAAAAAGACCCGGTCGGCGAACGATTTCTCGACGAGCGCCCGCGCGAGCGTGACCTGGGGTTCGGTGTAGAATAGATTGGAAACGTGGACCAGGCCGGCGGCGGCATTTTGCATCGCCTCGACCAGCTCCGGGTCGTCGTAGCCGAGCGCGTTGACCGCGATGCCGGCGGCGCAGTCGAGGTAGCGATTTTCATCTGCGTCGTAGAGGTAAACGCCTTTTCCTCGTGTCAGTACGAACGGCGGGCGCAAATACGTCCCTACCAGGTACCTGTTCTCTGCCTCGACGATTTCCTGCGGCTTCATGGCCACTCCTTGGTCTTTATGTAAAGGCGGAACGGCGATCGGCGGCCGATCGGTCGTCAGACGTTCCTGGCGAACAGCGTGCCGCCGCCGTTCGACAGGCCGTCCAGATTCGTGATGCGCGCGGCCTTAGCTCCGCTCGCGATCGCGTCGAGCGCCGCGCGGACTTTGGGTATCATTCCGCCCCGAATCACCTGCTTTTTGATGAGGCGCTCCGCTTCGATCGCCGTCAGCGCCGGAACCACACCCTGGCCGTCACTCACGCCGGCGACATTCGTGACGAAGACGACGGCGTCCGCGCTCAGGGCGCTTGCCACCGCGCACGCAACCGAATCCGCATTCACGTTATAAGCGCCATCCGCGCCCAGCGAGATCGGCGACACGACTGGCACGATTCTGCGCTTGACAAAGTCGGCGAGAACGTCGCCTCGAACGCTGACCACCCGGCCGACGCGCCCGAGGTCTCCGGCTGGATGCACCAACGGCTCGACGCGCACGATCCCGAGGTCGACCCCGCTCAATCCGAGCGCCTGAACGCCGGCGTTGACCAGGGTGGCGACGATCCGCTTGTTGACCCGTCCGCACAGCACCATCTCGGCGATGGCGAGCGACGCCTCGTCGGTGACGCGCAGGCCGTCGACGAACCGCGGGGTCAGCCCCAGCTTGGACTGCATGTCGGCAATCTCCCGGCCGCCGCCGTGAACGATGACGGGCGGTTCCGGCATCGCCGCGACCGCGCTCGCGAGGCCGCTCAGGAATGTCGCGTCGTCGATTTCGTTGCCGCCCACTTTGAGAATCAACATATTCGTGTCCCGTTCGGCCGAGGTTGTCGTGATTGCATCGCGCGCCGGTCCGATGTTACAACAGGCCGGTCGTTTCTGCCAATCCAAATGCGAGATTCATGTTCTGAATGGCCTGACCCGAGGCGCCTTTGACGAGGTTGTCGATGCTCGCGCAGACGATGACCTGTCCCAGCTCGGCGACCGGATGAATGGAAAGGGTGCAATAGTTGGTATAGTTGCTGTGGGAGAGCGTGGCCGTCTGTCCGGCGGGAAGCACCCGGACGAATGGCTCGTCGTGGTAAGTCTCGGAGTAGAGATCGTGCAGCGACCGGTCGTCCCAGCCGTCGCCGAGCCGGGCGTACATGGTCGAGAGAATGCCGCGGCTGACGGGAAGCAGATGGGGGGAAAAGATGAGCGCCGCTTTGGGATCGATCGCCTTGAGCTCCTGATCCATCTCGGACAGGTGCCGGTGGACCCGCCCGATGTTGTACGGGGCGAGGTTCTCATTCACCTCGACGAAGCTGTTCGCGAGCGTCGCTTTGCGTCCAGCGCCAGACACCCCTGACTTACTATCCACGATGATGGTCCCTTCGGCGGCGCCGGCGCGCAGGAGTGGCGCCAGCCCTAGAATGACGCTCGTGGGATAGCAGCCCGGATTGGCGATCAGCCGCGCATGCTTGATCTTGTCGCGGTAGAGCTCGGGCAGGCCATAAACAGCCTCGTCGAGCAATTCCGGCGCGCAGTGCTCCAGTCCATACCACTTGACATAGTCCGCCGCGGAATGCAGCCGAAAGTCGGCGGAAAGGTCGACGACGCGCACACCGGCGTTCAGGAGGCGTTTGGCGAATTCGGCCGACGACCCGTGGGGCAGCGCCAGAAACGCGACGTCGAGCCGGTCGAATTGTGCGGCGTCATGCGCGACGAGCGGAATGTCGAACGGGCAGGGGATCGCATCGCTCAGTCGTTTGCCGGCGTAGCTGTCGGACGTGGCCAACTCCACGCGTGCCTCTGAATGCCGCGCCAAAAGCCGTACCAGCTCGATGCCGGTGTAACCGGTGGCGCCAAATATGCCGACTCGAATCATCCATCCTCCACGGAAACAAAAAACCCAGGCCGTCGCGTTCTACGGTCTGGGGTCGCATCGTTCGGAAGCCTAACTCGCCCACTCAGGGCGCAACGACAAATGCACCAGACCTGGTGGCTGGCGTCGGACGCGGGCGAGGGCTGAAAGTATGTGAGTCTATCACTCGTGTCTCTTTTAACCTATTCTGAATATAGCATACGAATTGGATTCTGTCAAGACGAAGACAAGGTTGACAAGCAAACCGATTTTGCGTAGAATGGTTGCCAATGAACCAAGCCATTGGCGGCCTTTGCATCAAGCATCATCACGATAGCGGGGTGGGTCGGTAGCCGACGTCGCTCTTGTTGTCGTGTACACGCTCACCCCGGAGACAAGTCGATCAGGACTTGTCTTTTTTGTTGCACGCACCCAGTGACACGCTTGATCGTGGAGAGGTTTATGTGATTTCTCAACCGTTCGATAGACAACTGCCGCACGGCGTAACGGACCTGTTCTTCAACGACGCCGCTCGCAAACGGGCCGTCGAACGCGGGCTCGCGGACGCGTTCGCGCGCTGGGGGTACTCGGAGATCATTCCCCCGATGTTCGAGTACTATGAATCGCTTGCGGCCGAGGCGGGGACCCAGTTGCGCGAAGAAATGTACCGGTTTTTCGATCGCGACGGCCGGACGCTCGCGCTCCGCGCGGACTTTACGATCCCGACGGCGCGAGTGGTCGGCACGCGGCTCTACGATCGTGCCATGCCGCTGCGCTTTTACTACGTCGGCTCGGTCTTTCGCTACGAAGAGCCGCAAGCGGGGGTCCGGCGCGAGTTCACGCAGGCCGGGATCGAGCTCGCCGGGGCTGCAACGGCGGATGCCGACGCCGAAGTCATTGCGCTGGCGATGACGGCGCTGCAAGCTATCGGCCTGGAGGACTTTCGCTTTACGCTGGGCACCGCCGCCTATCTGCAAGCGACGACGCGGGGCCTTGTGTTGGACGAGAGCGACGACTTGGCGCTGCGCGACGCGCTGCGGCGAAAGAACGGTCCCGCGCTCTCGCGGCTGCTCGACTCGTCTGGCTTCGACCCGGCGCAGAAACGCGCCCTCGCGCAACTGCCCGGGCTTTGGGGAGGCACCGAAATACTCGACCGGGTCGAGGCCGTCAACGATGAGGCGCGTTCGGCGGTGGAGCATCTCAGAGCCGTACTCGAGCGCCTGGAGCAGTTTGGGTTTCGAGACCGTGTTACGGTCGACCTCGCCGAGAATCGCGGACATGAGCAGCGA
>JAMCRS010000043.1 GCA_023380675.1 Chloroflexota bacterium
CGTGCCTGCATCGTCAACAAAATGACCTATATGCTCCATCCGCCCGAAAGGGGAGATGTGATCGTCTTTGTGCCGCCGACGAGTTCGTCGCGTGATTTTATCAAGCGCGTCATCGGCCTCCCCGGCGATCACATTCAGATCTTGAACGGGCGGGTTTTCGTCAACGATCAGCCGCTCCAGGAACCGTACCCGCTGAATCCGGCCAGTTACACTTTCGGAGAGGTGACGGTTCCCCCGGGACAGTATTTCGTGCTCGGAGACAATCGAAACAATTCGAGCGACTCCCATTCGTGGGGAACGGTGCCGTTTCCGCAGATCATCGGCAAAGCCTGGGTCACCTATTGGCCGCCGCAGGTCATGGGCCTGGTGCCGACATACTCCTACGCGGCCGCGCCCTGACCGCGCCGCCCAAGGTGATTATCGATGCAATTGGATGTGCCTCCGGCGGCGCCGGCAGAGGTCGAGCCGCCGCCGACGGCAACGCGCACGCGTTGGCAGGAATGGGGCGGAGCGATCCGTGAGCTGGTCGAAACTCTTGTTCTCACCCTGGTCATTTTCTTGCTCATACGGTTTGCTGCGCCGAACTTTCGGATCGAGGGTTCGAGCATGGAGCCGAATTTCCACGATGGAGAGCACCTCTTTGTAAATCGGCTCGCGTACATGTTCGGCGTACCGGAACGGGGCGACGTGATCGTGTTCATCCCGCCCAGCAGCTTGACGCGCGACTATATCAAGCGCGTGATCGGCCTGCCCGGTGACCGCGTGGAGATCGTCGACGGTACCGTATACATCAACGGAAATGCGCTCGACGAGCCTTATCCACTCAACCGCGGTAGCTCCTCTTACGGCCCGATCACGGTCGGGCCCAACGAATACTTCGTTCTGGGTGACAACCGGGACAATTCGAGCGATTCGCGTTCGTGGGGTTTGCTGGCCCGGGACAAGATCATCGGCAAAGCCTGGATCACTTATTGGCCGCCGGATATGGCCGGCCTTGTTCCCGGATATTCGTACAACACAGACAGGTGACCTTCCGTGACGATCAAAGAGGACGATGTCCGCACGCTCGTTCGGCAGGTTGTGGACCGGGTGCTCGCAGAAAAGAAGGCCGCAGATGCCGGACCGGCCGCGCCAGTTGCGATCCATACGGTCGCGCTGGGCGCCGACCACGGCGGCCTGTCGATGAAGCAAGACTTGGCCAAATACCTCGCCGAGCTCGGATTTGGCGTAAGCGACTGCGGCACGTTCACGCCCGACCCCGTCGACTATCCCGACATCGCGTACGCCGTCGCCAAGCTCGTTTCTGACGGCGCCGCGTGGCGCGGCATTGTCGTCGATGGAGCTGGGATTGGCTCGGCCATCGTCGCGAACAAAGTGCCGGGTGTCCGCGCCGCGCTCTGTTACGACCTGTCGACTGCGCACAACGCTCGCGAGCACAATGATGCGAACGTGCTGACGCTGGGCGCACGCCTGATCGGCGGCGGCCTCGCGCGCGACATTGTCAAGGCTTTTTTGGAAACCGAGTGCACCGAAGAGCGGCATCTAAAGCGCGTCGCCAAGATCGCGGATGTGGAAAAGAGATATCTGAGAAAATAGCGCTGCGGTGGTCCGCACGACGTGCTGACGCTCACGCCGGCAAACCTCCCCGCATTCTTTGGGATTCACCATGACTCTATCCGAGGTCCGTGTACAAGAGATCACGCAAGCCATACTTGAGGCGCTGACCCGATACGCCGTCCCGCTCTCGGGAATCCGCATGGAGGAAGGCTGCGTCGATTGCCAGATCTGCGCGCAAAAATGCCCGGAACTGGTTCGCCGCGTGATTGATGCCGGCGCGACGCGCATCAGCGCGCGAACTGGAGTGATCGCAGTGCCGCAAGATATCGTCAAGTTCATCGACCATACCCTGCTCAAGCCCGAAGCGACGCCGTCCGAAATCGACATATTGTGCCGCGAGGCGAAGGACTATCGCTTTGCGGCGGTCTGCGTCAACCCCCCCTACGTCAAACAGTGCGCGGACTATTTGCGCGGGACCGACGTCGCGGTCGTGGCCGTGGTTGGCTTTCCCTTGGGTGCGCACACCACCGAAACCAAAGTGTTCGAAGCGCAGCAGGCGGTCCAGGATGGCGCGCGCGAGATCGACATGGTGGTCAACATCGGTCTGCTCAAGGCGAAAGAGGATGCCCGCGTCGGCGCCGATATCGGCGCTGTCTGCGAAGCGGCGCACCGCGCCGGCGCGATCGTCAAAGTCATCATCGAAGCCGCGCTCCTGACCGACGACGAAAAAGTGCGTGCGTGCCAGCTCTCCCGGCAAGCCGGCGCGGATTTTGTCAAGACGTCGACCGGGTTCGGACCCGGCGGGGCGACGGTTCACGACGTCGCTCTCATGTCGCGTGCTGTAGACAGGGAATTGGGTGTCAAAGCGGCAGGCGGCATTCGCAATTACGAGCAGGCACAGGCGATGATTCAGGCCGGCGCGACCCGGATTGGCGCCAGTGCCGGCGTCAAGATCGTGCAGGAGGCGCGGGCCAAGGGCGAGCCGGCGGCGCACTAGCGCGGATCGCGGGACCACAAATCCACTTTGAGTGATGCCGGCTTGAACGAGCGAATTGAACCGTACCTGAATGACCTGGCGACTCGTGAGCGAGCAGAGGGCGAGGAACGCTGGAGCGCGGGGCCTCCGAGCGTCAGCACCTCTGCTTCTTTGTTGCCCTATCTGGCGCTCTTTTCCGGCCTCGCCGTAATCGGCTTCTCCGCCATCTTCGTCAAATGGGCGAACGCGCCGGGTCCGGTGACGGGATTTTATCGCATGGCGATCGCCGCCGCCGTCACCGCAATTCCCTTCGGCGTGCAGGCGAAAAGAGGATCGCGCGCCCGGCCGCGGCATCTGTTCTTCGCCGTCCTCGCCGGCCTGTTCTTTGCCGGTGACCTCGCGACCTGGAATACCGCCATTCTCATCACCAACGCGGCCAATGCGACGCTCTTCGGAAACACGTCACCCCTCTGGGTCGGAATGGGCGCTCTGATTCTGTTCAAGGAGCGGCTGAGGCCGATGTTCTGGGGAGGCGTGCTCCTGGCCATGTTCGGTGCCGCGGTCATTCTGGGCCAGGATTTCTTGATACATCCCATGCTTGGCACGGGCGATCTTCTGGGCCTGCTCTCAGGGTTTTTCTACGGCATGTTCTTCCTCGCAACCGAGCGCGCGCGCGGCGGGTTGCGGTCGCTCCTGGTGTGGTGGATATCGTCGGCGGTTGCCACGGTCGCGCTCTTCACGCTCACGCTCCTCTTCCGGCAGACTCTGACCGGCTATCCGGCCGTAACCTATTTCAGCGTCGTGGCGCTCGCCTTGATCGTCCAGGTCCTCGGGTGGCTGTGCATCACTTACGCCGTCGGCCACCTCCCGGCCTCGATCGTCTCTCCGACGCTCCTCGGCCAACCGGTGATCACCGCCATCGTCGCCGTGCCTCTGTTGGGCCAGAGCCTGTCTCAGACTCAGGTGCTCGGCGGCCTCGTGGTCTTGGGCGGCATCCTGCTCGTACACCACAGCAAGTTCTAACGCTATTTCGGCGCTTACGGCCGCACCAACCAAATACCCAACGTTCCAACGTTCTAACGTTAACTTTCCAACGCTCGAACGTTCCAACGTTCCAACTTTCCAACGTTCCAACGTTCCAACTTTCCAACGCTCGAACGTTCCAACGTTCCAGCGCCCCAACTACCTCCCGGAGTCAGCCGCAATGTCTGAGAAGCCGTTTGTCGGAGCTGTGGACCAAGGTACCACGGGTACGCGCTTTATGATCTTCGACCGGGCGGGGCACGTCGTGGCTGCGCATTATGAGGAACACCGCCAGATTTACCCGCAGCCCGGCTGGGTCGAGCACGACGCAAGTGAGATTTGGGACCGGACCCGCACGACGATTGGCGCTGCTTTGGCGAAGGGGAACGTTCACGCGAACGACCTTGCCGCCATCGGCGTCACAAATCAGCGCGAAACGGTCGTCGTTTGGGATCCCAAGACTGGAGAGCCGTGCTGCAACGCCGTCGTGTGGCAAGACACCCGGTCGCAGCCGGCCTGCCAGAAGCTTATCGACGACGGTCGTGCGGACTGGATCCGAGCCAAGACCGGATTGACGATCGCCACGTATTTTTCAGGGCCAAAGCTTCAGTGGCTCTTGGACAACGTCCCCGGGCTTCGCGCCCGGGCCGAGCGGGGCGAGGCCGTATTCGGAACCGTCGATAGCTGGATTATCTGGAATCTCACCGGCGGACCGCGCGGCGGCGTCCACGTGACCGACTATTCGAACGCTTCACGTACGATGCTTCTCGATCTCGAGACTCTGGACTGGGACGACGAGCTGCTCGATCTCTTTGGGATTCCTCGCGCGATGTTG
>JAMCRS010000044.1 GCA_023380675.1 Chloroflexota bacterium
TTATAATTGGATAGTTGGAAAAATCGGCCATCGCGCACTATGGAGCGCGATCGCACGCCATGATAAAGGAGGATACGTATGGCTGCGTTTCGGAGTGACGTGGTTGGCAGCCTTCTGAGGCCGGCGTACCTGAAAGAGGCTCGGGAAAAACACACCTCGGGCGCTCTGGCCGACGCGGAGTTCAAGCAGATCGAGGACCGCGCCGTGGACGAAGCGGTCGCGCTGCAGACGCAGGCCGGCCTGGATGTCGTCAGCGACGGCGAGATGCGGCGCTATGCATTCTACGGCCACCTGATCGATTCGGTCGAAGGCTACGACAAGTACGGCGGTTGGGCGATCCCGTTTCGCGACGAAAAAGGAACCGAGCTGGTCCTCAAGCGGCCGGTCGTCGTCGGGCAGCTCAAGCGCTTGCATCACCTGTGCGCGGAAGAGTACGTCTACCTGCGTGCGCGCACCGATCGCCCCAAGAAGGTGACGTTTATCAGCGCGCAGCAAGCGGCGGCGTATTACGATCCGGAAAAATCCAAGGGCGCCTACGCGACGATCGACGCATATCTTGCGGACGTCGTCGACATTCTGCGCGACGAGGTGAAGGAGCTGATCCGTCTCGGCTGCACGTACATCCAGGTGGACGCCCCTCAATACGCGGCGCTGCTGGACCCCAAGATCCGCGAAGGCTACCGGCAGCGCGGCAACGACCCCGACAAGCTGCTCGACCGCTGCATCGAGCTGGACAATGCCGTAATCAGCGATCAGCCGGGAGTCACCTTCGGAATACACCTGTGCCGGGGCAACAACCAGAGCAAGTTTTATGCCAGCGGAGGCTACGACCCGATCGCGGACGTGTTTCGCCGGACCCGCTTCCACCGCTTTTTGCTCGAGTACGACGACGAGCGGTCGGGGGGTTTCGAGCCGCTGAAGAACGTTCCGGGAGACCGGTCGGTGGTGCTGGGACTGGTGACCAGCAAGAAACCCGCGCTCGAGAGCAAGGACGAACTGAAACGGCGAATCGACCAAGCGTCCAAGTGCGTCCCTCTGGAACGGCTGGCGTTGAGCCCACAGTGCGGTTTCGCGTCGACAGAGGCGGGGAATCTAGTCACACTCGAAGAGGAAAAGGCGAAGTTGAAACTGGTGGCGCAGACCGCCAAGGAAGTATGGGGCACGTGACGGAAACGGGGCGACCGCAATGGTCGCCCCTTCTTTCAAGATTCGCGCGTGTGGAAGAATGACTATTTCGGCCTGAAGCGGCGCGCTGCGGACTTTTTTCAGTAGAGTCCTAAAGGAAAGGGGAGCAAACTCCCCCTGCGCCTCTTGGTCCGCCAGCGCTGTCAGCCGACGTTTACCGCGTGGATGAGGTCGCTCGGTTCTACAGCCCGGCTTCCTGCCGCAGAATTTCGGACTTGTCCATCCGCTCCCAGGGGGCGTCGATGTCGTGTCGGCCAAAGTGGCCGTAGGCTGCGGTCGGCTGGTAGATCGGGCGGCGCAAGTTGAGGTCGCGAATGATCGCGGCCGGCCTCAAATCAAAATGCTTGTCGATCAGGCTGACGATCTTGTCATGGGGCACTTTCTCGGTGCCGAACGTCTCGACCATGATGGAGACGGGGCGCGCGACGCCGATCGCGTAAGCGATCTGCATTTCGAATCGAGCGGCGAGGCCGGCGGCAACGACGTTCTTGGCGACGTAGCGCGCGGCGTACGCGCCGGAGCGGTCGACCTTGGTCGGATCCTTGCCGCTGAAGGCGCCGCCGCCGTGGCGCGCGATTCCGCCGTAGGTGTCGACGATGATCTTGCGGCCGGTCAGGCCGGCATCGCCCACGGGTCCGCCGATGTTAAAGCGCCCGGTGGGATTGACAAAGTACTTTGTCTTGGCGTCCAACAGATGGGCGGGCAGCACGACGCGGACCACGCGCTCCATTACGTCGTCCCGGATGCGCTTTTGGTCGACCGCGTCCGTGTGCTGGGTCGAGACGACCACCGTGTCGATGCGCAGCGGCTTGCCGTGCGAATACTCGACGGTGACCTGCGATTTTCCATCCGGGCCCAAATAGTCGAGCGTGCCGTCTTTGCGGATCGCGGCCAGACGTTTGACGAGCTGGTGGGCCAGCGATATCGTGAGGGGCATGTATTCGGGCGTCTCGTCGCACGCGAAGCCGATCATCATCCCCTGATCGCCAGCGCCGATCTTGTCAATCGGATCGGTGTCGCCCTCGCGCGCCTCGAGCGCGTCGTTGACTCCCTGCGCGATGTCCGGCGATTGCTTCTTGATCGCGGTGATGATGCCGGCCGTCTTGTAGTCCAGAAAGTATTTGGAATCGGTGTAACCGATTTTTTCGATCGTCTTGCGCACGATCTCGTAAGGATCAAAGTGCGCCGTCGTCGTGATCTCACCCATGACGGCAACCAGGCCACCGCTGGCGGCGGCTTCACAAGCCACCCGCCCCTGGGGGTCCTGCGCGTAGATCGCGTCCAGGACGCCGTCAGAGATCTGATCGCACATTTTATCCGGATGCCCCTCCGTCACCGATTCCGACGTGAGGTACAACTGCGGCGCGGACATAAACGTGGTGCTCATCACTCCTCCATCAATACTGGTTGAATAGGTCTGCGATCGCCGCTGGAGCAGGGAGTCAACGACGCGC
>JAMCRS010000045.1 GCA_023380675.1 Chloroflexota bacterium
GGCGACGACGACCGATCTCATCTCTCGAATCGATTTTCGCAATTGAACCAGCTTATCGCTCACGTGACCTCCCAATCTAGATTTGCCGAAAAAGAAAAGCCATCAAGGGCACATCCGACTTCAAGTCGGAAACGACCTTCATGGCTTTGGTCTCAACCGTATTCAGTTGTAACGCGGCGAGCTAGACAAGAACGCCGTGCGCGCAGCGGCGCATTGGAGCTGGGGCAGTCTTCAGACTGCGCGTGACTGACTTCTCGTCAGCGCGAGTGACTATAGCGTCTGCGCGCGAAAATGTCAACCCGGCCGGTTCGGCGTTTCCTTGATGATGGCGATTGCGGCGCCGATCTGTTTGGCGAGCGGTTTGCTTTCGATGCCGACGATCTCAAAATGAGGTTGATTGACCGGCAACAGCAATTTGCGCCCGCGCGCGCCGACGACGGCCTCGGCGATGCCCGGCGTGATTTCCCCCATCATCGAATTCGGCACGATGACCCCGATGGGCGCGACGACCACGTCCGCCAGGGCGATCGACCGGCGAATCGCATTTTCGCCGCTCGCACCCCGACTCGCTTTCGCCTGCATCATGCGATCGGTCGCGACCGCGTTCGCGCCCAGCGCGAGGATCTCAGCTTCGGGCAGCTCCTGCCGCAACTGGGTGACGATTTGCACGCCGATGCCGCCGCCCATTCCGTCAATGACTGCGATGACCATATTCACCTGTATGCTGCGATTCTATCAGCGGCGAGAGCTGTTGTCAAAACGGTGGGGGCCAGCGTGCGATAGGGCGTAGTACCATTGGCGTGATCGCATAGGACTAGAGCACTGTTGAATTACCGTTGCGAGGTGATATGATAAACTCGGCCGCGTTTTTATGTGACCTTGCATGTCCATCGACACGATACCAGACCGAGGAGAATCGAATTGAAGCCAATGTACCGCCCACTCTTATTATCAGTTGTCGCCGCACTCTTTTTCGTCTCGGCGTGCCAACGTGCGCCGGCTACGGTCGATACGGAGGCGACCGTGCAAGCGGCCATACAGGCGACCACGACGGCGCAAGCCAATTTCAATGCGTCCGTCGACGCCGCCGCACAAGCGACCCTCACCGCGCAGGCACTTGCGAGCGCCGCAAGCGTTCCGACGTCGGCGCCATCGCCCTCGACTGCAGCACCGGCAGCCGCCGCCACGAGCAGTTCGCCGACGCTCACCCCTACCCCTTCGGTCAACTATGTCGCGATGAGCGAACAGGATCTGGCTGCGCTGATCGACCAGTCCGTCCAAGAAGCGGTCGCGGCAACCACGGCCGCCACGAATGCGACGACCACGTCGACGGCCGACAGTACGCTGACCACCGCGGAGGTCCAGGCGCTGACGACTTCCGTGACCACCGCCGAGACGGAGATTTCCCAGGCTCTGGCACTCTCGCAAGCCTACTACGACCTCTACGGACAGGTCGCGACCGAGTCGCTAGCGAGCCTGCAGGCGATCGAATCAGACCTCAATTCGATGTCCGCTAGCATGACGTCGATGGCAAGCTCGCTCGAGCAGGTCAACCAGACGCTCGCCGATGGGCTGACCCTGGCGGAAAGCACGATAACCCAGCTTCAGGCTACAGCGGCGAAGGCGACCAGCGCCGTTCAGAGCGCACAGGCCAAGGACAAGACCTGGATGGCGAGCGTGCAAACGGAGCTCGACACTCGCTCGAAAGCCGCCCTGGCTACCAAGCCGACAAACGCGCCTACCGACTGGAAGGGGACGGTTCAAAGCGTGAACACGTACGTCGATACGGTCCACGGGGCGGTCGGCGATAACGTGGTAACCAAGACCGAGCTCACCAACGTCAGCCAGGCTGGCGCGAACGCCGTGGCGGGCTTGAATGCGTTAGGAGGCTCGTCCTTTGCGGGGCTTGCCGGCTCGATCGATAAGACGACCACGCAATTGGCGCAGGGCCAAACGCAGCAGGCGAAAGCGGGACTGGCGAGCCTCGACCAGAGCGCCAAGTCGCTGCCGAGCGTTCAGGTCCCGTCGGCGGGAGGCCGGCCGGCAGGGTCGCGCAAGTGAGCGGGGCGATATGATTTGAAACGGGCGAGGTGAAAATCACCTCGCCCGTTTGCTTTTACAAGGCAGCGGTCGCGCCGTCAGCCGACGGCATGGCAACTGGAATGCCATGCGGTCATGGAGAGAGCCACCTTCCAGACTTGAACTGGAAACCGGCCGCTTACGAAGCGGCTGCTCTACCGATTGAGCTAAGGTGGCATCGATGTCGTTGAACAGCCGTGAATATATCACAGGTTGCCGGTTTTGGCAAACCCTTGCACCTGATTTAGCGTTCCCCCTGTTGTCAAACCACTCGCGCTGTGGCATAATCGCGCGCAGAAGGAGACATCCGTATGTCCGGAACTCTCGCACTCGTCGGCGCCGGCGAGTTTCTCGATACGATGAATGATGTGGACCGTGAGCTGCTCGCGCGCGCCGGCGGCTCAAAGGTCGCCGTGCTGCCGACGGCCTCGGCGCCCGACGGCCCGGGCGTGCCCGAGCGCTGGGCCAACATGGGGGTCGAACACTTTGACCGCCTCGGCGCGCAGACCGATGCGGTGATGGCGCTCGATCGTGCGCAGTGTCAGGACCCCGCGCTCGCGGAACGGGTCGCAACGTGCAACTTGGTCTACTTTTCCGGCGGCAAGCCGGACTATCTATACGATACGCTGGTCGACACGCCGGTCTGGGCCGCGGTTGCCGGCGTCCTGCGCCGCGGGGGCGTCGTCGCCGGCTGCAGCGCCGGCGCGATGATCATGGGCGCCTTTCTCCCGGTTTTCTCGCGTCGCATGGGTGTCCCGTCGATCGGCCGGTGGCAGGCCGCCTTTGATTTGGTTCCCCACGCCGTCATCGCGCCGCACTATAACGAATTCCCCGAGCTGTTCAGCGGCGTCATGTTCGGAGGCCGGCCGCCCGGGACGTTCTTGATCGGCGTGGATGCCGGCACCGCTCTCGTCGGCCTCGACGGCAGTTGGCAAGTGATGGGCTCGCGGCGCGTCACGGTACGCCGAGATTCCTCAACCGAGCGGTTCACGGAAGGGCAAAGCGTACGGCTTTAGCGCGCGACAATGCCGGCCGGCCCGGCAACAAGTTATCAGGACGGGCAGCAATGCTCGCCCAGTTTGTTTTTCACTCTATTGGCCTATAATGTGAGCGTACAACTAGCCAGCGCGGCTTGACTTTTTCCCCCGGGTGTTCGTTTTATCTGGCTCGCTTCAAAGGAGAGGCGGCTTGTGACGACCGCTGGGGTTTTTTTGTTGAGGTGGATTGGTAAACTCGGTATGCGCTATCTGGTAAGAATCACCCAAGCGCTGCTGCTCCTAGCACTGACAACCGCATTCTATTTGCAGACTGATATGGGCTTGGCGGATAACGGCGATTATTCGCGCGGGATGACGCGATTCGTCCAGGGGCCGGCCGGCTTTGCCCAGAATTGGCCCGACCCGGCCAAAGATCCAAAAACGTGGGATCAGAGATTCTTTAGATGTTGGCGCTCTGTCTCGTTCTCCTATTCTTGCTTGCCAGCGCAAAAATCTCGACGGTCTACTGGCCGCTGATCGGCATGGGCTTTGTCTTTTATCTCTTCAAGCCGGGCGGAGGCAAACTCGCCTTCGCGGTCTTGGCCGCATTCGCGCTCGTTCTCTTCTTCGGCGCGATTTGGATAACCAAACCGGACGATAGCCTTCTCAAGTACAATGCGGTAGACCGTTTCTTCAACGGCGCGTTGACTTTCAGCGATGCCGCCACAGCCCGGTTGACCGAGCTGGGTATACCCGAGAGCGCTCGCTGCGTGGATGTCTATTCGCAGACACCCGAAGGGAAACGCTGCGTACGCGAGTATGGCAAACAGGCGACGTTTCAAAACCTCTCTGAGCTTGTGCTCAAAGAACCGGTCATCATCCTGCGAATGGCGTTTGCTTCTGCCGAGAATGCACAGCAAGTCTCAGTCAGATGGGGCAAACGCGCCATCGACGCCGAAGTTGGAACAGTTCCTCAACAACTGAATCTGTGGGGTCTCATCAGGGGTGACGTGTTTCCAAAGGGCCTTGCCCTGCTCGGACTGCTCACTGCATACGCCGCTCTCTTTGCGTATAATATTCGGGCGGCTGGACTAGTGCGCGGACTGTCGATCGTCGGGCTGGTGAGCGCGATCGGTTCGCTCGTCGATATGCAGGCTGCGATTTGGGGCGCTGGCAAAGGCGACTTGGCGCGACATTTGTTTCTAGCCAATGCCCTCTTCGATTTCGCGACGATTTGCGCATTCAATCTGCTCGTCGTTTACGTTGTCTACTGGGCTCGCCGCAAGAGTGCGGTTGCAGCAGATGCTCGGCGGCTGGCAACGGCAACAAACAGCTAACGCCTAGCTCTTGGGGAGAATCACAATGTACTGGCGCAGACGGCGTTTCTTCTCCGGTCGGCCCTTCACGCCCCGCTGGTTTCTCTTTGGCGGGTACGGGACGTTGCGTGGGTGTCCAAGAGAACGTCACAGAGCATGCGCACACTCCAGCGCGTCCCAAGATGATTTCGGTGTGTGCGAATGGCTCACTTGAGCCTTGACTCCATTTCGCACGCGGATTGAGGCGTGGCGACGTGCTGCGCGTTTGAGCATACATCAGACAGTTTCTCGTCAGGCTCGATAGGATACTCCCGAAGTGTCAATAAGCCGAAACAGGGTGCCGGCACTCGCGTAATTTCCCGGAAAAATCAAAACCGCCGCGACAGTGCGGCGGTCATTGCATCAGGAACTTATTGGTAGAAACCAAATGTTGTCGTAATATTCTTCTTCGCCTGATGCACCCCAGATGAGCAATAGCTCTGCGATTGTTTCGCTAACGCTCATTCTAGGATTCATTACGAAAATGCCGGGTACATGTCGTCCTTGTGCCAAATGGTGCTCCAAATGAGGTGCCATTGACTTGCGATTGTTCGTTACCAAGATGAAAGAGTTTTGCTCGCACCAAATGAGAATGTCTGGGTCGAGCGTACTATCTGGAGGTGTGCTTACGTCGCCTACCTTCCAGACCACTATCGATGGCTCACGCTCCAACAGTCCCTGACGATAGAGCGGGTCGACGTTCTCGTCGAGCAGGAAACTAATCGCGCTCATGCGGCCGTCTGTGTCTTTTGCCGTTGTGCCTTAAGGGCGCGTAGGCGCACAACGACAGGTGGAGGATTGCGGCGCTGTTCTTCCCTCATATGCTCGCCCCACTCGAGCCATCCTTTGACATACGCCTCCACGCTTTCGCGGTTGCCAAGGTAATAGAGAATTGTCGCGTAAATCTGCTCCAAAGTAAGCGATGGAAAACGGCGAAGGATCTGTTCGGGCGTTTGCTCGCGGAAGAGGTACTCGTACAGCACTGATTCTATGCCAATCCGATGCCCTTTGATACGAATATCGTCAGGTGCGAGGAAATCGAAATATTCTTCCAATTGCATCGCTCTCACCTCCCACCGAGGATGATACCACAAATGGTAAGCGGCGTCTAACGCGCTCCACAAACAGCGCACAAGCGGTTGGATTCGCGTTGCGCGTTGATCTCTATGCGTGATGGTTGTTTTCATTTCCGCGTGTCCCAGCAGGGTGTTACGCGTTCGGAAGGATTCCGTTTCCGATTGAATGCGTCCCCCGACCAAACGCTACCAATCGCCCAGACGCACAGTCACGTCATTGCTGAATTCAGTCTTCCGAATAATTATCAAAGCACACGACACGGGAGTTTGACTCTGACGAGAGCTCTACAACTTACCGCTGTGATGGAACACACGGCAGCCGGTCACATCGCGACGTGTCCCAAATTTGACTTTGCTAGCCAATGAAGACAGGTCGCAAACCAGCTTCTCTCGGCTACTACGCCCTAACCGTCTAACCCGCCGAACACTCGCTTTCCGCGCCCAACTCTCTCTCCAACTCAATCTCGTCGCGGATCGGAATGCCGTCATTGCCAATTAGCGGAATCTCCGGCTTGAGTTGCCGCGCCCTTTCAACCGCATTACGGCGGACCGCGACGAGCGCAAAGCCTCGCTTTTGATAGAACCTCAACGCAGCCAGATTGTCGTTGGTCGTTACTAGCCACAGCCGCCGGCAGCCGGTGTCCCGCGCCACCCCCTCGACCGCCGCTACCAGCGCGCTTGCGATCCCCCTGCCGGGCGCTTGGCTGGCCAGCGTGACGATCTCGCACGCGTCTTGGACGATCTGGTACGTGACCACACCGACGATCTCGTCGCGCGTCTCCGCCGCAAATCCGGCGAGCTCGCTCGGACGGTAAACGTCCCCGTGTGAAACGACATAGCCTGTTCCCCAGTTCGCCACGGTCAACTCCCGCACGCGCTCTGCGTCGGCCGGCACGAGCGGGCGAACAGTCCATTCAGCATTCACGCCAGCCTCCGGCCGCGGCCCCAACCGACGGTCCACGTGCCGTAGAGACAAATCCCGCCCTCACCGATAACGCCGATCGCACGCTCTATGCATTCGATAAAGACACCAAAGATACGAGCGCCTGTTCCGGCACCTGCACCACCAACTGGCCCCCCTTTACGGCAAACACACTCCCGCAAGCAGCCAACGCCCCGAATTCACCAACCTTAAATGCGTCGCTTCTGGGATTCATCACGCGCACGGATGGGTCAAAACAAGTGACCTACGACGGTCATCCGCTCTACTATTACGCCGGCGACAAGAGTCCGGGTGACGTCAAGGGTCACGGCATCGGTGGGCTGTGGCACGTTCTGTCCCCTAGAGGCAATCCGATGACGAACGCCGCTCCTCCGACCGCGACTCCATCCTAGCCGCGGCCGCGTTATCGGCCTTTCACTCAGCCAAATGACGCGCCCCGGGTCAGACCGATCGACCCGGGGCTTTCGAAGCCTTCTTGCCGTACGCTGCGCCGAACGTCATCCATACAGCCGATCGGTCTTGGCGGCCATGATGAAATCGTTGCGGTGCAGCCCCTTGATCTTGTGCGTCCACCAGGTTACGGTCACCTTGCCCCATTCAGTGACGATGACCGGGTGATGTCCCTCCGCCTCGGCGATCTCGCCGACCTTGGAGGTGAAACCGAGCGCTTCGACGAAATTCTTGAACTTGAACGCGCGCTCGATCCGCTTAATATTGTCCCGCTCGACGATCTGCCAATCCGGCACCTGTGGCTGATAGCCGGCGATCTCGGCATCGGTCAGCGTCGGCTCACCGCCGCGACAAGCCACGCATTTCAGTCCTGTCAGTTCTTCCATATCGATCCTTTCTCGATTACAAGTTCAGTCATTCGAGCTGGGTGGGTTAGTCGCCGTTATCTCTAAGCCGCCCTTAAGCCCTGCCTCTGCCAGTACTTTGTCCAATAGGTCGACCACGTGCAATTCTGGAGCGGCTCCGCGGAGATATCCCAGGTCCAGTTTTCCCTTTTGAATCTTCAAAATCGCAAGAACGTCCTGCCATTGCCGCTCCGACGTTTCGCCGCCCAGACGATACCACTCCAGCTTTGCAAGGACGGTATCCTCGGCGCTCGCCATGTACGCATAGCGTTCCGGCCCTGCGGCGACCAACCGATTCACGCGTCGGTCCATTTGTGCTCGGTCGAACGCTCGCGGCTTTTGAATAAAAATGTCGACTTTGAACATGGTCGAAAGATGAATCACATTGAAACTGGTCCTGAGCCGGATGGCCTCGCGGATCGCCTCGAGGTCCAGGTAAAACTGCGGCTCGAGCGCCCTGGCAAATTGCTCCGCCTGATCCAAGCGTAGATCGGCGACGAGGTCCGCATCCGCCGTCGACCTTGCGATTCCGTATGCCGCGCTGGCGAGCGAGCCACCGATCAGATAGCGTACTCCCATGGCTTCCAGCGCGTCCACGACCAGCAGCGCGGCAGTGAGGGGTTCAGTCACTCTCCCGGTCCTTTGGCTCGATCGGCCCGTACGCTCGCTCGGCCAAATCCTCGCCCAACAGCAGGCCGGCGAGCCGTCGCCGCAGCTCTTCGCGCGATGCATTCGGGTGACGGCTCCGCAGACCGCTCATCGCAAACGCGCGCACCATCTCATTCAATTGGCCAACCATCTCCAGCTTGCGCCAAACTGGCGCGGCGCGCGCCAATTCGATCAGCACCCGCTCGGCATCCTCACTCGTATCGCGGAACAAACGCGACATACGGCCTAGACCTTGGACTTGGCCCGGCTATCCCGCACGCCAAGTGCAAACGCGACGCCGATCAGATAACAGATCGCGGCGGTCACGTACAAGGCGGTGTATCCCAAGTTCGGAGATTGGCCGTTGAAAAAGTCGAGCATAAAGCCGCCCACGCCGGCCAAGACACCCGAGCCGGCCGTCGCCAGATTCGATATCCCCAGAAAGCGGCCTCCTTGGTCCGCCGGGATCAGATCGGTCGCCCACGCCCAGTTGACGCTCAGGAAGACGCCGATGCTGATGCCGATGAGCCCACCGTCGATCAGCACCATCGTAAGCGTCGTCGCCGTGACCAGGAGCGCCGCGCCGAGCGCGCCGATCAGCCCGGACGCGACGATCAGACGCTTGCGGCCGACCCTGTCGCTGAGCGCGCCGGCCGGATACACGACCACCGCGATCGCGACCGCGATGATCGCCAACAGCTTGCCGACCTCGGCCGCGGGGTTGCTGAGCTTGAGTACGTCGGTGAGGAAATAGAGCGCATAATTCCGGACCAGGTTTCCTCCCAGAAGGATGAACAGCCGCGACACCAGCCACAACGTAAAATCCCGGCTGAAGAACAGAGCATGCCAACCCGACTCGTGTTTTCGACTCTCCGCGGTCGGCTCATCCCGCGGCGCCGGCGTGAACCCGTCGAACGGGACTTCGCTGACGAACACTGCGGTGACCGCCATCGTCGCCACCAAAAAGAAGATGATCGCGACGAACGCGAGCACGATCTGGCCCTGGCCCACCCAGCTCCCGACGAGCAGCGAGGTAAAGATGATACCGACGATCTCCAGGAAACGCGCGACACCGGACGCTGAGCCCCGCCGGGCTTCCGGCACCAGCTCGGGAATATATCCCTGGAACGGTCCGTGCGCAATGTTCGACGACGTTTGGAGCAGCACGTAGGCCACGAGCAGCACGACGTAGCTCTGCGAAAAGGCCATCGCGAGCAAAAAGACCACGTCGAATAGCGTGCCCCCGACGATGTAGGGGCGCCGGCGGCCCCAGCGCGTCGTTCGCCGGTCGCTCCACGCGCCGGCCGCCGGTTGGACGACAATGGCGATGACGAGCCCTAACGCAGCGATGATCCCGAGCGCGCTCCCCTTTTGCGATTCCGGCACCCTCGTCGGCACCAGAGTCGGCAGCAGGATCGGGCCCATCGAGTTCCAGAGGAAGGAGAGCGCGAACCAATAGACGTTGAGCGTGATATAGTCCCACGCGCGCAGGGGGTGCGCTCGCGTGGCGGGGCTCGGTGATGCGGCAGACGCCGTTGTCATGGGCCATCCTTCAGTTCGGAATGTTCCGCGCGTTCCCGCGCTATCATACCACGCAAGAAAACGGGTGACAAGCGCACGGACGGCGCTCCGTTCGCTCGACGACGACCCTGGATTCAGCCCGCCCGAACCCCGGCCACCCTGGCGCGGCGCTGTCTCTGCCGGAGCCGACGGCGGATTTGTTGCAAATGCCGTCGAGCGTGTTATAATATCGACGAAAGCGCGCCGGCCGCGTGTGTCGGCGCTCCGACGACTCACTGCGAGCTGGTCCCCTTTGCGCATCGCATTCTCTTTGGTCCGCTCTAGGTCGCAGAGCGGTTTTTTCGTTCCCGCCGTCAGCCGTTGCAGGTGAGTGCAAGCATGACAGGACCGAATAGAATCGAAAAGAAGAAGGAAACACCGGAACAGACGGGCCGCCCGGGACCCTCGGTCAAGGTGGCGGGCCGTGGAATAACGCGCCGCCAGTTCCTGCACCTGGCGGGGCTTGCCGCGGCCGGCGCGGCGATCGCCGGCTGCGGCGTTCTCCCCGGCGTCTCCGGAACGCCCACCCCGCCCTTTACTCCCACTCCCGTGACCTTTGCACAAGACACCGCGCGCGCGTTCCTCAAAGCCTGGGACGAAGGCGACTACAACGCCATGTACCAGACCCTTGCGCCCAGCCGCAAGGAAACCACCACCGTAGATCAATTCGTCGCCCGCTACAAGGATACCGCCGACGAGGCGACCTTCACG
>JAMCRS010000046.1:0-342 GCA_023380675.1 Chloroflexota bacterium
CTCCGGGCAACCCGGCGCGCCGCGCGTATACTCGTGGCAGATTGACGTGAGGACGTAATGACGACGCCCTGGGACGGAAGACGATTGGTGAGTTCGAATGCAGAGGAGACAGAAATGAACACGCGACCGCGCGTCTATTTGATCTTGTTGTTGGGGTTCGCCGCAATCCTGTCGAGCGCCGGCTGCCGACTGCGCGCGCAATCGGCGGATCGAACGGTGCAGCCGCCAACCGCACAGCCACCGGCAGCGGAGCCGCCGGTCGGACGGGCCCAGCGATGAAGACGCTGAGGAGCGCGGCCGCCACCGTGGCCGCCGCCTTTGCCACCTTCGCCGTGATCGCCA
>JAMCRS010000046.1:352-2566 GCA_023380675.1 Chloroflexota bacterium
TTTGCGACGGTGACGACGACGGGCAATCCAGGCGAAGTGCGCATCCACATCGTCTCGCGCAATTCCGGCGGGCCGATTTCGAGCCCGTTCAACGTTCGTTGGCATCCCCACGAAAAGGACCGCAGCCAGATCGGATGCAGCCAGGACTTTGCCGACCTCGACCAGAGCGAATGGGTCGTCGACTGCACGTATGCGTACCCCTCGAATCAGACCGGCGACATGCATTGGATAGCCGCCGCGGATGCCGAGGACGCCATCTCGGGCGAGTCGAACGAGAGCAACAACGAAATCAAGGGCACCGTTACCATTCCCAGTTCGACGGACGCGGGCCAGCCGCCGTCCGATGAGCTGCCCTCGGGTGACGAGCCGCCTCCGGGCGATCAGCAGCCCGGCGATGGTCCGGCGGCTCAGGTTCCCGCCGTGCCCGGGAACTTGCGTGTGACCGCGACGACCGAGACCACCGCGCGAATAGCTTGGGACGACGGCTCCGATAACGAAGACGGTTTTGAGATCGAGATCGAGGGAAAGCAAAATCCAAAGACGGGGCCTAATGTGACACAGTGGGAGGTCACCGGACTCGTCTGCGGGACGGCTTACAACTTCAGGGTCCGGGCTTTTAACGCCGCTGGCAATTCCAGCTTCGGCCAGCAGGTCACCGCACAGACGCTTGCCTGCGCCGACAGCGGGGCCGCGGTTCCGACGGCGCCAAGCAATCTGAGAGTGACCTCAACCACCAAGACCACCGCTCGGCTGGCCTGGAATGACAATTCGGACAACGAGGACGGCTTTGAGATAGAGATTCCGGGAAAGGCGAATCCCAAACCGGGCGCCAATGAGACTCAATACGAGACCACCGGCTTGCAGTGCGGTCAGTCTTACAGCATCCGGGTGCGCGCGTTCAACGCCGCCGGCAGCTCGGCCGAGAGCTCCGCCGCTGCGGTACAGGCCGAGGCTCGTTCCGGCGGCGGCGCCAGCGTGCCCGCTGCGCCCAGCAATCTGCGGGTCACGTCGACCGCGCAGACGACGGCGCGGTTGACTTGGAACGATAACTCGAACGACGAGCAGGGTTTTGAAATCGAGATACCGGGAAAGGCAAACCCCAAGCCGGGCGCCAATGAGACCCAGTACGAGGCCACTGGCTTGCAGTGCGGCCAGTCCTACAACATCCGGGTGCGCGCGTTCAACGCCGCCGGCAATTCTGCGTACAGCAACACGGTCGCCGTACAGACTCAGGCCTGCGGCGGCGCGGCCGCGCCGGCCGCGCCCGGCAATCTGGCCGTCACCTCCTCGACCAAGACCACGGCGAACCTGACCTGGAAAGACAACTCCAACAACGAGGAGGGCTTTGAGATCGACGTGCCGGGCGAGCAGAACC
Source organism: Chloroflexota bacterium (assembly GCA_023380675.1). The sequence goes on from JAMCRS010000046.1 coordinate 1,728, forward strand.
CCAAGCCCAGCGCCAACGCGACGCAGTTCCAAGTCACCGGCTTGAATTGCGGCAAAACCTATAACGTCCGTGTGCGCGCATTCAACGCGGCGGGAAATTCAGGCTACAGCAATGCTGCAACCGTGTCGACGGCCGCCTGCCAATGAGAGAACCCGCCGGTGAACGGCTCTTCACGCCGTTCACCGGCGGGCAGAGGCAAGTTCGGTCCGAGGTGCGAAAGAGGCTGGTCTTGTTCGTGGCCAGCCTTTAGCGCTCCCACCTGCGCTTTAGCGCTCGATTAGCGCCTTAGCGCTCTACTAGCGTCCTAGCGCTCCACTAGCGCCCTAGCGCTCCACTAGCGCCCTAGCGCTCCACTAGCGCCCTAGCGCTCCACTTCTTCCCCCGTCACGCGCACCAGCAACACCGGCACGTCCGCTCGCGAGAGTACTTTGGGAGTCACGCTGCCGGACCAGAACGCGTCGAAATTCCCGCGCCCGTGCGTGGCGAGGACGATGAGGTCCACCCCTGAGCGTTCGGCGGTCTCGAGGATCGCCGGCGCCGTATCCCCGCGTACGACCTCCGCGGTCGCGGTCAAGCCGTCTCGCTGGAGCGCCGCCGTCGTCTTTTGCAGGTATTCCACCGCGCCGCGCTGAGCCAAATCGAGCACGGCGGTAATCGTCGCCGGGAGGAACATGCCGGCGTCGGCGCGTTCCACCGAGAGCGTGGTGGTGGTCGGTACGACGGTCACCAGATGGAGCGCACCCGGATGCTGTAAGACTGACCGCACTGCAAGCCGGTGGTCTCGTATTGAGTCTCATTGGCGCCCGGTTTGGGATTCGCCTTTCCCGGAATCTCTATCT
>JAMCRS010000047.1 GCA_023380675.1 Chloroflexota bacterium
GCGCCTGAGGGCCCGCTGAGGGTTTGCATGCCCGGATATTCGGTGTTATAATTTTCGCAAAGGTGTCGAGGACCCGGTCAGCACTTCACATCGCAAGGAGGGCCAAATGTATCAAAGGCTGGTTGTGGTCGGGAATCTGGGTCGAGACCCGGAGATGCGCTACACCCCAAATGGCACGGCGGTGACGTCGCTTTCCGTCGCGACGAGCCGGCGCTACACGACGGCGGATGGGCAGCAGAAAGAGGAGACGGCGTGGTTTCGCGTCTCGGTGTGGGGTAAGCAGGCCGAGCCGTGCAATCAGTATCTGGCCAAAGGGTCCAAGGTTCTAGTCGAGGGCACGCTGGTGCCGGACGAAAACGGCGGACCCCGGGTCTGGACCGGCTCGGACGGCAAACCGCGTGCGTCGTTCGAAGTGCGGGCGACGACGGTGCGTTTTCTGAGCTCCAAGCGCGAAGGAGCGCAGGCAGCGACCGCGGGCGGGGCGCCTGACGTCGCGATGGAAGAAGCGACTTCGGGTGAAGAGTTGCCTTTCTAAGTTCGCAGCAAGTGCTCCTAGCCGCTTGAAACTCAAGCGGCTTTTTTGTTTTTTTCGGCGCTCGCGCCCGCTCACTTGGCGGATGCGAGTCGATGTGATAGAATGAAATCGGTGCATTAGAATATGAAAACGCCCTACGGAAAAGAGTGCAAATACTATTACGCCGACTATTATCGAGGCCGGGAGACCCAGGAATGCCGGCTGATCGAGGCGAACCCGGCTTCCGAACCGTGGAAGCCGGCGCTGTGCCAGTCCTGCCCGGTGCCGGATATTTTGGCCGCCAACGCCTGCCCGAACCTGGCGCTGCACGCGGATGTCGGACGATCCATGTTCGGCCTGCTGCAAAAGGTTCGGGTCGAGGCGGCGTGCCGCGAATATCGAGTCGAGGTCGGCAGGCCCAAGATCGGATGCGGTCACTGTCACGAGTTCAAGGCCAAATGAAACAAGGGATTCGTATGGACACGACTGTGCTGGTCGGCACGGCGGCCATGCTCTTTTTCTGGGGCGTCTGGGGCATCGTCGTCAAGTTGGCAACCCGAGAGATCGGCATGCAGGCGCTCTTATGGGGTCAGATTGGTGCCATCGCATTATTCCCGCTGTATTTTCTGTTGTTCAAGGAGATGCTTCCGCTCGAGATCAAAGGTGGAACGATCGCGCTGAGCGTCCTGGCCGGCGCGCTGGGAGTGCTCGGCACCGTCACTTTCTACGTCTTGCTGCGGGTCGCGCCGGCGAGCGTCGTCGTCCCGTTGTCCGCGCTCTATCCCGTCGTGACCGTCGTCCTGGCCTATTTTGTCTTGCACGAAGACCTCACCCCGACGCGGCTCGCGGGTGTTGCCTGCGCGCTCGCCGCGATCTGGCTGCTGACGAGCTGAAGGGGCTGTCCGAAAGGCGATTCCGGACAATCGTCTCCCACCAGAATCGAGGCAATTCGCCTCCAAGGTCCACGGAATCCCGTGTGCGGACGCGAGAAACCGAGAGACTCTCGCAACGGACAGGGCTGTGACGGTCTCTTGGGGCAGCCCCAGAATTGCCGCCGTTCGACGAACTGGAGCGTATGGCTATCACATTCGAAGGGCTGATCTCACTGCGGACGCCAATCGTCTTCGACGGAGCCACCGGCACGCTCCTGCAGCAGATGGGGCTGCCGATGCGCCAAGCGCCCGAAACCTGGGTGCTCGAACAACCGGCGAGCGTCTACACGGCGGCGGAATCGTACGTCAACGCCGGCGCGCAGATCATCCTGACCTGCACGTTCGGCGGAACGTCGGTTCGACTGCTCGATTCCGGCCTTGACGCGCGCGCGTACGAGATCAATCGGCGCGCGGCAGAATTGGCGAAACAAGCGGCCGGCGGCCATGCCCTCGTCGCCGGATCGATTGGTCCGATCGGGCGGCTGCCGCTGGCCATGGGAACGCTAACGTATACGGACGCGGTGGAGCAGTTCGGAGAACAGGCGCGCGCCCTCGCGGAGGGAGGTGTCGACCTTTTCAGCGTTGAGTCAATGAGCGACGTGGCGGAAATGATGGCGGCGATCGAAGGTGTCCGGCGCGTGGCCGACAAGCCGATCCTGGCGAGCATGTCCTTCGACACTCAAGGCAAGACGCTTATGGGGATCACACCGGCGTACGCGGCGTTGGAGCTGTCCAAGGCCGGCGTCGCCGCGTTCGGAGCCAATTGCGGGCGGGGTCCCGAGGACGTGACGGCTATCCTGCAGGAGATGCACTCGACGGCGCACGATGCCCTGCTCATCGCCAAGCCGAACGCGGGCGTGCCGGAGATTCGCGCGGGCGGTGCCGTGTATCCCGTTCCGGCGGAGCGCTTTGCGGCGCACGCGCGCGACTGGGTGCGCGCCGGCGCGCGGATCGTCGGCGGCTGCTGCGGGACGACGCCGCGCTACGTCGAAGCTCTGCGCAGCGCGATCGGAGGCGGCAAATCGGCCTCGACGCGACGGCAGCTGATCCAGTGAGCTGCCGGGGGGCGGCGCCAGGGCGATCGGGCCGGCCCGCCGCGCGCCCGCGCAGGTCCGCAATTTGCGAATTGAGAAGGGTAATGTTATAATTCGGCCAATCTAGGGCAAAGGACAAGCAGTGGGACCGTATCTTAACGTCGTTCAAATCATCATTTCCATCACGCTGATCGTGATCATTTTGATCCAGGTCAAGGGTGAGACCGGCGGAAGCGTCTTTGGTGGCGACATGGGCGTAGCGCGGACGCGGCGCGGCCTGGAGCGCACTCTGTTCAACGCGACGATCGTTCTGTCCGTGATCTTCCTCCTCATTTCCTTCCTCAGCGCATTTCTCGCCGTACGCTCCTAGGGCGCGTTATCGGTTTTTCATAGATGAAGCACATTCGCTGGCAGGTGCTGATTGCCCTGGCGGGCATTGCTTTTCTCAGCGTCGTGCTCGGATTTTTCGCGCTCGGATCGAGCTTTGAAGAGCGGCCCGACTACGGGGGCACCTACACGGAGGGCGTCGCCGGGCGGCCGAACGCCATCAACCCGATCTACAGCCAGTACAACGACGTCGATCACGACATGACGGCGTTGATCTTTAGCGGGCTGACGCGGGCGGACGAGAGCGGGGTGCTCAAGCCTGACCTCGCCACCGCGTGGACGATCTCTCCGGACGGCCTCGTCATTACGTTCACGCTCCGGACCGACGTGCTCTGGCAGGATGGTGTGCCCTTCGACGCCGGCGACGTCGTCTTTACGATTCACGCGATCCAGGACCCGGCGTACAAGAGCCCTCCCGACCTGGCGGCCTTCTGGAGGACCGTCGCCGTCAGCGCCGTCGACCCGTCGACCGTCCGTTTTCAGTTGACCCAGGCCTACGCGCCGTTTCTGGACTATACGACCATCGGCATTCTGCCCGCCCACCTGCTCAAGAACGTGCCGCCGGCGGACATGTTCCAAAACGCGTTCAACCGGAACCCCGTGGGCACCGGTCCGTTTCAACTGACCGAGCTTACGGCCGACCACGCATTTCTGGATGTCAATCCCCGCTATTACGGCCAACGCCCCTATTTGTCGCGGATCCAATTCAAGTTCTACGCGGACTATGAATCGATCATCGCCGCCTACGGCCGGCAAGAGGTGGAAGGGATCTCGCGCATTCTTCCACCCTATCTGGCCAAGGCAAGCAGCCTGCCCGATCTCAAGCTTTACAATACACGGTTGGCTGGCTATACGCTGATCCTGTTGAATCTGTCCAAGCCGCAGTTTCAAGACAAGCAGGTGCGGCAGGCACTGTTGTACGCGATCGACCGGCAGCACCTGATCGGCGACGTCCTACAAGGTCAGGGTCTGTTGGCGGCCAGCCCGATCGAGCCAGGGACGTGGGCGTACGACAATACCCTGAGCCCCTATCCCTTCGACGCCGCCAAAGCCAAATCGCTGCTCGACGCCGCCGGCTGGAAGGACGTGAACGGGGACGGCGTCCGGGAAAAGGACCAACAGCCCCTCTCGATCTCGCTGACGACCACGGACGATCCGACGCGAGTCGCGCTCGCGAACGAGATCGTCCGGGAATGGCAGTCCGTCGGTGTCACGGCAACCGTTGCACCCGTGCCGGCCTCGCTGCTGATCCAGAACATTCTGCGCCCGCGCCAATTCGACGCCGTGCTCTACGAGTGGCGAACGTTGTCCAACGATCCGGACCAATACGAGAATTGGCACCAGACCCAGATTCCGAACGGGACCGGGAACGGACAGAACTACAGCGGGCTGGACGATCGCGACATCAGCGAAGCGTTGGAAGCCGCGCGCGCGACGAACGACCAGGCCAAGCGGGTGGAGTTGTATCATACCTTCCAGGAGCTGTTCGCCGACCGGGTTCCCGGGCTGCTGCTCTATTACCCCGTGTATACCTACGCGGTCGACGCGCGCGTTCACGGCGTCCAGTTGGCGCCCATGCTCGAGCCGAGCGACCGCTTTCGTAACATCGCGCAGTGGTATTTGAAGACCGAGCGCGTGCTCGCCGGATCGCCGGTGGAGGTGCCGACGCGATTGACGCTGCCGACCCCCACGGAGGAGCCGCTCGTATTGCTGCCGACAGAGCTGGCGAATCCAACGTCCCCCGCGTCGCCGCCGGCGGAGGCGGAGACTCCGAGCGCGCCGCCGGCTCAGACGTCGCCGGTCACCGGGACGGCGGCGTGCGGCGATCCGAACGCGGCCATCACAGCGCCCGCGACCGACGGCACGATCTCGGGTCTGGCCGAGATACACGGCACCGCGGCGCGCGCCAACCTGACGTATTGGAAACTGGAGTATCGTCCGGACGGCACGCCCGTTTCGGCATACGTGCAGCTCTATCGTTCGGAAACGGCGGTGAAGGACAGCGTGTTGAGCCTTTGGTCGACCAAGACGGTGCCGAACGGCGTGTACTGGCTGCAGTTGACCGTGGTGGACAACACGGGCAACTTTGGAACGCCCTGCCAGGTCAGGGTCAAGGTACAGAATTAAACGGGCGGAGTGTTTGACAATTCGACCGTTTGGAATACAATTCGGTTGGCAAGCCGAGCTGGCGGAATTGGCAGACGCGCACGTTTCAGGGGCGTGTGGCCGTAAGGCCATCAGGGTTCAAGTCCCTGGCTCGGCACAGGAAACCCCCAGGACTACTGGGGGTTTTGCTATTTCGAGAGTCGACGGGTCTCGGAGCGCAATCGCGATACCAGGAGCGGGTGGCCCCGATGGGTCTAGCTCCGCTGAATATTTTGCCGACTGAACTCTAGAAACTCGACGAGGGGCGGAGACAGCCATGTGTCCTTACTTTTCGGTTATGATACTTTATAACCTTGCGCTCAACGCCGGCGAGCGAGAAATCCCTTCCGGAGTTGCCAGCCTGATCGTCGCATCGGCTCCCCCATCTACGTCGCCTTGTTGGCTGTCGTCTTTCTGCACGAGCGATTGAGGCTCTGGGGATGGATTGGAATCCTGCTCAGCTTTCTCGGGGTCGCGCTCTTTTCGGTCAAGCCGGACAAAGGCTTTGCCTTGTCACCCAGCGCCGTGATGGTGCTCGCCCTTCCTGTATCTGGTGCCGGCGGCTGCATCTGGGGTTGTTTTTTGCGCGC
>JAMCRS010000048.1 GCA_023380675.1 Chloroflexota bacterium
TGGGTGAATGTCCAACTGGGAGCAAGGCGGGTGGGATCGGCTCACGCTGAGAAGCGTTGCTGATTCCCGTCGCAGCGGCGGTACCGATGCGGAGTAATGCTCCGTCAGGCAATCGCTGCCGGCAAATGCCGAGACAGATGACGGATTAAACAGAATCGGGAGTATGACTTGCTTGCCGCTCTTCTGTTATGTGGGGGCGTGGACATAGCCATATGCCGGGGCAGTGCCGGCAGCCCCCTCTCGTTTGGATGCAAAACGGGCGCAATGTGCGACCCGGGCAAATAGAAAGGAACGTAAGACCATGCGTGCAGAAATCCTCTTCCCCCACAAGAGCGTCGCCTCGCTCGGGACGGTAAGAAACGGCAAGTGGCGTGAGCTGGTGCACCGCGTCGCCCACCTGCCGGAAGACCATCCGGACAGCTTGGCGTTCTCTCTCATGATGATCCGGCAGTGCAGTTGCCTAGACTGCAATCCGGATCGATACAAGGCGCTGATGGGCTGCTCGGCTTGCGCCAAGCGCACCGTGGGCGGCTACAAGGGCGCCGACGAAACGCTCGTGCGAGCCTTCCAAAAGGCGCGCGGCGAGATCGACGGATTTCTCAAGGACCGTGAGCTCGAACAGGCCGCCTGATCGCGCTCCACTACTGAAATCAAAACCTGGTAGGTCGTTTGGACCTGCCAGGTTTTTGTTTTGGCTGCCCGGATGCCGGACTAGACTCGCGCCGTGTCACTCGGCGAGTGCCGAGTCACTCGCCGAATCGAGCGCCGCGACTTGGTCGTCGGTCAGACGCCAACCGAGCGCGCCGGCGTTCTCGCGCAGTTGACGGGCGTTCTTCGCGCCCGGGATCGGAACGGCGCCCTTGCAGATCACCCAGTTTATCGCAACCTGCGCCGGGCTCTTTCCGCCGTGCAACGCGCCGATCTCGCGCAGCCGCGCGATTACCGGCTGGATCCGGTGAAGGTAGCGCCGGTTGTAGCGCAAGCCGCGCAAGCCGGGCGGGGGGCTTGCCGGCGTGTATTTTCCGGACAGGAGCCCCATCTCGATCGGGCTGTAGGCGATTACGGTAACGCCGAGCTCGCGGCAGACTTGCACGGTGCCGTCGCGCTCGACGTGTCGGTCCAGCAGGCTGTACTTGACCTGGTTTGATGCCAGTGCAACCCCATGCTTACCCAGTACGTCGTGCGCGCGGCGCGTCTGGTCCGCGTTATAGTTCGACACACCCGCCGCGCGCGCCAGTCCTTTTTCGACCGCCGCGCCCAGCGCGTCCGACCAGGTCTTGATCCGGACCGGCGGCAGCGGCTGGTGGATCTGGTACAGATCGACCCGCTCCAGTCCCAGGCGCCTGAGACTCGCCCGCAGCGCCGGCAGAAACTGCCCGCCGCGCAGACGCCACGGATAGGGAAAGAACTTTGTCGCGACCACCACCGGCTGACTTGCCCGCTTAAGGAGACGGCCCAGCAGTGCTTCCGAATGCCCGCGCCCGTAGATTTCAGCCGTATCGAAGAACGGAATTCCGGCCGCTATGCTTTCGTCGAAAGCCGTTCCGCATTCGGCGTCGCCGTAGCCGTGCCCAAAGCCCCAGAAAATCGAGTCGCCCCAAGACCAAGCGCCGGTGCCGAGCGGCGGTATCTGTATCTCCGTCCTGCCGAGTGAGATTCTTGTTTCATCCATTTTCTATGCTTCTCAGTTCTCGTATTCCAGAATGAGCTCGTACGCCTTCTCGAGATTCTGCTGATCGAGCAATTCGACCTTGTCGGCATACGTGTCCCACGCCAGCTGGGCGTAGTACATGTCGCTCGTGCTAATCGCAACCGTGTCGATTCCGTTCGCCTGGAAAACGTTCGAGTCGCTGAGCGCCGTAAATTGCTCTAAAACGACGATGTTCGGATCTACCTTGAGCAGCGCCTGAGTGAGGCGAGCGCTCGGCGCCGGAAACGGAGTTGCGCGCGTGAACGTGCTGCCGTCGTATGCAATGTCTCCGACGGGCGGGAGGCTGAACATAAATCCCGGCTGGTCGGCCGACGGCCGGATCGCCAGAGCGCCCCGGCCCAGGCTGTCCATGTCGACCAGCTCGCGGACCGCAATGTGATTGGCGCGCGCATACTCGACGAACGCGGTCGCGCCGTGCAGGCCGGTCTCCTCTTCGCCGGTGAAGAGGAACGCGCGGTCGCCGACGTCTCCGCTGTCGGCCAGCTCCTGGACCGCGGCGAGAAGTACGCTCACCGCCGCGGTATTGTCCGACGCGCCCTCGTAATTCACGTCGTCGTAGGCTTTGTCGTAGTGCGCGCAGTAGAGGGTGAACGGACCGGCGGAGTCGAAATGCACGAAAACGTCGGAGAATGGAGTGCCCGGAATTGGAATCAAGCTGACGTTCGCGTAGGGGAGTTTCAGGTGACCCGCAATGTACGCCATGCGTTCCTGGTTGCGCAGCCGTACCAGGTCGTAGACGGATGCGAACCGGCCGGCCGGATCGACCGGCTGAACGTCCGCCGGCGTGAACCGCGCGGCCGGCACGAGATAATACACGACTCCCTCGTACAGTGCTCGGTCATTGTAAACGGCGAGCCCGCCGAGGACGGCCAGCACCAAAACAAGCAGAAGCAGGAACGCGATGAGAAATCGTTTCAACATTGAACTATGCTGCTATTCTACGCCTTTGCGCCCTGCGTGTCACGTTTCGGTCGATGCTCGTCGGTAGTCCCCAACCCAGCCGCGCAAAGGGCCGTTCTGCCGCCGGATGGTATCGCCGAATCACGCTCGCGGCATCGACCAGCAATTCTTCCAGGTCGCTCTCCTGAAACGGCGAACGCGCTGAGATGTTGGTTGGTTCTCTTGTGTCTGAACATTATCCCGGACCTCGTCGATGTCAAATTGCCCAATTGACTCCGCGGTGAAACCCCGGCTATAATAGCTGACGGCCAAGTCGGTTGGGAGGTTGCATCAGGTGAAGGGTAAACGAGTCATCGTCACTGGCGCTACGTCGGGGATCGGAAAGGAGATTGCAGTCGGGCTTGCCGCGCTCGGAGCGGACCTGGTGCTCGGCTGCCGAGACGTCCACCAGGGCGCCAAGACTGCCGACGAGATCAAGCACAAGACGGGCGCCGAGACCGTTACCGTCATGCACGTCGACATGGCGAGTCAGCGCTCGATTCGGGAATTCGCGCGACTTTATCGTGAATCGCATCCCCGGCTCGACGTGCTCGTCAACAACGCCGGCGTCAACCGCGGTTCGCACCCCCGCGAGACGAGCGTCGACGGGATAGAGTTGACGTTCGCCACGAACGTTCTCGGCTACTTTGTTCTGACGCAGGAATTGCTCGGCCTGCTTCAAGCGAGCGCGCTGGCACGCGTCGTGAACGTCGCTTCTACCTTTGCGAGCGACCTCGACCTAAAGGACCTTCAGTTCGAGAGCCGCAAATTCGAGGGGGTGAAGGCCTACGCTCAATCCAAAGCGTGCGATCGGATGCTCACGTGGGCGCTGGCGCGGCGGCTGGAGAAGAGCGGCGTCACCGCGAACGCGATGGCGCCGGGATTGGTGACCGAGACCGGCCTCTACCGCCACTCTCCCCCCGAGCTTATGCAGCGATTGCGCAAGATCAGCCAGCGCACGTCCGCCGACGGTGCCGACACCGCCATCTGGCTTGCCAGCAGCCCGGACGTGGAAGGCATCAACGGCAAGTTCTTCGAGGATCGCGAACAAGTCGAGTGCGAGTTCCGCAACAAACTGGCCGAAGAGCGGCTCTGGACGATCTGCGAAAAGCTAACCGGCGTGTCGCCCAGCAAGCCATCCCAAAGAAAAGCGTCCGCTCGCCGCTAGCTTACGCACGCGAAAACCGCCGGGACTAGGCCGGCGGTTTCTGCTTTCTGACAGTTGTCGTCGATCACTTGCGCGTCTTCCCCGGGTCATCTCCCACAGATTCGTTCCAACACACCTTTTACCTTCGCGGCGCAAGCGAATCGCTGACGCGACGCGAACTCTGCAGATTCCGCGGCCGACCTTGCCTCGGGTGACTGATTACCAATCACCAATCACCAATACGCTCTACACCATCGCCTTTTCGGCGGCGGCGAGCCCGGCTCCTTCGTCGAACTCATAGCCCGTCGCGAGCAGGGCGCCCTCGATCGCCGACAGCGTCGCGGCGATGTCGGCCGGTGACACCACCCCCATGTGCCCGATGCGAAAATAGCGGTCCCGGATCGCCGGGTGCAGCCCGCCGGCAAGCAGTACCCCGCGCTCGCGTGCGCGTCCGAGCAGCTTGGCGTCGATCCCCTCCGGATAATACAGGGCCGTCATCGTCGTCGCGGCAACTTGGGCTCGGACGGGCACCTGCTTCAACCCGATAG
>JAMCRS010000049.1 GCA_023380675.1 Chloroflexota bacterium
CGATATACTGTCGGGCGTGTATTTCGAGTTCGAGCGTCCGGGTCTGATCGGGATCAGCCCACCCGCGAGATGCATTCGATCTCGCGGTTTTCTATTTCCGTGCCGGTGTGGGAAAGCTGTGACATAGTGGTCGGTGCTCCCAAGGCGGTGGCCGAGCGCACTGGCGTCTCGGTGCACCTTCTGCGCGCCTGGGAGCGTCGCTACGGTGTCCCGTCGCCGCAGCGATCTGCCGCTACCCGCTATCGGGTATATGACGAAAAAGACATCGAGGACGTCATGTGGATGAAGCGCCAGGTCGAGGCCGGCGTTGCGCCGGCGTTGGCCGGTCAGCGCTTTCGCGAACAGCGCCTGAAGACGAGGCCAGCTCCGTCCGGCGGGTCGACCCAATTGTCGAGTTACCGATCGGCGCTCGAGCGCGCGCTCCTCGACGGCGATGAGTCTTCGGCTCGGCGGACGCTCGATGAAGCCTTTGGACTCTTCGCCCTCGACGAGGTTGCGAACGAGATCATCCAGCCAGCCATGGTTGAGATCGGCGAGGGCTGGGTGCGCAACGAGGTGACGGTCTGGCACGAGCACTTTGCCACGAATGTAATAAAGCACAAACTCGCCGCGATCATGAGCTGGCATGCCGCGGTCTTGAGCGGGCCTTCGATCATGTGTGCGTGTGCCGCTGGAGAAGAGCACGAATTGGGACTCGTGCTCTTTGCCCTTGCGGCTCGTCGGCGCGGTTGGCAAGTCTCGTACCTGGGGCAGGCTACGCCGCTCTCGAACGTAGGGGATGTCGCCGCGCTTGCGCGAGGCGCTTGGTTCGCCGTCTCGATTTCGACAGTCCTGGGGCTGGCGCAGGTGTTTCCATTGTTCGACGAAGCGGCTCGTGCTGGCCGAAAGCTCGTGTTCGGAGGGCGTCTGCTGAACGTTGTTCCTTCGCTCCAAAGCCGCTTGCCCGGAATGTTCCTTGGTGAGAGCGCCGAGAGTGGCGCTCGTAATTTGGATCGGGTGCAGTTCCCGGACCGATTCTGGTTGCCGGAAACGCGCGATCTGGAGACCGCGCGCGATCTGCAGGCCGGCCGCCTCAGTCTAGCCGGCCAGGTTGTGGCGCACTTGATGCCGCTGTTGGCGGACCGGCATGAGCTTTCCTTCGGCGGGCCTGAGCTGGGACACGCGACACTCTTCCTGACGGACCTGCTTGCTTGCGCGCTTGTATTTCAGGCGCCCGAGTTGGTCGACCTTCATGCGCGCTGGCTCCCACCGGTCTTGTCTGCACGCGGACTCGAGCGTAAGATGGCGTTAGCTTTTGCCGATGTTGCACGGCGAGGGCTGAAACGAATGCTGCCGGACGGTCAAGCCCGGCAGGCGATAGAGTTGATGTCGCGGTTGGCCGGCGACTAGTACTCCGGCACGACCCATTGCCGGGTTGTCGTGTATCTCAGCATCTTTATGGCTGGGCTATCGGCATGGCGATGGATGCAAACTCTTGGAGGCATGAATGAGTCGCGTGATAATAACAGGTGGGACTGGAATGATCGGCCGGGCGCTTGCCAAAGAGTTGGCGTCGACCGGCACGGAGGTGGTGATCCTCAGTCGAAACCCATCTGCGGCGCGGCCGCTCGATCCCGGTGTACGCATCGTTCAGTGGGACGGGCGGACTGCGGAGGGATGGGGCGATCTGGCGAACGGGGCTGAGGCGATCGTCAATCTCGCCGGCGCGAGTATCGGCATTCCCCCAATTCCGTGGTGGCTCCCCGGCCGCAGACAAGCCATCCGCGCGAGCCGCGCGAATGCCGGACGTGCGGTTGTCGAGGCGATCGAGAAGGCTGCGGTCAAGCCGCGTGTGCTGATCCAGTCGTCGGGAATCAACTACTATGGATTGCGAGGCGACCACACCGTCACCGAGGAGGGCTCGGCGGCAAGTGACTTTGCCGCGAGCGTCTGCGTCGATTGGGAAGCGTCAACCGCGGAGGTCGAGTCTCTGGGAGTGCGCCGCGCCGTGATTCGAACTGCGCCTGTTCTCACCCCTACCGGTGGAATCCTGGCATGGCTAAAGCTCCCGTTTCGAATGTTCGTGGGTGGGCCGCTTGGAAACGGTAAGCAATGGCTGTCCTGGATCCACATTGCGGACCAGGTGGGAGCGATCCGATTCTTGATTGAAAAGGTGGACCTGAGCGGCACGTTCGACCTGTCAGCCCCGAACCCGGTTACCAACGCTGAGTTCGGACGGCTTGTCGCACGCGCATCGCATCGGCCCTATTGGCTCCCAACGCCGGCGCTCGCGCTCTCGCTGGTGTTCGGCGAGCTGGGCCGCGTCATGATCCTGGGAAGTCTGCGCGTCCTCCCCGCACGGTTGCTTTCGGCCGGGTTCACGTTTCGATTTCCGGATGTGCCGGGAGCGGTGCAGGACCTGATCGGATAGAGACGCGCTCAGGTCGTCCGCGCTTCGCGACCGTATCCCCGGAGCCGCGCACGGCGCGGACATGCGCGGCTAGGGTTTGGGGTTGAGAGCGGCTTCCGACTCGGCGCGGAGTTCCTCGGAAGTAGGGCTTCCACAACCGGGACACGCATAGTGGTTTTCGGCCGGCACGTAGGCGCGACTGCAATAGGGACACGTGATCGGTTGCGGCTTGGCCGGCTCTACCGGCACCTCGCGGATGACCTCGCGGGTTTCCACGCGCGTCGGTGCGGTCGAGCCGATAAACACCGGACCCCACCCGCCGTAACCGCCGCCCAGCGCGCCCCCAATTCCCCCAGCAACTCCGCCGCCACTGCTTCCACTTGATGTCGATGACTCCGACTTGGACGATCGCGAGCTGGACGATCCCGACTTGTCGCCGAGCGAGCCGAGAACGACGAACAAGACCGCGAGGATGACGACGGCAGCGACCGTAATGAACACGATGACCGCGGTATCGCGGAGCGCGCGGGGAATGTCGTAGAGCTCGTAGCCGTAGCTGAATACGAACACGCCGCCGACGTAGAACGGGGCGAGCAGCAGTATCAGAACGAGACCGGTGTTGGGGTCGAGACTTGCGTCGAGCCAGGTCCGGTACGCGATGAAAATGATGAGGAGGAGCGAGGCCACGGCGACGAGGCCGCCGGGGATCAACAGGTAGAGCGGTTTGCCGGGCTTGTCGTCGTCGTAGTGGTGATCGACGACGCGGTTGGCTTTGGCACGCACATTGAGAACGCCTGGATTAGAGGGGGTCACTGGAACCTCTTGAGATCTGAGTTTCCAACATCGACGAATATTATAGCGTCCCCGCGCTGGATGGTCAAACTCGCCTACTTCACCGGCCATTGGCCTGTGCCTCCGCCGCGCCGGCGGTGGCCAGGCGATGTTCCGAGGCCAACAGCCGTGAAATACCAAAGCAGAGCAAGAGCATGCTGCAGGTGCCGCTCGCGACGAAGGTATTGCTTGCCAGTGGGCCGAGGTTCTCCAGCAGCACTCCTTGCATCCACGGCAGTATCATTCCGCCGAGACTTCCCATCGCCGCCACGACGCTCGCGGCCTTTCCCGGACTCGTGTGGAATATCTGGGTCGTTACGGCGATGACGGTCGGATACACCGAGCCGAAGAACAGGCCGAGCACCAAAAGCGAGGCGATGCTCACGAGAGCATTCCCCATGCTTGCTGCCAGCAGCAGCGCGCCGGCTAACGAACCGCCGAGGCTGAGGTAGAGGATCGCGCCCGAGCTCAAGCGCGTTCCCACCACGGCGGCCAAGAGTCGCCCGGCGGTAAGTGCCAGCCAGAAGCCGGACGTGACTAGGGCGGCCGTTTCGAGGCTTTGTCCGGTCGTACGCTGCATATAAGTGGTCGTCCAACCACCCACGCCGTTTTCCACCCCCACGTAGATCAAGATCAATAGACCGAATGTCCACAACAGCGAGGAGCGGTAGATTGCGCGCGAGTGATTTCGATCAGGCCGTACCTGGACTGGACTCTTGGCTCTCGTGCCGGAACGGAGCACAAAGGGCGAAAGCAGAGCGATGGCGACGGCTCCAGCCGCGAGCGCCGGCATGCCGGTCCTCCACGTCGCCCAGGCTGCCCCGGCCAACACCGGCCCGGCCACCGCGCCCACTCCATAAAAGACGTTCAGCATGTTGAGCGCAGGGACGTTCCCCTCGGAAAAGGTCTCCGCGACGAGTACGTTGGTCGAGACGTCGGTGCCGCCGTGCCCGAGGCCGGCGATCACGGTCGCCGCCAGGAGGAGGGGAAAGGACCGCAGCGTCAGCATGCCGCATGTGCCCACCGCAAGCAGCAGCATGGCGCCGAACAGCACGGGCCGGCGACCGACCCTATCGCCGAGTGGCCCGGCAATGAGTTGGGACGGAAGCGCGCCGAGAAAGATCGCGGTGAAGAGCAGGCCAGCATCGGCAAGGCGTGTTTGCGTGTTGGCCGCAAATTCCGGCAGCACCGGGCCGATTGCCGCAGTGAGTACGCCGAGCGCGAGGAACACTCCGCAGGCGACGACGAGTGTGTACGTTTTGCGTTGAGTCTGCATGAGTCTGGGGTAGTACGAAGGGTTTGAACGTCAAGTGGAATGTGCGCGACAGATTGTTGTGGTGCGCGAGAAACGAGCATACACGCGAAAGCTCGCGTTGTCAAAGAAATGACACACCGTTTCTCCACACCCTCGATCATTCCTTGGTTTGACAACGCGGCTGTCGAGTCGATTCGACGGACTCGATGCGATTCAGTCCTCGCATACAATGCGCGAGCCTCTCAACCGTCGGGAGGAGAGGCTCGCGGGTGGTGATCACTTGGTCCGTGGCGTGGAAGCGATCAACGGTTCAGCGTTCGCATTCCTGCTTCGGCATAGCGCGCGCCCGCCGTAGCCCCGGGCGGCATGGTCGAGTCGATCTTGGCGAGGTCCTGCGCCGTGAGCTTGATATCGACTGCACGAGCATTCTCTTCCAAGTACTTGCGCCGCTTGGTCCCTGGAATGGGGACGATGTCGTTGCCTTGGTGAAGCGTCCACGCGAGGGCGAGCTGTGCGGGCGTGCACCCCTTGTCTCGCGCGACGGCTTCGATGCCGGCCACGAGCGCCCGGTTGCGCTCGAAATTCTCGCCCTGAAACCGCGGGGTGGTGAGCCGGAAATCGCCGGCCGGAAGATCTTCGGCCCGGGTGAATGCCCCGGTGAGAAAACCGCGCCCGAGCGGACTATACGCGACAAAGCCAATTCCCAGTTCGCGGCAGGTGCGCAGAATCTCGCTCTCGACGTCACGCGTCCAGATCGAGTACTCCGTTTGCAGTGCCGTAATGGGATGGACGGCATGCGCGCGCCGTAGCGTCGAGATCGAGGCTTCGGACAAGCCGAGATAACGCACCTTGCCCTGCTTGACCAGCTCGGCCATAGCGCCCACGGTATCCTCGATCGGCGTGTCCGGATCGACGCGGTGCTGGTAGTACAGATCGATCACGTCGATCCCCAGGCGGCGCAGGCTGGCGTCGCACGCCGATCGCACGTACTCTGGTTTACCGCTGATTCCCAGCCGTGTGCCGTCCGGGGCGCGGACATTTCCGAACTTGGTTGCCACAAACACCTTGTCCCGGCGGTCCTTGATCGCCTTGCCCACCAACTGCTCGTTGTGCCCCACTCCGTACATGTCGGCGGTATCCAGGAAATTGATCCCCAGTTCTAACGCCCTATGAATGGTCGCAATGGACTCGTTCTCGTCGCCCGGGCCGTAGAACTCGGACATGCCCATGCAGCCCAGGCCGATCGCTGAGATCGTCGGTCCGTTTTTTCCCAATTGCCGTTGTTTCACGTTCGTCGCCTCCTTAATGGACGTTAAGGTACTCGCTTCTAAATTGCGCAAACTCGTACCTAGAGGGTTGTACCACATTTAGAGGCCGCCTGCAATAAACGTTTTGTATGAATCAATGCCTTCGTCAAAATCCCGGTGCGAGCGCATATCGCAACCCGTTTTCTCGCAGAAAACGGGTTTTTGGCGAATTCATCCCAGGTGCCGTCGCCGGCCGAGCTGCCGGACCGGTTGGAAAATGTGCTCCAAGTGGTTTACCTCGTGTTCAACGAGGGGTACACGGCGTCGTCTGGCCAGACCCTCACGCGAGGCGATCCGCCTTGGGCGGCTCCTCGCTGGGTTGCTGCCGGACCCAGAGGTGATGGGGCTGCTCGCGCTCATGCTGCTGCACGAATCGCGGCGTCCGGCGCGCACCTCGCCGGCGGCCGCTAACTCGCCTTCTAGTCCGGGAAACAGCCGCTCGAGAATTTCCTGTCCCTTCATCAAGAGGACGTGGATGTGTGCGGCTTGCGGTGCGCCCGGCCGCGAGTCCGGCCCAGCTGGCAGCCGGTCCCGCTCGATCACGGTCACGCGGCCAAAGTGATCTGATAGCACTCGGGCGGCAACGAGGCCGGCGATGCTGGCGCCTATTACGATGGCTTGTTTGTCGTTTGAGATCACAGCAGCTCCTGAAAGCGCCGTCAAATCGACAATCGGGGCGGTTCCGGCGCGTGGCGCTCATGCAGTGGTGCCAGTCACGCGGGCGGATCCCGCCTCGATCGTCCATCAAGCATCGTTCCGGCTAGTCACCCCAGACGATGCCGAACCTTACGTTTCGGTTCATTATGTGAGTGTAACTCACAGAGCGGGCTTGGGCTAGACCAAAAGCTGCTCAATCGATGCTCATTCGCCATTCGCATGATCTGGTGGTTAGCCACATGTAGGGGCGATCCCTTGTGGTCGCCCACAATTGGGCAGGCACAAGGCGCTGCCCCTACGCGATGTGTACAATCACCAGGCATGATGTGTTGCCGCAGCATCTGATAGCGGGTATAATGCCCGCCGATGAAACCAGCCGATTTCTCTCGACGCGAACGATTTCCCGGCACTGACAGCAGCCCTTTTGACACGGTAATTCGAGTTGCCGACGTGATCGAACGGCTGCCAGTTCCTGTTTTTGGCTTGTTCCTTCTCTTCATTGCCGTTGTCGCCACGCGCGCCAGCGCGATGCTCGCCGCATCGCTGTGGCTTTTCGATGTGGTCGATTGGCTGCTGCTTGGCGCGCTCCCGCGCGCGGGCAAATCCTATGGCCCGCCACAGCCGCCGGCGCTGCTTCTCGCCCTCCTTCGGGCCGTACCGGCAGCGCTTTTCGGCCCTCCGTGGTTCTTCGTCGCACAGGCGCTGGGAACGGCGCTCGTGGCCTATGGCTTTTGGATCGAGCCGCATACGATTCGGTTGACGCGACAAACGCTTCAGTCTCGCAAGCTAGGCTCCTCGGCCGGCTTGCGCCTTCTGCATATTGGCGACCTTCACGTCGAGCGGATCACCGGACGGGAGCGGCAGCTAGTTGAATTGGCGCGCACCCTTGCGCCCGATCTGATTCTTTTCTCAGGCGATTTGCTCAATCTCTCGAACGTCGATGACCCGGTCGCGTGGGAGCACGCTCGCGCGATTCTCCGCGAGTTGAGCGCTCCGCTTGGCGTGTTCGCCGTCGCCGGCAGCCCGCCGGTCGACCAGGAGCCGGTCGTTGCCCGGCTCTTCGACGGCCTTGACATTCGCTGGCTCAGAAATGAAAAAGTCGTGCTCGAACATGCCGGGAACGAATACGTCGTCGTCGGCCTCGATTGCACGCATCAACCGGATGTCGACGCGCGACAGCTCAAGCGCGTCGTTGCCGGCGATGTTGCGCGCTTTACGATATTGCTGTATCACTCGCCCGACCTTGCGCCGCAAGCGGCAGAGGTGGGAGTGGACCTGCAGCTTTCCGGTCATACGCACGGGGGTCAGGTGCGGCTGCCTCTGTTCGGAGCGCTTTATACGTCGTCTCTTTACGGTAAGCGGTTTGAGGTTGGGCGTTGCACGATCGGGGATTTCACGCTCTACGTGACGCGGGGGCTCGGGATGGAGGGCAAGGGCGCGCCGCGCGTGCGGTTTTTGTGCCCGCCCGAGATCATCCTCTGGGAATTGACCGGCGAGAGTGTTGACCCGCGTTGAAGCCGGTGTTACAATTCTGCTACATGACTCGCGAACATAGGCGCGGCCGGTCGATCTCGACGTCGAGATGGATCGTCGAGGAGGGACAAGTGTTTGTCGAATACCTCAAGTCGCATTGGGAAGCGGTGCGCGGCAGTCTGGTCGAGACGATAGACAAGTTCCAAGAACCCGAGCTCGACTATGTGCCGTTTCCGTCGTCGTGGTCGGTCCGCCAGATCGTGCTCCACATCGCCCATGAAGAGCTGGGCGAATTTGCCTACGGCATCACTCAGACGCTTGCAGAGTTCCCGCCCGAATACAGCGTTCAGGACTATGCCACGCGCGAGTCGATTCAGGCCCTCCTCGAATCTGTTCACGCGTTCACCCTGGCGTACCTCGATTCCCTGACCGATGCCGATCTCGGCAAGGTGATCAACACCCCTTGGGGCGCTACCTACACGCAGATTGAGATGTTCGGCCACTTGATCGAGCACGAGACGCACCATCGAGGCGAGCTGTCGCTCATACTGGGCTTGCTGGGTCGGCCCGGGCTGGATGCGTAAGAGGCTATTCAACACAATCCAAATATTGAGACGATCCTCCGTCGAGCGTCTCCCGTCACATTCTCCCCCCGACCGGTGTTAGAGCAATAGTGTTGATGGGATTGCCCGGACGCGATGGACCCGGGCTGATGACACGCGCCTTGACAAATAGGGTCGACGCGGGTATTGTTCCGCAGTCCCGGGCGGCCGAGGTCCACTCCAGTCCGCAATCCCTCTGCAATTCGTTCACAATCTCTTCACAATTGAGTTGCATTATTGCCGTTGGCCGCGTTGCGGTGGCCGTATTCTCGAGTGTACGGCGAGCGGGGCAGTGTGATTGTCGAACAATGGGTAGATGCTTGTCTGAATTACGTCCGTCACCCAAATTTTCAAGGAGACTCTAGTGTCGAAAAGACTTGTTCCAATTCTGGGTCTGGTCGTCGTGTTGTTGCTCGTCGTGGGCTTGGCCATGGCGCGCACGCGTGCTTCGGCCGCCGGACCCGTGGCAACTCCCACCCAGATAACGCTCGTTCAAGCCGCGACACCGCAGGCTCTTCCCACCAGCCCCGCGATAACGACCACGCTGGATGTGTCTTCGACGGTGCGCGCGACCGGCATTCTTCAATCGGCCAACCAGGCGACACTCTCGTTTCAACAGGGAGGCATCGTCCGCTCCATCGGAGCGAAGGAAGGCGACGACGTAAAGACCGGCGACGTCTTGATCTCATTGGACACTGGCTTGCTCGAAACGCAGGTTGCCCAGGCTCAGGCTGCGTTCGACCTCGCTCAGGCTACTTTGGACAAAGTGAAAGCAGGACCAACTCTGGATGACATCGCGATAGCCAAAGCGAATTTACAGACTGCCCAGGATGCACTCGCTCAGGCGCAGGCCGCTTACGACAAGGCCGGCGGATCGAGCAACCCATACATAACGACGCTGCCGCAATCACTCGCACTTCAGCAGGCGGCGAATGCTTATCAGCAGGCGGCCGCGGCGTTCGATCAGGCTGTGAACCACCCCACGGAATCGGAGCTCAAGATCGCACTAGCCCAGGCGGCTCAGGCACAGGCGGCCCTTGATTTCGCCAAGCGCAATTTCGCGAATGCTTCGCTGGTCGCCCCGTTTGACGGATCGGTCGTCAAGATCATTCCGAAATTCGGTGAGATGGTTTCGCCCGGTGTTCCGGTCGTGACCGTAGCCGACCTGACGCACATGCAGGTCCAGGTGAACCTGGACGAAGTGAGCCTTGCATCCATCCAGGTTGGTCAATCGGTCACGCTGACGCTCGACGCGCTCGGCGACCAGGCTCTTTCCGGGCATGTTTCAAAAATCGGACTTTTCGGGTCGTCGGTTGGAGGCGTTGTCGGCGTGCCGGTCACCATTGACGTCGATCCGACCACGGCGCACGTATACCCTGGCCTGAGCGCCAACGTGGTCTTTCAAGGGGCCGGACAATGAGCATCCCTAAACTATCGATCAGTCAGCCCGTGTTCATCACGATGATCATGTCGGCGCTTGTGGTCGTCGGCCTGCTGGCTTATTCGCACCTGCCGATCGATCTGTTGCCTGACGTTTCCATACCGACCGTTGCCATCAGCACCGTCTATCCCGGCGCAAGTGCCGACGACATCCAGACTTCCGTCACAAAACCGATCGAAGAGGCCGTCAGCTCGCTCAACGGCGTCCAGAACGTCAGTTCCACCTCTCTCGAAAACCTTTCCCAGATCACCGTTCAGTTCACGCTGGACACCAACGCACAGGCCGCGGCCCAAAACGTCCAGGAAAAGATCAACGCGATCCGCGGAACGCTTCCGACCGGGGCGCACAGCCCGACGGTCCAGCGTTTCGACTTTGCCGCGCTGCCCATTTTGACTCTGGGCGTCGCCGATGCCAGCGGCAAGAACAATCAGGAAGATTTGCGCCGGTTCGTGGACAACACGATCGCGCCGAGTCTCGAGCGGTTGGACGGCGTTGCGCAGGTGAATGTCAGCGGCGGACTCGTCCGGCACGGCCAAGTCCAGTTGAACCTGGACTCGCTGCGTGCCCGTCATCTCGCGCCTCAGCAGGTTTCTAGCGCGATCGCGCAGGCGAACGCGAGCTTGACCGGCGGCACCGTGACTCAGAACGGCCAGGACCTCTTGCTCCGTACCCCCGGGCAGTTCACGAGTCTCGGCGATATCGGCGACGTCGTCGTGACCGCGCAGGGCGGCCTGCCGGTCCACGTTCGCGATGTGGCAACCGTCGTCGACGGCTACGCCGACGTAGATACCTACAGCCGGCTGAACGGCAAAGATAGCATCGCCGTCTCGGTCCTCAAGCAGTCGGGCTCGAATACGGTGAGCGTTTCCGACAACGTAAAGTCCGAGGTCGCTCGACTGCAGAAGCTGTATCCGGACGTCGCGCTCGTTGTCTCCAGCGATCAGTCCGAGTTTATCAAGAGTTCCGTTCAGGATTCGTTGACGGACCTGATTCTGGGTGGCTTGTTCGCCGCGCTGGTCGTGCTCTTTTTCTTCCGCGACTTGCGCAATACCGTGGTCACCGTGGTCGGCTTGCCCGTGATCATGATCGCGACCTTTGCCGCGATGCAAGCCCTCGGACTGACGCTGAATATCGTTACACTCCTGGCTTTGTCGTTGGCAGTTGGTCTCGTCATCGATGATGCGATCGTGGTCCGTGAGAACATCTTTCGTCACATGGAACGCGGCGAAGACCCTAAGACTGCGTCGCTGAACGGCACCTCGGAAGTCGGTCTGGCCGTCCTAGCCATGACCTTGACCGTCGTGTCAGTGTTTCTTCCGATCGCGTTTGTAGCGGTGACTTG
>JAMCRS010000050.1 GCA_023380675.1 Chloroflexota bacterium
TGCGCATATTGATCTTAGGAGCGATCGTGGCGACGTCGCGCGAGACGAGCGGGCACATCGGGGTAAGCTGGTTCACGGCGTCGCGGCCGTAGCGTGTGGCGCCGCCGAGCATCAGGCTCTGCCCGTTGTCCCCTTGTTGGACGCCGGGGTAGAGGTCGCTGTCCTTGTTTAGCACGATGAAGAACTCGGCGAGCAGTTCCTCCGCGCCGGTTATATCGGTCCTACCGGCGTCGAGGTCGGCCTGCAAGTATTTCCACATGTATTGGTCGAACCGCCCAAGCCCAACGTGGTAGTGCCCGCTGAGCCAGACGACTGCTTGCAGCAACCGCAGAGATTGCAGCGCCTCGTGGAACGTGCGTGGAGAGTGAGCCGGGACGCGGTCGAGAATATCTGCGAGGTCGTCTCGCCCGATCTCACGTGCCGCGCGGACATACCTTGCGGCGAGTCCGAGCACCGCGTCGATCGTCTCGATCGCGCAGTCGAGGAATTCGGCCGCGTTTGGGTCGACTGCAATATGCGCGCTCGCCGCCAATCGGGTGCGCCTCTCGAGCGCGACCCGCTTGCGTCCCAGCAGTCCTTGCGACAGCGCCAGGTCCCAGTCGGCGCAAATGTTGCTGATGGGACCCAACTCGTGCAGCGTATGCTCCACAGTGAGTCGCGCCCATTCTTCAGGGGTATAAACGGCCGGCACGGACGGCAGCGTCCGCGTGAAGACGATGCGCTCGTCCGGCTCGATCACCACGCGCTCAGCCTCACACTGGCGCCGCGTCAGCCGGGCGCTGCGCTGCATCCATGAGAGATGCTCGCGCTCGCACTCCGCCAGAATGTCGATCGGCGCCGGCTGCCGGTACCCCTTGTGCTCTCCGGCGCGGACGCGCACCTTGAGCTTTTCCAATCGCTCGTTCATGCGACTCTCACGGGAACGTGCGCCTTTTGAAAGATCGTCGTATTGACGTTGAGCTCGCGTGTCTCGTCATAGTCCGGCTTGAATTCCATCCCGACAGACTCGTACTTGGCGCCGGCGGCCCGGTTGTACGGCAGCAGATCGACCCGGACCAGGCCGGCGACGTCGCGCACGGTCTCGGCGATCGCCTCGAGGTTCGCGTCCGTGTCGGTCACGCCCGGAACGAGCGGCACGCGGATGACGAAGGGCACGCCAAGCGCGCTCATCACGCGCAGATTGTGCAGGATGGGTCCGTTGTCGACGCCGGTGTACCGGCGATGCGCGGTGGGGTCGATCAATTTCAGGTCGAAGAAGATGAGGTCGGCGCGTTCCGCCGCGAGTCGGAATTCGTCTTCGCCGGCGAAGCCGCACGTGTCGAGCAGGACGTGGACGTCGTCGAGCAGATCGATCACTTGCGCGACGAACTCTGATTGGAGGAGCGGCTCGCCGCCGGTAAAGGTGACGCCGCCTTCGTTGGCCCTGAGGACGTCGGCTTGCTTGTTCAAGAGGCTCGCCAGCTCGACGGCAGTGTACTCTTTGCCGGCGACGCGTTCACCCACGGGCGAGCGCATGATCTGCGGCTGCCGCGCGCGTCCTTCTGGATTATGGCACCACGAGCAGGTTAACGGGCATCCTTTCATAAAGACCGAGGTACGGATGCCTGGGCCGTCGTGGACCGTAAACTCTCGGATGTCGAATATCATGCCGGTCTTCACGTTGCAACCTTTCCCGTCCCGGGTTCGGTGGACGATCGCCCGACTCGCCTTGCTGCCTGATCTTATTATACTCCCGACGCCACTGCGCAATCAAGATTTGCCGGGGGCCGTAAACCGTACTCGAGGACCGATCCGTGGGGCGGGGACAAGGCGGTGCAACGTGTTTTCGGAGAGGCTGCAGCGAGGTCAGTGGTGGACTCCGTACCGGTTAGAGCGCAACGGCTCATTGGCCGGCGATCCCCTTTGTGTTATAATCCTATCGAAGCAGCGATTAGCCACGTTGCGTCCGTGCTGGAGAGAACGTTTGCAGCACGGGTAAGGTAGGGAATAGGTCATGGTGCACATCACGCCTGAGCAGATGAAGGTGTACAAGCAAGCTGCTCGTCAGCGTCAAGCGGCGTACGAGCGGGAAATGCTTGCGCGCCGTCAAGCCGGCTGGGACGCTGCTCGACAAGCCGCGCGATTGCTGAAGGAAAAGTACGGCGCGAAGCGGGTGACTGCGTTTGGTTCACTCGCGCACAGCGCGTGGTTCCATGCCCGATCAGACATTGGCCTCGCGGTCGAAGGTATTTCGGCCGACGACTACTTTGCGGCGTGGGCCGCGCTCGATTATTTGTACCTCGACTTTGAAATCGACCTGGTTCGATGTGAGTCGGTGCCTCCGCGCCTGCGCCCAAGCATCGATGCCGGGGTGGAATTGTGATCCCCAACTACCGTGCTCTCGCGCAAAGGATTCGCCAAGAATGCGAAGAGCTTGACCGCGTCTTGGCGACAATCGAACGCCACTGGCAAGGCTCGCGTACGGCCGCGGATCCAGAACCGTATTTGAATTCGGTGGCGCTCAATCTTCACGGCTTTTATTCCGGATTGGAGCGCATTTTTGAGCTCGTTGCCGTAGACCTCGACGGGACCAGACTGGGCGGCGAACACTGGCATACTGAGTTGCCCTCCACCACGACCCAGTCCATTTGGCAAGCGCCAAACGATCTTTCCGGCTTCGGCGCGCTGGGTCTTCAGACCGTATTGACGACTTCATTTCCCCTTCATTCCTTCGCACCTTGCGACGAGCCGCCCTTGCTCGGCTGTGTATTGTTCCGGACTCTTCCCTCGTGACTTGCCAGTCTGCGACGCCATGGGACACGGGTTACACGGATGTACACGATTTTATTTCTTCGCTTTTGTTAGTGCTTGTCGGCTTTCCGTGTCCAAATTCCCGATGCCAAATCGACTGACGGCGATGGACGGCGTGGCCCTGTCATGCCGAACGCGATGTCGCCGGCCGGCATATGTCACACCGGGTCAGCCGGGCTGGAAATCCATACGGGCGACCACATAGGGTCGCCCGTAAGTCGTCTTGGAGTCGCTCGAATCGAATGGGCCGTTGTGGGGATAAAGCGCCGGCCTACGCGCCGCAACGCTCTCGCTGGTTGACGAGCGCGGGCGCCCATTGCGGCGTACCGAGCGCGTGGAGATGTGTGTAGGCGGCGAGGACCCGGCGGTGCACGATCCCGTCGGCGGGAGCGCCGTTGCCGCCGGCGGACACGGCGATGCCGTGCCCGCGCTCGAGGCGATACGCCAACGTGGTTTCCGGATCAAGGTTGAGGACTCGCGAATGATGGTACTCGTGACCGCGTAAGACCGTGTCGACCGAAAACAGGGGATTGGCAGCGGCGACGCATGCCTGCACGTAACCGTGACCCTGCGGCGTGTCCATGATCTCGACGTCACACGGCAGCGCACCGACCATTTCCCAACGTCGCTCGTGCCATTCGAGCGAGCGCGCGAGATACATAAGACCACCGCATTCGGCATACACCGGCAGATCGTTCTCGATCGCCGCGCGGATATCCGACCGAAGCGACGCGTTGGCTTGCAGCTCTTCCGCAAACACCTCGGGAAAGCCGCCGCCAATGTAAAGCGCGTCCAACGCCGGCAGTCGGCGGGTGTGCCGCGCGTCGACGAACACGAGTGACGCGCCGGCGTCCTCGAGTGCTTGCAAGTTTTCGGGATAATAGAACGTAAAGGCCGCGTCACGCACAACTCCGACGCGGCGCGTCGGTTCTGCGGCCGGGACGGCCGGCGCGGGCGCCCCGAGCGGCGGCGCGGCGTTCGCGATCTCTACGATCGCGTCGAGGTTGAAGAATTCTTCGGCGGCGCGGCGCATCGCGTCGAGCGGCGCGCGCGCTTGCGATTCGTACTCCCCGCGCGGGACGAGGCCGAGATGCCGGTCGGCGATCGTGAGCGACTCGTCGCGCGGCAGGATGCCGAGGACCGGGATCCCGCAGTGTTCTTCGACCGCGGCCTGAAGCCTCGCGGCGTGGCGTGCGTGCGCGACGTTGTTGAGGATGACGCCTGCGAGGTTGGTGTCCGGCTCGAAATACTGAAAGCCGTCGACGAGCGCGGCGACGCTGCGGCCCATCCGCGCGGCGTCCACGACGAGAACGATGGGAGCTTGCAGCATTCGGGCGACCGCGGCCGTGCTCCCTTTGCCGTCCTCGTCGACCGAGTCGAAGAGCCCGTGATTCCCTTCGACGATCGCGATCTCGGCGTCGCCGGCTCGCCGAGCCACGCTCGCCTTGATCGTTTCCGCGTCCAGCATGAACGGGTCGAGGTTGCGCGCCGGACGCTGCGCGGCGGCGGTGAGCCACGAGGGATCGATATAGTCGGGACCCTTTTTGAACGGCTGGACGGCCAGCCCGCGCGCGGCGAGCGCCCCGACGAGCGCGAGCGTCGCGGTAGTCTTGCCCGACCGGCCGTGCGGGGCCGCTACGACGAGCCGCGGAATCGAAACGGTCGAGGCATCACTCATCCCGCCGCCTCCGGCAGTCCAGACCGTACGTCTCGCATGCGGCCGCGTTCAAGCGTCAAACCTCCTGGACGGTGATCGCTTCGTGCGTGCAGGTTGCCGTGCACGAACCGCATCCCATGCATTCGTCCACGTTTCCTTGAACGATCGAGATCTTTTTGCCGTTGATCTCGGTTACCGCCAGGATCTGAACCGGGCATACGTCGCCGCATTCGCCGTCCCCCTGGCATTTTTCTGGATCGATCGTGATAATGTACAAAGCAGCGCCTCCACCCTAGAAGCTCAAAACCAGATTAGATCCCAGACCTTGGCTGATGAGGTATGCTGTGCCAACTAGATTGTCCACCTCGTCAATCAGATCGTTTTCCGTCATGCCGTTCAGTTCCAGCGACGGTGCGCAAACCACCAAGCGAACACCCTTCGCCGCCGTTTCGGTCACGAACTGCTGGATGGACTTGCCGCCGGCTTTGGGAAATACCGTCTCAGCCAGACCTCGCTTCAGCAGCCGCGTGCCCCGCGTCGTAAAGAACATTTCTACCTGGCATCCTTGCGCTGCCGCGTCTTGTGCGTACAAGAACGGTGCGCCGCACATATCGGCCGTGTCCGGACCGTGCGTCACGACGATCAATACCTGGCTCATCGAGTCTCCTTCGACTGATGGTTCATTGCGATTCGGGCCACTCTAGGTACGGCTTGGGCAGATCGGGCATCGCGTTGACCATGAGGTCGACCAGGCCGCCGTACGTGATGTGATAGCGGTCCCACAGCCCGTAAAAATCGATCGCGTCACGCAGCGCTCCCTTGCAGTTCGAGCACGGCGCGGTCACGTACTTGTCGACGCTCGGGTCGAGCACGTCCTGGAACGCGTCAAGAATTTGCTTGACTTTCATTCGCTGCGAGACCCGTTTTTTCCAATCACCAAAGTTGAGCGTATCCATGATCGCAAAACCGCTGCCGCCGCCGCAGCAGTAATTGTGGACGCCGCCCGGCGCCAGCTCGCGCACGGGCTGAGCGCACACGCGTTTGATGATCTCGCGCTGCGGTCGCACGATTCCCATCAACCGCACGATGTTGCAGGGATCGTGCAGCGTCACCGGAAAGTCGTTCCGCTGGGGATCGAACTTGACTGCGCCGCTGCGGACGATCTCCCACATTAGCGGCAGGCAGCTCTCGCGCGGAATCTCGGATAGGCTCAGGTCGCCCGGCAGCACGCGATCGGCGATGACGCAGATCGCTTTGTGTGCGTGTCCGCATTCGCCGACGACGATCTTTTTCACGCCCAACCCTTGTGCGATCTTCTCCGGGATCGCGCTGTTGTTC
>JAMCRS010000051.1 GCA_023380675.1 Chloroflexota bacterium
ATCGGGCACGGCGGTCATCGTCGCCGGGAGGAACATGCCGGCGCCGGCGCGTTCCACCGAGAGCGTGGTGGTGGTCGGTACGACGGTCACCAGATGGAGCGCGGCGCCGCAAGCTCGCGCGATGTCGGCGGCGACCGGCAGCGCCGGCTCGTGGATCGGCGTGCCGTCGAGCGCCACCAGGATCTTGCGGCAGGTGAATCGAGGCGCGCTCTCCATGCGCGGGCGAACGAACAGGACCGGCGTGGAACCGCGCTGCACGACTTGCTGCGCAATGTTCCCGACCAGAACATCGCGCAATCCCCCACGGCCGTGCGCGCACAGCGCAATCAGATCGGCGTCGAGCTCGGCGATGTGTTCGATGATGCTGTGAGCGACGTCGGATTCTTTGGCGGGATGGACGTTCGTTTCGACAGACACGCCGGGGCGCGCCACGCGTGCGGCGAGCGCGTCAAGATAGCTTTGAGCTTCCTCTGCGCTCAGCAGATGCCGTTCGCCGTGCACGGTCGCCGGCGGCGCCTGTTCGATCGCGTGGAAGAGCACCAGGGTAGCATGATAGCACGCCGCCAACGCTTCGGCGGCCGGCAGAACGGACTCGGCGAGCGCTGAACCGTCGAGCGGCGTCAGGATTCGAGTGAACATTTAGCTGCCTCCCCCGAAGAGCGTCTGGTAGAGCAGAAAGATATTCAACGCCACGATCAAGGCGGCAATGAGACTGGCAACCAGCGTCGTCACGCGATGGTTGGTCAACACTCCCATCACGTCGCGGCGCGCCGTATAGACCACCAACGGAATGATCGCAAAGGGCAGCCCAAAGCTCAGCACCACCTGACTAAAGACGAGCGTCTGGGTGGGATCGAGCCGCAAGCCGATCACGACGAAAGAGGGGATCATCGTGAGAATGCGGCGCGACCACATGGGAATCTTGCGGTGAATAAAACCCTGCATGATCACCTGCCCCGCCATCGTGCCGACCGTCGAGGACGAGTGGCCGGACGCCAGCAGGGAAATCGCAAAGACAAAGCTCGCGGCGCCGCCCAGCAGCGGCGTCAACGTCAGGTGGGCTTGCTCGATCGTGCCGATCTGCGTCAGTCCGTGCTGAAAGAAAGTGGAAGCGGCCATCATGAGCATGGCGGCATTCACCAAACCGGCCAACGACATCGCGATCAAAACGTCGATGAGTTCGAATCGAAAGAGGCGCTTGAGCTGGACCGGGTCGCGCGTCACGATTCGGCCCTGGGTCAAGCCCGAGT
The DNA here is from genome assembly GCA_023380675.1 of Chloroflexota bacterium. The sequence goes on from JAMCRS010000051.1 coordinate 1,251, forward strand.
GGAGAAATATGGCGTGCGGCATCACGGTCGCGCCCAGAATGCCCACCGCCAGAAGCACGCTCTCAGTCCCCGCAAACTGCGGGACGACGGCATGGTAGAACACGAGACCCCAATCCGGTCGGTCCAGAATCGTCTCGATCAGATACGACACGGCGATCACACCTACCAGCGCCGTAATGAGGGCTTCGAGCGGGCGGAACCCGCCCCGCTCGAGCAGCAGCACAGCAAACGTAAGCGCTCCCATGATAAAGGCCGGCATCAGCAGCGGCGGCACTCCCGTGGCGCCCGCGATAAAGTCAAATGGACCGGGCAGGAGCAGGTAGACCCCCAGCGCGGCGCCGAGAAACTCCGCCAGATCGGTCGCCATGGCCACGCCCTCCATCATGAGCCACATCGTAATGCGTGCAGCCGGCGGATAGTGATCGCGCATCATCTCCGCCAGATTCTTGCCGGTGGCAATCCCCAGTTTGGCGGAAAGCGTTTGAATCACCATGGCGCTGAGGTTGCTGGCAACGATGACCCATAATAGGAGATAACCGTACCGCGCGCCGCCTTGAATGTTCGTCGCATAGTTGCCCGGGTCGACGTAGGCGACGGAAGCAATGAACGCGGGACCGAGGAAAGGCAAGACCTGCGCCCAGCGCGGCTTGCGGCTGCGTCCCTCGAGGACTTCGACTGCCGCCGTGACCGTACCCGCATCAGCCGGCCGCGGCGTATCCATGGTGTTCACTTCTGCTGTTACGGTCATCCTCTTCTCCTCACGGTTCCCGATCGCGGCAGCTCCCGCCACACGGCCCTAACGCCGCGCGCGGCACCGCTCTGCGGCGTCGCTATTTACGCTTCTCGCTCCGGTTACGCCGTTTCGCCGTCGGAGCCGTCTCGACCCAGATCTCGCGCGCCAGGACTTCGCTCAGCGTCCGTTCCTCCCCTGAAGTGAGCTTGAGGCGCAACGGACCTGCGAACGGCTCGCGCCCGACGACCTCGATCGAAGCGTGAGGCACGAGACCCAGGCTCGAGAAATGCCTCAGATGCTCTGGGTAATCGTCGTCCACACGCCGGATCGTGACCCGCGCACCCGGTCCGAGATCCGCCAGGAGCCGCTGGGGCCCCTGCGTGATCTGCCCGCTCTTGGTCGGGATCGGATCGCCGTGCGGGTCTTCGGTGGGATTGCCGAGGAACGCCGAGATATGGTCTTCCAGGTTGTCCGACAGCACGTGCTCCAGCCGGTGCGCTTCGACGTGCACCTCGTCCCACGGAATGCCGAGCGTCTCGTTCAGGAACAACTCGATCAGCCGGTGATGGCGGAGGACTTCGAGCGCGATCTTTTCGCCCGCCGGAGTCATTTCGACCCCGCGATAGAGCACGTGCGTCGCCAGCTTCATGTGCGCGAGCCGCTTGATCATGTTCGTCGCGGATGCCGCGGAGACGCCGAGCGACGCGGCCAGTGCCGTCGTCGTGACGACGTTATCGGCCGCGCGAATCTGGTAGATGGCTTTGAGATAGTCCTCGACCGCCGGACTCAGCGGCGCGCGTTTGCTTCTCATAGTTAACTCTTAATTTAGCCTGGGCTAAATTATATACCCTCCCAGCCGCGTTGTCAAGGGGGGACGGACGGATTCCAGGGCCGCTCCGGAGTCGGTCGCCGACCATTCC
>JAMCRS010000052.1 GCA_023380675.1 Chloroflexota bacterium
GAACGAGATAGCGAACGGAACAGGTAGACAGGGCAATGCTGCAAGTTGCCTGTCTGCCTGTTATTTTGTGTACGGACGTGATTCACTATGAAACCTCTCATCTTTGGTCATCGCGGTGCAAGCGCCTACGCGCCGGAGAACACGCTGGCGGCCTTCAAGCTCGCATTCGACCTGGGAGCCGACGGCGTCGAGCTGGACGTGTCCGTGACAAGGGACGGCGTCCCGGTCGTGCTCCACGACGATACCGTCGATAGAACGACGAACGGCCGCGGCGCCGTCAAAACGATGACGCTCGAGGAGATCGAACGCCTCGATGCCGGTGAACGATTCCACAGTAAGTTCCGCGGCGAGCGCATCCCGACGCTTGAACAAGTCCTGTCGACCGAGGGCGCGCGCGGTATCGTGAACATCGAGCTAAAAAGTGGCCGGCTGCCGATCGTCGGCCTGGAGACTGTCGCCGTCGCAAACGTCATCCGAAAGCTGCGCGCGCAGGATCGAGTCATCATCTCCTCGTTCAATCATTTTGCGCTGCACCGAATAAAGGCGCTGGACGCTCGGCTCACGCTTGGACTCTTGTACTTCAACCGTGTGCCTCTCCCCTTCCCGTTGGCGCAGGAGCGCCCGCTCGCTCAGCCCGCCGCGCTCCACCCACGTTTTACGGTCGTCACGGAAGAGTTCGTAAAGTGGGCCAAGGGCAAGGGCTACAAGCTGAATACCTGGACTGTCGACGACCCGACCGAGGCTCGGCGCCTCGCAGACCTCGGCGTCGATTCGATCATGAGCAACTGCCCGGATGTCCTCAGACAAGCCCTTTCGACCTAGTTCCGCCGGCTCGACTCTGATAAAATACAACAGACTGCCGTAACCTTCTCGGCAGTCTGTTCTGCTCTTGCCAGTCCTTTACAGTAGGTCCCCGGCATGTGTTCGCGCGCGCCGTCACCCAGGTCCCATTGCACGCCGACGGACGCACTGCAGAGTCTCGGCTAGATGGAGTATGCGGGCGTAGCTCCAAAGTCAACGCCGAGGGCACTCCCGTCAGCGCAGCGTCAGCGAAAACAAAAGCGCGATGTCCCGGTTTGGGTAAAGCTGATCGTTAAAGCCGCAAAATGCAAACCCGTGCTTTTGGTAGAAGCAGATCGCTGGATAGTCTTTAGTCGACGTGTCCAGCATCACGGCACGCAGCTTTTTCTGTCGCGCCCAATCCAGCGCCGCGCGCATCAGCCGCGTCCCGACCCCTTTGCGACGGAACCCGGGCGCGACGGCAAGGTTGTTGACGTACGCCATCTGGTTCCAACCGGTGGCGGATACGTCGATAAAGCCTTTGATCCCGCCTTCGTCCGCGACGAAGAGCACGCCGCCGTGCTGAAAGTTGAATAGAACGTCATCGCCCGATACGACGCCGGTCACTTTCATCGGGCGGGGCAGCCGGGCAAGGCGAAACGAGACGTTGACGTCGGTCGGCCCCGTCCGTTCTTCCATCTGCCATACGAAATCGGTCTCGAACGAATCGTCGACCGCGATGCAGGTATTCAGGTCGCTCAGGTTAGCTGGACGAATCTCCATAGTTGTCAAAGAAACAGGTACACGGGACGACGCCCGTGTACCTGTCGCAGCCTTGATGGCTCGGCAAGACTAAAAGACCGCTTGCTCGGTCGCTTTGTCGAATACGTGCAAGTGGTCGATGTTGAGCATAACCTCGATCCCTTTGCCCGGACGGGCCTGGCTGCGGGGATCGACGCGCGCGACGAACGACTGCGAACCGCTCACCAGGTACAGGTAGATCTCGCTCCCCATCGGCTCCATGACGTCCACCTGCGCCGCCACCGCCGCGCCGCTGATCGCCCCCGGCACGAAATCGCGATCGTGGATGTCTTCCGGTCGAACCCCCAGCACCACCGACTTGCCCACAAGCCCGTTGAGTTTTTCGCGCCGGCCGGTCGGCACTTGGACCTTGAACGAGCTCGCGTCCAGCGAAATGTCCTCGCCCGAACGGCTCACGGTCGCGTCGAAAAAGTTCATGGCCGGGCTGCCGATAAAGCCGGCGACGAAGATGTTCGCCGGAAAGTCGTACAGGCGCTGCGGGCTGTCCAGCTGCTGCAACACGCCGTCCCGCATGACCGCGATGCGCGTCCCCATCGTCATGGCCTCGGTCTGATCGTGCGTAACATAGATGAAGGTGGTCTCGAGGCGCTGGTGAAGCTTGGAGATCTCGGCGCGCGTTTGCACGCGCAGCTTGGCGTCGAGGTTCGAGAGCGGTTCGTCCATCAAAAAGACCTTCGGCTCTCGGACGATCGCCCGGCCGAGCGCGACGCGCTGCCGCTGCCCGCCCGAAAGCTGCTTCGGCTTGCGGCCCAAAAGCCCGTCGATCCCTAGAATGTCCGCCGCTTCTTTGACGCGTCGATCGATCTCCGATTTGGCCGTCTTGCGCAGCCGCAGGCCGAACGCCATGTTATCGTAGACGCTCATGTGTGGATAGAGCGCATACGACTGAAACACCATGGCAATGTCCCGGTCCTTCGGCGCCACTTCGTTCACTACCCGTTCCCCGATCTTGATCTCACCCGCGCTAACCTCTTCCAGGCCGGCGAGCAAGCGAAGGGCGGTCGTCTTGCCGCATCCGGAAGGCCCTACCAGAACCAGAAATTCCTTGTCTTTGATCTCAAGGGAAAGGTCGTTCACGGCTTTGACTTCGCCGAACTGCTTCGTTACGTGCTCGTACAACACACCGGCCATGACTGTTCTCCTTTGAAACGATGTCCGCCCTAACTCTATTCTACACAACCACCCGAGTTTGTCAACGCTTAACGTCGCGACCACAATCGCGTGAATTGGCCAAAACACCCGCGCCCTGAGCGAACGGGGACCGGCAATGGCGCCGGGGACGGAACGGGCGCTGGGGTTGGGGAAGGTGCGGGAGAGGGTTCTGGCGCCGGAGCGGTCTTTGCAATCGCCTTTTGATAGGCCGCATAGACTTGCGCTCGTCCGTCCCCCTCCACATTCGCCGGCACACCCAAGTCCTTGGCAGTGCTCATAAGCAGATCCTTGACTTGCTGTGGGGAAAGAGTTGGATTTGCTTGAAGCAAAAGAGCACACGAACCTGTAGCGTGTGGAGTCGCCATCGACGTTCCTGAGGCAGTCGTGTAGGAGGCGTTCACGGGCGTGCCCATGGTCGTGCCGGTCGCGCGGCAGGAAACGATGGATACGCCGGGGAAGCAGACGTCCGGCTTGATCCGGTTATCGCTCGTCGGGCCGCGCGAGGAGAAATCCGCCACTTGGTCCGACTTGCTCGTCGCTCCGATCGTGATGACGTTCCGTGCGCACCCCGGCGATCCGACGGTCGACGATGCCGGGCCGGCGTTCCCCGCAGCCACGCATATCGCGACCCCGCGGCCGACTGCCGCGTCGCAAGTGACCGACAACGCATCTGTGCCGTCGCAGGCGCCGTCGCTGCCGAGTGATAAGTTGATCGCCTGCACGCCCTGCTGAACGGCCCATTCGACGCCGGCAATTACGTCGCTCGTGCTCCCGGAACCGTCGGCGCGCAGCACCTTGGCCGTATAGTACAGGCACTCGGGAGCGACCCCTTTGTATTTGCCGCCGCTGGCTGCTCCTGATCCCCCCACGATGCCGGCGACGTGCGTCCCGTGACCGTGATTGTCGTTCGGACCTTCGCCGGTGAAATCCTTCATCAGGGCGATGCGGCCAGCAAAATCCGGGTGGGACGGGTCGATGCCGGTGTCGACGATGCCGACTTTGATCCCCTTGCCGGTGACGCCTTGCTGCCAAACGCTTGGGGCGCCGATCAACGGCACGGACACGTCGAGCATCGTATGGACCGGCTCGTCGAACCAGATCGTCTCGACGGCGTCGAGGCTGGCCAACGCATCGATCGCGCTCGGCAGAACCGTGTGTGCGCTTGCCGATATGAGGCGAAACGCATAGTGCGTCGCCGCCACGCCCGCGACCGCTGAGGCGACGTCGAGCAGTCCCGACCGATATTGGACGATGATGCGCAGCGGAATCACGCTCGGTCCGAGGGCGTGTAACTGCATGCGGCTGGCGAGGTTGGAATGGACCTTCGATTGATTCGGCTGGACGACCACGGTCTTCCTCCGAAGGACGGGCTACATTGTGTGGACCGTTCTGTCCTCTTCGACAGAGTCCACCCAGGACTCGTTCGCCAACGCAAGCACTGCGGCGCCGGTCCCTTCGATCGCAAGGGTCGAAGTCAGCGAGAATGTGTATCGTACGACGACGCCGTGCGCTTGAGCGGCAGCCGCGCAAGCGCCGGCGTCGCCGTTGAAGCGAACGATCACCTTGATGGATGCTGACGCGTTCTGGGTCAAGCGGGTCTGCAATTCGGGCGGGATATTCGCCATAATCGTACGCTACCTCCACGCCCATCTATCTTAACATAGATTCGGAGACTGAGCAATGTATTGCCGATTTCCTGGAACGATAGTATAATGCGCGCGATCATTCAGAAGGAGAGTGCACTTGGAAAACAAACGCCTGATCGGAATGCTTGGAGTCATCGGCATGACGCTGCTCCTGCTTGCGTGCGAGGGGTCGAATGTCGTCGCTCTTATCAGTCCCCCGACTCCAACCGCTACCCGAACGCCGCGTCCAACCTTCACTCCGCGTCCGACCGAGACCGAGACTCCTGCTGACACTCCGACTCCAGAAGCCACTAATACGCCCAGACCGCTCCCGACCGCAACACGCCGGCCCGCCGCCACCGCCAAACCGCCGGAGCCCACGGCCGTTCCGGCCCCGGTGTTTCCCGTGAGTATCCTGGACTCGTATTCGTGTCCGCAGTCGGGGAACGTGTGGCAGGTCATCGCGCGCGTCAATCGGTCTACGCCTCCCGCGATCTTCCTTGGCGATTATACGATCGCGCTCGTCGATCCGAGTGGAGCTATCGTAAAAACCGACGTCACGGTTCCGGACGGTCAGCAAGTGATGGGCTTGTGGATCAACTGCCGGGTCGACAAGGTCTTTCCATACAATGCAAAGATCGACGCCCCCGAATATCGCGGACAGGGCGGCTTTAAGGTGAGAGTGATCAAATCCGCCGGCGATCACACCGCCCTTTCGCCCGACATCCCCGTGGATTTCTCGCAACAGTCGATCTGGTTCGTGTTCTTTACCGCACCGTCCTGAGGTCTACGCCAGCTATTCGATGGGCCGAGCACAGTCGCTCGGCCTTTTCCTACCTCTCCGTTATGAAACGCATCGACCATCGGATCGTTCTTGGACTGATCCTGCTCCTCGGGCTGGCGCTGCGGATGGTTCGGCTCGACCTGCAGCCGCTCTGGGCTGACGAAGGCTACAGCCTTTTTTTCGCGACCCGCGATTTCGTCACGATGCTCAATCGTACAGCGGTGGATATCCATCCACCGCTATACTATGCGCTGCTCCAGCTTTGGATGGCGGCCGCCGGCAAGACCGAGCCAGCCGTGCGTCTCTTTTCGGTGCTCGTCGGGACCGCAGCCATCCCTGCGATCTACGTGTTGGGGCTCAAGTTGTCCGCACGCCGGCCGATTGCGCTTACAGCCGCATTTCTCCTCGCCGTCTCGCCCCTGGACGTTTACTACTCGCAAGAAGTCCGGATGTACGGGCTGGTCACTCTCCTCTGCCTGGTTTCGATCTACCTATTTGTCCAACTCCTCGAAATGCAGCCCGGCGCGCCGCGGACCGCGTTGGTTGCGTGCGGCTATATCGGGATCACGAGCGCCGCGTTGTACACCCAGTACTACGCTGCCTTCATACTCGCGGCCGAGATCGTGTGCTTCGGCATCCTCGCGGTGAGACGGTCGCCGTTCGCAACGCGACAAGCCGTGTTACATTGGACGGCGGCATGGGCCGCGATCGTCGTGCTCTACGTTCCATGGCTCGCCTTCGCAGGCCAAAAGCTCTACACGTACGTTAGAAGCAAAGTCGCGATCGAGCAGTACTCGCGCCTCGATCCGGTGACTTTTATCGCCCAGCACCTGGCCGCCTTCTCGACCGGTCATTTGACTGACTGGTCTTGGCTCGCGTGGGGCAGCCTTCTCTTCGTGGCACTAGGTCTCGTGGGAGTTGCCGCGATCGCGCGGCAAGCACGTTCGATGCCGGCGCGGGAACTCGCTGGGGCTAGATCGCACAGTCTTCTGCTCCTGCTTTCGAGCTATCTCGGGATACCCCTCCTCTTCGGCTACTTGATCAATCTCATCTACCCGTTCCATCCGCTCCATAACGAGCGGCTGCTCCTATTATCCGCGCCCGCATTTCTGATTCTCATCGCATTCGGATTGAACGAGGTGTGGGACCAGCATCCACGGATCGGACTGGCCGCGTTGGCGCTCATTACGGCCCTCGCCGCGGCCTGCCTGTATGATTTCTATACCGTCCCGCGATATCCCGACGACGACTATCGTCCGCTCATCGCGCAAGTACAGTCGCTCGCACAGCCCGGCGATGTGTTCCTTGCCCCTTATCCCTGGCAGATCGGATACCTCGAGTCATACTATACCGGCGCTCCTCTGACGATCGTCGAGACGCCGAGCGACTCGTGGGTCAATCAGCCCGGAAAACTGCACGACGACCTCGACGGCCTAATGGCAAAGCAACCACGCGTTTGGCTGCCGGCTCTTCAAACGCTCGGACGTGTGCTCGAAGACAAGATCGACGCCGACCTCGCTCCCCGTACGTTCACCATTCTCGACACGTGGTTTGGAAACACGCGACTCGAGCTGTTTGAGCGCGCGGCTGATCCTCCCATTGCAGGGCGGCCGCTCGATTTTGATTATCTCGGCCGAATGAGATCGGTCGCGGCAGGCCAAGATATCGTCCGGCTGCTAATCAAACCGGACCAGCGCACGAGCAGCAATCTCAAGGCCAGTTTCCGGCTTGTAGACGTGAACGGTAATCTCTGGGCCCAAGACGATCGGGACATCTCGCGCAGTGAACAGCGCATCGGCATTGCGATTCCCCTGGGTACGCCGCCGGGGACTTTTCATTTGAAGCTTGCGGTGTACCGTGTTCTGGACGGAACCGCGCTCAAGCCTCGCGGCGACCCTAAGGATCCTGAGGTTACTCTGGCGGAGGTCCAAGTCATTGCGCCGGCGCAGCCAGATCTCGCTGCGATTCCGGGGCGCACGTTAGTCGACTTGGGAAGGGGGATGCGTATCGTAGGCATTCGGACGCCGCCCTTCGTCTCGCCAGGAGAGCCAGCGCCATTGGTGCTCTATTGGCAAGCCGCGAGCGCGATCGGTTCAGACGAGTCTGTCGTCCTTCAAATTCGCGACTCGAGCGGATCAGTCCACGGCGAAACGAGATCTGTGCCATCGCTCGGAATTTACCCGCCAACCAAATGGCTCCCCGGCCAAATCGTCAAAGACCCGCATTTGATCTCGGTACGGGCGGACACACCGGACGGGAGCTACGGCTTGTTCGCGGGAATCGCTCAAGGGGTCACGACTAAGCCAATCTCGATGGCGCAGGTGGGATACGTGACGGTGCGCGGGCGGCCGCACTATTACGAGGCTCCGGCACCGGCCGCAGCCCTAGCCGCACAGTTTGGGAGTACAGCCAAGCTAATCGGCTACGACCTCTCAAACGATAATCGTAACATCCGGCTGGTGCTCTATTGGCACGCGCTGGAGACGTCGAATACGTCTTACACCGTCTTCGTTCACGTTCTCGATTCGAGCCAAGTGATCCGCGCTCAACAAGACCACGTGCCTGGGGACGGCGCATTTCCGACGACGAGCTGGGTAAAGGGCGAATACCTGGCCGATCTCTACCAATTGCAGATTCCGGCAGACGCGGCTCCAGGCGGTTATATTGTCGAGATCGGAATGTACGACGCCAAGACGGGCATCCGCCTACCCGTTCAGCCCGGCGGCGGCGACAGCGTCCTTCTTCCGACCTCAATAGCGGTTTCACCGTAAGTACGAGCCACTCCTCTACAATGCCTGCACGACCGCGGCAATTCCTTGACCGCCACCTATACACATGCTCGCCACGCCACATTGTTTATTTCGCCGATATGCGGTAGTCAAGTTGCGACCCTTATAGACAACAGGCAATTCCACCTGCTTTTCAAAGGGAGCGGATTATTCTCCGATGATCTTCACTTCCCATAATAACGAACAGACCCGAAGCAACGTGCTTCGGGTCTGGCACGGTTAGACGACTTCAAAATACCGGTTCCACTCCCACTGGCTGACCTGGAGACGATACTCATCCCATTCACGGCGCTTGGCGCGAACGAACGCCTTGTAACCGTGCTCCCCAAGCGCGTTGCGCACGATTGGGTCTTTGTCCAGCTCGTCCAACGCTTCGTCGAGCGAGCCGGGGAGTACGCCGATGCTGCGCTCGCGCAGCGCATCTTCGGTCAGCTCGTACGCGCTTTCTTCAATAGGAGCGGGTGCCTGCGCGTTGTGCTCGACGCCGTCCAGCCCGGCTGCAAGCATGACGGCCAGCATGAGATAGGGATTGGTGCTACCGTCGGGGCAGCGCAACTCCATCCGCGTCGACGTTTCGCGTCCGGCGGAATAGCGCGGGATCCGAATCAACGCCGATCGGTTGATCTGTCCCCAGCAGATATAGCACGGCGCTTCGTACCCCGGCACGAGGCGTTTGTACGAGTTCACCGTCGGAGCGACGACGGCAGCCAATGCCCGCGCGTGCTGCAACTGCCCGGCCAAAAAGCTGTACGCCAGCGGCGAGAGATGGTAGGCGTCCTTGGCATCGTAAAAGAGATTCGTCCCGCCGTTCAGGCTGAAGAGACTCTGGTGCGTGTGCATGCCGCTGCCGTTGATGCCGGCGACCGGCTTGGGCATGAACGTAGCATACAAGTCGTGCGCCTGAGCGATCGCCTTCACGGTGTATTTGAACGTCATGAGTGCATCGGCGCTGCTCAACGCGTCCGCATACCGAAAATTGATCTCGTGCTGGCCGGTCGCGACCTCGTGATGACCGCGCTCGACCTCGATCCCCAGCGCTTCCAGAGCCAGGATGATGTCCTGACGGACCTCCGAGGCGAGATCGCGAGGCGAGAAATCAAAATACCCTGCAACGTCGTGGGGGACCGGACGGGTGTTCTCGTCTTTGCGGAACAAAAAGAATTCGGGCTCGGAGCTCGTCGTATATCGAAAACCGAGCGCCTGCGCCCGCTCGACCACGCGGCGGAGAATGCCGCGCGGGTCGCCTTCGAACGGCCGCCCGTCAGGTGTAAAGGCGTCGCAGATAATTCGAGCGAGCAAATGATCTCCCTCCGTCCACGGGAGAACACGATACGTGTCCGGGTCGGGCATCATGAACATGTCGCTCTCGTAAATCCGCGTAAATCCCTGGATCGACGATCCATCGAACCAAATACCGTGTTCGAGCGCCTCGCCCAGTTTCGCCACCGGGATCGTGATGTTCTTGATCGCCCCAACCACGTCGGTTAATTGCAGGCTGACGAATTGGACCCGGTCCGCCTGCGCCCGCTCGATCAGCTCGTGTTTACCGTCACTCATCGGTTACGCCTCCCATGATTCGCAGAGTTTGACTTGCCTATTTCGCGAGCGCGACGAGCGCCAGACCCACAACCATCGTCGCGGCCGCCAGTACACGCACGAGACCGAAACGCTCCTTGAGCAGGAGCCATCCGAACAGAGCGCCGATGACGACACTCGTTCCGCGGACCGCGCCCACGTAGCTCGCCGAAGTCATGGCAAGCCCGACGAGGGCCAGGACGTAGCTGCCGACCGTCGCCACGCTGCCGACGAGGATGCGGCGCCAATTGGTCCGCAGCTCGAACAGCGTGCTGGCTCGATTCGCGCGCGACCAGGCCACCGGCGCATAACCCACCGCGATCCCGACGTACACCCAAACGTTGTAGACGAGCGGAGTACTGTACCCGACTCCGATCTTGTCCAACGTCGTATATACCGCGACGGTGACCGCGGCCAAGATCGCCCACTGCGCCGGGCGATGCGACAGGGCGCTGAGCGGCTGCCAAACCTCGGCCAGGCTGGGGATGCTCGCAAAGTATATCCCGACCATGAGAAGCGCGATGCCGGCGTACCCCAGCCAAGGCAGGCGCTCACCCAGGAATACGGCACTGAACAGCGCGATGAGCAACGGAGGGGAGCCGCGAGCGATCGGATACACCTGTGAGAGATCGCCGGCGGCATAACCGCGAGTGATCAGCGCGAGGTAGGCGATCTCCGCGACGATGCTTACTGCGACCAAAAGCCAGATCTCGCGCGGAATGCCCAACCAGGCCTGGGCCACCATCCAGCCGCCATACCAGACGGCGCCCACGGCGACGCCCCACCACATGAGCGCGGCCGAATCGCGAGCATCCTTGGCGAGCAAATTCCAGAACGCATGCAGCACCGCTGCGACGAGGACAATAACAAGAGCCCCGAATGGCATACTGACCGCCGGATGTCTTTGATATCCAGCCGCGCTGCCCGAATGGACGCCGGCTGGCCTTGCAGCTATGAAGACTCGAGCGGCACCGCGAAGAGCTCTACGCGGTCTTCGTCCGGGCTCATGTGCATGCGAAGAAATCGTGCGCGCGCGTTCGCCGAACGCTTGTCTCGATAGGCATCGAGCAGCACCGGTACGGCGCGCTCTGACTTGACGACGACCCAAAGCCGTCGCGACTTGTGCGTGTTGCGTTCATCCCGTGCGCATCGGCGGCGCGCTCTAGTTCCGTGAGCCAGTTGCGCTTTAGGTCCGGCGCATTCACGGCCGGGTCTCCGGCCTGCTTGATCCACGCCAGAAGGAGACTCACGTCTACTCTGTATCCGATCGCACGACCGATCTCATTCGGCCGAGATAATGGCTTGGCCACGACCCTCTATTCCTAGACGCGTCCCAGCCACCAAGCGACGCGCGCCGGAATCCATTCATGGAGTATCTCCCACGGCACGAGCATCTCACGCGTGATCGGCAGCCTCTTTGTGAATTTCCAAGAGGGAGCAAAAGCGCGCTGACGAAGATAGGACGCCACGCGATCATCATTCTCCGGCGACTTGTGGAGTCGCCCGCGAAAGAGCTCGGTTTCGTGCACGCCTCCCTTGCCCGCGTTCGGCCCCGCCTCCTGCTCGCCCCATTCCCTGATCTCCTCAAAGGGACCCACCGAACCGGCCATCGCGTGCTTGCCGGGCTGCGCATACAGAACCGGATGCGTGCCCTCCAATGCCACATTTTCCGCCTGACCGTACATCCCGTGCCAGCTCGCTTCGACCGCGGCGATAGCGCCTCTGCTATCGACAAATGTCCAGGCGTGTTCGAGTTCGTACAAATGACCGATGTCCCAATCCCACCACAAGGCGTATTCCACCGCCTGACACGCCGGGTATCCTAAGTCGCTCCAACCGACCCGCCGGTGCGGCACAAAAGAAGGTGACATTCCCTCCTGGTCGAACACCGTATACCCCACGACCGACACCGAAAATGGCTCGCGTTCGTCCAGCAGTAGTATTGGAGCGTATCGAGCCGCGAGTTCGAGTTCCCTTCCCTCTCCTATCCTCCGGGGAACGCTAGACGCCGTGAACAAAGCGAAATCTCCTACGCACGGTGTTCGGTCCTAGTCTGATTCCATCTACAGACATATGCAGCAAACCATAGAGACATGCCTACGCGAAAAGATTGGACGAGCGCGGGTCGTCCAATCCGAATCGTCCATCCGATCGAGACTATGATTTTTCATTCTTTGCCGGCGGCTTGTCTATGCGCCGCGCGCTAACGAGACCCCAATCGTCCTTATGGGCCACGACTTCTGAGAAACCAGCGGTCTCCAACATTCCCCGGTACTCCACGAAGGTGTAGGTGTCTCCCTCGGGGCTGAACAACAAGAGGTCGATCCCTGCCATCGGCACCTGACCTGGCCCCCGGTGGTCTTCGTCGGCGATCGGTGCCCAGATGACGACCCGGCCGTTGGGCACCAGAGCCTCGAAGGCCCTGCGCAGCATTCCGATGTTCTGTTCTGGACTCAGATAGTCGGTGATGTTGCCGACCAGGACCAAATCGAACGAGTCCGGTCTCAGGTCAAGGTCTAAGCCGTCGCCAGCCTGAAGCGTAACCTGAGACACGACCCCGATCGCTTCTGCCAATTGTTTCACGTACGGGAGCACCATGGGGCGATCGATCATGGTCAGCCGCACGATCGGATAGCGCTTGGCCAACGCAAACGAAAGCAGCCCGGAGCCGCATGCGATATCCAGAACGCGGAGCGTCTTGAGGCCGTCACCGGAGACGCTCAGCTTGTCCCAAAACGCTTCGGCGTCCTCAATCTGCCGCTCCCAGTCCGCCAGACCTGCCGCGGCCGCTCCAGCCCAGGTCGGTTCAGATGAATCGCTGAATGCCGCCGGCAAAAGCGGCTTGCCGGTTCGCAGGATCTTGGCCAATTGGCCGCGCGCATCCCACGCGTAATCGCCGAGCATTGCGTCGCCGTAGTAGGACGGTTTCCCCTTGACCAGAAATGACTCTGCCGTCGCCGACAGCCGGTACTCGGTGTGTTGTTTTGTCAACAGACCCATGAAACAGAGAGCGTCCAGCAGAATGCGCGTGCCACGTTCGTTGGTCCCGCCGATGCGCGAGAGGGCCGGGACGGTCCGATGTCCCTCGGCGATTCGGGTGAACACTTCCAACTCGACCGCCGCCTTGAGCGCCGTCGACTTGACCAGTCCAAAACTGATCTCATCCAGTACGTCCCGGTTCGCGTATTCGTCGACGCGCGTTGCACGACGGGCCATAATGTGACTCCAATCTACACCCTTCCGAACCGCGCCGGCAGCGTCAGGGCTGCCAGCCGCGCAGCATTCTTTCCAGGCTGCGCATGTGCTCGGTCTCCTCAGCGAGGAGCGCTTCCAACTGCAGCTTGATCCCGATTTCCCCGACGCTTTCAGCCTGCTTGGCGCGCTCGCGATACTCGAGGATCGCCTCGCGCTCGAGATCGAGATCGTGTTCCAACATTTGCTTCAGCTCGCGTACCTCGCTGAACTTGGGCGCGGCCATCTTGGGCACTCCGCCCAGATTCACGATCTGATCGCTCAAGAAGGCCGCGTGCTTCAACTCATCCTGCGCCTCCTGACGCAGGAGCGGAGCGAGGGTCAACGCACGCAGGCCGAGCACCATCGACGATTGATAGAGATACTGCAGCACGGCCTTGAGCTCGCGGTCCAGATCGCTCTGCAGGCCGTCGAGAAGCTTTTGAGTCTTACGGTCGGCCATAGTCACTCTCCTCGAATTGCGAGTCGCGTCGCGGCCTAGACGACCACCCACGCGCGTTGGTGGGACGCGCGGCGAATGGAGTCGATCACGTCAGCCACGGCCGCCCCATCTCCAAAATCCGGCACCATCGACGTGTCGCTCGAATTGTCAATACGTGCGACCATGCGCTCGGCTAGCCGCGCCATGCCCCACATCAGCGGATCTTGCGGGCTTGAACCCAACTCGAGTCGTTTGGGGATCGGCAGTATTGCCATTTCGCGATCGCCGTCGCGCATGCCCATGAGCTGGCCGCTGTTCACGATCAGCGTACCGCGTTGACCGTACGCACTGATCGTCCAACCCGGGTCGTGCCGCCCTCCGGTGACAAAGTTCAGCAGCGCCTCGCCGCCGCCCTCGAATTCCAGCGCGCACCAAAATGCGTCATCCGCCGTCACCGGGCGGTTTTCGAACCCGTTCGTCTTGGCTCCCCCGGACTTGGAAACGCGGACCGTCGGAAAATGGGTCCGGCGCACGGCGGCGACGCGTGCGATCGCGCCAAACCACCACAACGCGACGTCGATGAAATGCGCGCCCAACTCCATTAAGAGTCCGCCGCCGCGCGCGTCTTCGGCCGCCCAATTGCCGTGCTCACCCCAGGGACGCTCCATGACCATCGTGACGTCGGCTCGCAGGAAAGAGCCGATATAGTCCTCCTCGATCAATTCCTTGGCGTAGGCGACGGCCGGCAAATAGCGCATCTCGAAATCGACCGCGTGGACGATCCCGCGTGCCTGCGCGCAACGGAGCAGGTCGTGTGCCCCAGCTCCGGAGAGCGCCAGAGGCTTTTCGCACAAGACGTGGAACCCCGCCTCGATCGTCTGCCGCGCCATCCGTTCGTGGAACTCGGGTGGAGACGCGATGCTGACCAGGTCGATTGACTTGGACGCTTTTGCGCCACCTGATCGCGCGTCGCTTCGGTATCGCAAACGGCGGCGACCTGTGCATTTCGCACGTGTTGGAATGCCTCGATCTGGAGCGATCCCCAGCCGGTGCCGACGACGCCAATTCGGACCTTAGCCATCAATCCGCGCCTGGCAGCAAGGACTCGTCGCCGAAGCGAATCAGCCGGTTGACCGGCTGCCTGACCCACAGGCTCAGCACGTCGACGCCCTCGACCTTTTCCAGGTTGGCGCCGATGATATCGACCTGCCGGCGCAACCCGTCCATTTGCTTATAGTCCAATCGAATCGGTCGGTTCGTTCCCCACGCGCGCAGACAACGGTCCATCAATTTCTGTCCGTTGAACGACCGCACCTGACACGTCGCGGCGACGTACGCCTTTTGACCCTCCAGTACCGAAAGCGTCCACGGGTCGGTCGACAGGTGAAAGTCGGGCGTCGGTCCCTCCACGATCGTGATCAATTCAGGCTCAACCGAGTCCACGTTCTACTTCCCTTTCCACGCCGGTTTTCGTTTCGCCACGAAAGCGTCCATGCCTTCCCGCTGGTCTTGCGTAGAGAACAAAAGATAAAAGAGGCGACGCTCGTACTCCAAGCCCTCTCCGAGCGGCTCTTCGTGGGCCTTGTTCACAGCCTCTTTGGCGAGTTGCGCCGCGATGGGCGCCTTGGAGGCGATCTCACGCGCAAGCGCCTTCGCTTCGTCGAGATAGGACTCGATTGGCACCACGCGCGAGACGAGTCCTCTCGCTTCCGCTTCGCGCGCGGCCATGAATTTGCCGGTCAAAATCATCTCCATCGCACGCGATTTACCGATCGCGCGCGTCAAACGCTGCGTCCCCCCTGCTCCCGGAATGACGCCCAGATTGATCTCGGGCTGGCCGAACTGCGCCGACTCGGACGCGACGATCATGTCGCACGCCATCGCGAGCTCGCAACCCCCGCCCAGACAGTAACCGCTCACAGCCGCAATCGTCGGCTTGCGAGTACGGCGCAAACGATCCCACTGCGCGATCCAATTTTGGGTCAGCATCTCCGCCGGCGTAGCGGCGCGCATTTCCTCGACGTCGGCGCCGGCGCTAAACGCCCTGTCACTTCCATGAACGAGGATGCACCGCACGGAGTCGTCCGCGTCGAACCCGGCAATCGCATCGCCCAGCTCGATCATCATTCGGCTGTTGAGCGCATTCATCACTTTGGGGCGATTGAGTGCTACGACGCCGACGGCGTCCTCAGTGGAGACGACGATGTTCTCGAATGCCATGCTTCTCCTCATCCGACCTGAACGGGTCTTGCGCCGAGCTCATCCATTGAGCTCTCTGAGCAGCGCTTTGTCACGCAACGCGACGATTTGCGCGAGGTGATCCAATGTATGCTGATAGTCGTGCGAAGCAAGCCAATCCAGAGAGATTTTGCCATAGTCGGGATGTGCGGCCCAGTTGGCCCAATCCTCGTTCGAAGCTTGACGCAGGAGCGAGACAAATTTGCGCCGCGCCGCGCGAAATTCAGCCACAATCTTTGTAAAAGGCTCGGTTGCGGCATAGTGCTCGCGGTTCCATTCGACCTGATCGAAATTGGCAACCGCGGGATGCGGTCCGGCCATGATCCGCTGTGTACGCTCAACGAAGACGTACTGCTCCGTGTCGCGCATGTGAGCGACCACCTGGTGGATCGTCCATTCGCCGGGCGCCGGCGCCTGCGCGATATCGTCCGCGCTCAATTGTGAAATATACCACATATAGTCCTTGCCGCTCTGTTCTATCCGATCGACAAGCCCAGCGCGTTTGCGGTTCATTACGTGACTCCTCAGGATCGTTCAAGATCCGAGCCGATTCTACCTAGCCAATTGCACGAAAGCGCTGTCCCTCTACATAGACCAATCTCCAAAAAGGGACGTGTCTTCCCGCCAAGGCACTGCCAAATTCATGGTGCTCGGCTCGCCGACCTGGCATCCCAGCAAGTACGACCGGTCAAGTTGTTTTCGATGCCCTTCGGTCATTATAACCGCGTTGCGAAATGGATGTCAAGGGTTTGCACTCGGAACGAGATTTCTGCAAAGTCGCGCGGATGCAACAAGTTACGCGAACGCGCTAGCGCATTGCAGCGCGTTCGAACCATGAAGCATCGGCTCCGCGGCAAATTCCCAATGCGCCGGCCTCTCCTCCCCAGTCTGTGGAAGAGGAGAACGTCGCTGGCTCGAATCGGTTGAAAAACCGGGGCTGGGGCTGTGATTTCAAGTTGACCCGCCGCCGGCAACCGAGAAATACCGTGCGCGCGGCGGCCGCTAACTTGAGTAAACTACCACCGCCAAAGGCGGTGGCTTTGAACCATTGCGCCTGGAAGGCGCGCGCTTACTTTAGCCGTTAGTCGAACAGCTTGGTTTGCACGGCCTCAACTTGCTTTTCTTGCTTCTCTTGCC
>JAMCRS010000053.1:0-1078 GCA_023380675.1 Chloroflexota bacterium
CTCGACCGCGCTCAGCGTGTCCTGTCGCGCCAGAATCAGCGGTACACCCAGCTCTTCCGCGCGTCCCAGGATCAGCGGATTCGGGCGCAGGTTGCCGGTGAGCACCAGGCAGCGCGTCGACGTTTCGAGCGCGGCGAGCGCAATGTCGGCACGGTCGCCCCCGGTGATGACCGCCTTGTTCGGCTTGCGGCGAAAGTACGCCAGCGCGCTGTCCACGCTCATCGCGCCGACCATGATATTTTCAACCAATTCGTCGCCGTGTTCCGGCGAGTTCAGTACTTCGGCGCCCATGATGTCCGCGATCTCGTCTACCGTGATCGACAGCAGCAGGCGTTCTTGGGGTAGGACCGCGAAGACGAACACGCCGCGACGGTCGAGGACCGGCGACAGCGACCGCGTCACAAAGTCGATGCGTGGAGGCGGAACGTCGTTAAGGACCGCACCCAACCACCGGCCTCCGAATTGCTCCCGGCCCGCCAAGAGCTCGTCTGCCACAAGATCTGTGCCGTACTTGGCGACGGCGAGAACACGAGCGTTCAGCCGCTCCGCCATCTGCCGCGGACCGAGGCCAAGCAACGTCCCTTCGGACAGCGTCGCGGCGCCCTCGACCACGACGAGGTCCTTGTCGCGCGCGACCTGGGCGAATGCGCGATCGATCCTCTCCGTATAGTCATTCGGCCGGCCGGCCGCCGCGTTCTCGATCGCGAGCGCGTCGAGCACCGCCGGCGCGATCACGTCGGTACTCTCGGCGAGACCGAGCGCCTGGCGCATAAAGAGCGCATCCTCGCTGACCACCCGGCCGTCCATGGGCTTGCCGAAAAAAACGAGCGGCCTGAAATAACCGACCCGCCGGCCGTCGCGCTTGAGGCGCGCCGCAATACCGTAGCAGAGCGAGGTCTTGCCGCTGAACGATTCGGTCGAAACGACGTATAGAGGGATCATGGCGTTGGCTGCCTTTCCCGCACGAATACCACAAGGTCGACGTCGCCGGGCGAGTGTCCGTATTCGGTGAGCAGCGCGGCAGCTTCCGCGCGATGCTGCGTGCCGTGATTCACCACGTGCATCATGAGCTGCCACA
>JAMCRS010000053.1:1088-3255 GCA_023380675.1 Chloroflexota bacterium
GACGCGCCGCCGCTCATCCGCTCGTACGTCACGCGCCGCTCCAGGTCTTGTTCGGTCAACGGTGCGAGAAACTCTCGCATCTTGTCCTCTTCTTCGCGCCAGCGTTCCCGCAGCGCTGCCACCGTACCATAGTCTTCCAGCGGCAGCGATTTCTTCGGCGACCGGCCAAGCCAGCGCGAACGCCAGATCCACTCCGTTGCCATCGTGTGCACGAGCGTTCCGCGCAAGCCACCCCAGCCGTAATCGCCGGGGGCGACGAATTGTTCGTCCGTCACTGCGCCCGCGGCTCTGAGAATCCGGCCGTTCGCCCAGTAGTTGTAGTCGAACAGAGTCTTGAATTGATCGAGCATGTCCCACCACCACAGCGGCGCCGGCGTGTTTGGCCGCTTACGCCACAACCACCCTCACGTCGATCGCAACGGCGCCCAGCGTGTGCACGACGAGCGGATTGATATCGAGCTCGACGATCTCGGGAAACTCGGCCGCGAGCGCCGAAACTCGCAGTAAGGCGTCGCGCACCGCGCTCAGATCGGACGGCGCCTCGCCGCGAACGCCGCGCAGGAGCGCCGCGCCCCGAATCTCCGACATCATTTCGTCGGCGTCGCGTGCCGTGATCGGCGCGATGCGAAACGTCACGTCCCTGAGCACCTCGACGTAGATTCCACCCAATCCAAACGCGACGAGTGGACCGAACTGCGGGTCCCGGCTCATGCCGACGATCACTTCTCGGCCGGCCGGGACCATCTGCTGCACCGTAACGCCCCAGATCTGAGCGTCCGGCATCGATCGCTGCGCCCGGTAGGTGATCAGGTCGAACGCATCCCGCGCATCGCCGTCGTTTTCGATGCCGACCTTGACGCCGCCGATGTCCGACTTGTGGAGTATGTCGGGCGATGCGATCTTCATGACGACCGGATAGCCGATGCGACGCGCGATCTCGATCGCCTCGCCGGCATTCTTGGCCATCTCCGTCCCCGGCAGCGGCAGCCCGACCGCCCGAGCGATCGCGCGCGCCTCGGTTTCCACAAGCGTGGTTCGCCGGTCGGCGCGCACGCGGTCGATCGTCGCGCGGACCGTGGCGCGGTCGATTTCAAAGCGGGGCGGGGCCTCGATCGGCCGGTCGAGCCACTGGCGATACTGCCACATGGCGCCCAGCGCGTCTGCCGCGCGCTCGGGAAACGCATAGTTCGGGACCCCATTCTCGATGAGGATCTGAACCCCTTCGCGCGAGCGCTCTTCGCCCATAAAGCAGGCGATCGTCGTTTTGCCCTGGTCCGCGAACTGCCGGGCGACGCGGGCGATGACGCGGGCGCTCTGGGTCACCGGGGTCAGCTCCTGCGGAATGAGGATCGCGATTGCGGCGTCGACGTTTGGATCGGACAGCGCGTGCTTGAGCGCGATCTCGTAGCGGTCCTCGTAGGCGTCGCCGCGCACGTCGATCGGATTGAGCGCACTGGCGATCTCGGGCGCGTCGCGCGTCAGCGCGTGGATAGTCTCAGACGCCAGCGGAGCCATTCTCAGTCCGGCGCGCTCGACCGCGTCGGTCGCCATCACCCCCATCCCGCCGGCGTTGGTTACGACCACGACGCGGTTGCCCGCCATGATCGGTTGATAGGCGAACGCGATCGAGTAATCGAAGAGACTCTCGATGGAAGTTGCGCGCACGACACCCGACTGGCGAAACGCGGCCTCATAAGCGCGCTCGGAGCCGGCAAGCGAACCGGTGTGCGACGAGATCGCGCGCGTGCCCGCTTCCGTGGTGCCGCTCTTGATCGCGATGATCGGCGTGTGCCGCTCTCGCCCGGCCCGCCGGGCCCGCTCCATGAATTCGGCGCCGTCCCGAATGTCTTCGAGGTAGGCGAGGATGACTTTGGAAAGCTCGTCCGCGCCCCACGCTTCGATAAAGTCGTTTTCGTTGCAGTCGGCTTTGTTGCCGATGCTCACGAACCTGGAAAAGCCGATGCACTGCCCCTGTGCCCAATCGAGCACCGCCTGGGCCAGCGCCCCGCTCTGGGTCATGAACGCGATACTGCCGCGCTTGGGCATGCCGGATGTGAACGAGGTATTGAGCGGGATCACCGTGTCGATGATCCCAATGCAGTTCGGGCCGATCATCCGCATGTGGTATTTCTTCGCAATGGCGGCGATCGTCCGCTCCAGCTTCATC
>JAMCRS010000054.1 GCA_023380675.1 Chloroflexota bacterium
CATCGGAGAGCCCGGGACGCAGTTGACGCTGCGGACGTTCCATACGGGCGGCGTCGCGGGGGTCGAGGACATCACGCACGGTCTGCCGCGTGTGGAAGAGTTGTTCGAAGCGCGCGACCCGAAAGGGGAGGCGCTCATGGCTGAGATCGACGGAGCGGTCGAGTTGTATAACGAGGGTGACGAGCGCAGGCTACGTATCGTCAACACGCGGATCGAGCAGGACCAATACGAATTGCCGCGCGGGACCAAGCCTCTCGTGCACGACGGCGACGAAGTGAGCGAAGAACAGGTTATCGCCAAGGGCGCCGACCAGGAGATCGTGGCCGTCAATGCCGGCAAAGCAATCGTCGACAAGTCAAGCATCACGGTTCGGCGCGATGTCCCCGAGGAGTCGGTTTACGAGGTGCCGGCCGCGGCGCGACTGCGCGTCGAGGACGGACAATCGGTAATCGCCGGCGAGCAGTTGACCGAGGGTTCCCGCAATCCGCGCGAGATTCTCCGTATTCTCGGCAGTGAAGCGACCCAGGTCTACCTGCTCGAAGAGGTCCAACGGGTCTATCGCTCGCAAGGCGTCAATATCCACGACAAGCACATAGAGATCATTATCGGCCAGATGCTGCGGCGGGTGCGCGTTCGCACGTCGGGTGACACGGACCTGTTGCCGGGTGAGATACTCGATCGCAAAGCCTTCGACGAACGGAACGCCAAGATCGTGGAGACCGGCGGAACCCCGGCCACTGCGCAGCCGATAATTCTCGGGCTCACACGCTCGGCGCTCGCGACCGAGTCGTTCCTTGCCGCCGCTTCGTTCCAGGAGACGTCGCGCGTGCTGACCGATGCCGCAGTCCGCGGCCGTGTCGACCAGTTGCGCGGCTTGAAAGAGAATGTCATCCTCGGAAAGCTGCTCCCGGTTGGCAGCGGCTTCGACCCCAACGCAGTTAGGATCGATCTCGGTCCGACGCCCACCGTGACGGTGGAAGACATCTCTGAAGCATCGGCCGAATCGACCGCCCTGGCAGCGTAGCCACGGGCGGCACGCCGCCGAATGCGAAATTTGACACATTCTGGTCAATAGTATATAATCGGTCTTCGTGGGTCGTGACCGCGCGCGGGCCCGGGTAAGTACACGGGCCGGCGTGTGGTCTTTGAAAAGGCGGCCCACGAGTCACGAGTCTCCCGTTTCTCCTACGTCCGGAGAAACGCAAAAAAGTCACCGCAAACCGCCGTAGTCCGCGAGAGAAAACGCGGAAACGCGGCCGGGTTTCGAGGTGAGCTTTGCGGCGGCTGGTCAGACTCATCGTCCCGCTGGTTGGTGGTGACGGGACATCACGAGGCGCACGTTAGGGTGGTCAAACCCTCGTGATGACTCGTCGGCGGAAGGTAAAGCTATTGCCCTTCCCCCGCCGATTGTCTTGCGACGGTTGGCGGGTTTTGCCTGCGGAAGGGTGTTTTGTTCCCTAAAATGCTCGCGCGTCCAGTTCTGGTCCATTCGTTTGTCGTTCGACAATGCCCCATCGGCAGCCGGCGCGCAAGATCAAGCCAGTCTGCTGTGAACGGCTCGACACGGAGGAAAGTGTGCCCACGATCAACCAATTGATCCGCAAAGGTCGCAAGGCGCAAGGCAAAAAGACCAAAGCGCCGGCGCTCCGGTTCACGCTGAACGCTCTGCGCAATCGGTTAATTCGCGGTAAGGGTTCGCCTCTCAAGCGAGGCGTCTGCACCGTCGTGCGAACAATGACGCCCAAGAAGCCGAATTCCGCTTTGCGCAAGATCGCCCGCGTTCGCTTGACGAACGGAATCGAAGTGACCGCGTACATACCGGGAGAAGGACACCAATTGCAGGAGCACTCGGTCGTTCTAATTCGCGGCGGCCGTGTCAAAGACCTCCCGGGCGTGCGCTATCACATTGTGCGCGGAGCGTTGGATACCACCGGCGTGGAAAAGCGGCGCAAGGGCCGCTCAAAATACGGCGCCAAGCGACCCAAAGGCAGCACCGGGGAAGCCGCGGCCTAGCGTTCGATCGGCTCAGGCTCTGAGCACACGGGAATTCAGCCACGTACTGGCCGGTAGACCGAGCGACCAGGACTGGCCGACGAATTGACGGAGATAATGAGATGCCAAGAAGAGGCAATGTAGAGCATGTTCCGACCCCGCCGGACCCCAAGTACGCCAATGTCATGGTGCAAAAGTTCATCAATCGGGTCATGCAGCGAGGAAAGAAATCGACCGCGCAGCGGCTGATCTACCACGCCTTCGGGATGATCGAAGAAAAGACCAAAAAGAATCCGCTCGAAGTGTTCGAGTCGGCCATCCGCAACGCCGGCCCCACCATCGAGGTCAAGCCGCGTCGCGTTGGCGGCGCAACCCTCCAGGTGCCGGTCGAAGTGTCGAGCGACCGCCGCGTGGCGCTCGCCATGCGGTGGCTCATTGCCAACTCTCGGGCGCGCGCCGGCAAGACTCTGGCCGAAAAGCTCGCGGGTGAGTTGATCGACACCGCGGCCAATCAGGGCGCGACGATCAAGAAAAAAGAAGAAACGCACAAAATGGCTGAAGCGAACCGCGCGTTCGCTCATTACCGCTGGTAGAAGCGTTCTAACGTTCCAATGTTCTAACGTTTGATCGTTACTGGATTGAAATGGCTAGACCGGTTCCTCTCGAAAAAATTCGAAATATCGGTGTGATCGCGCACATTGACGCCGGCAAAACGACCGTCAGTGAGCGGATATTGTATTTCACCGGCAAAACATACAAGATCGGCGAGGTGCACGAAGGCACCGCGGTCATGGACTGGATGGAACAGGAACGCGAGCGCGGCATCACGATCACCGCGGCCGCGACGACCACGTTCTGGCGCGAACACCAGGTCAACCTGATTGATACCCCAGGCCATATTGACTTTACGGCTGAGGTCCAGCGCTCTCTTCGCGTTCTCGACGGCGGCATCGTCGTCTTCGACGCCGTGGCCGGCGTCCAGCCTCAGTCAGAGACGGTGTGGCGGCAAGCAGACCGTTTCGGCGTGCCGCGACTGGCGTTCGTCAACAAGATGGACCGTATCGGCGCGAATTTCGAGCGAACGGTTGAGATG
>JAMCRS010000055.1 GCA_023380675.1 Chloroflexota bacterium
GCCGACGAGGAAAAGCACACACCCGGGACGCTTGGGAGCGTGCCGGGTTGAATATTCGTTTGCCGGGGAGATATCTATGCGAGATCGGCCGCCGTGTCATCGCACGGCCGTCGACCTGATTTCACTTCGAATGGCGAACGTTGCCTGGGGGTCAGGCAAACGAGCGACCCCGAATATCTCGGGTCGACCACCGGCTCAGTATATCACGCGCCGGGCGGAAGATAAATAGTACTTTGGGGAGACTCGCCGATTGGATGGGGTTGGACGGCCTATCTGCCCCTAACTTGGGGTGCGGCTGAAACGCTGTGGGCCGCGGGTCGGGCGGCTCAGCTCGGCCCCGACCGCTGTCGCGCCGCCGGGTCCTGATGCGCGAACTTGTCTTCGTACATTCGCTCGTCGGCATGCTCCCGCTTATGCCGCGGGCGGGGATCCAAGCGCGCGCACTGCCGAACGAATCGCGGCGACGGCGGCGTCGATGTCTGCACGCTCGATGCCATAGTGCGTCACCGCGCGCATGCGGCACGCGCCGGACGGATTGATCAAAATACCCTGGTCCGCCAACGACGCGGCGAGCTGCGCTGCCTTCGGCGCCGTCGGTCTCAATCCAAAGAAAACGATATTCGTCTTGATCGCCGTCGGGTTCAGCTCGATCCCCGGCAGGCCGGCAATCCCGTCCGCCAGGCGTCGGGCGTTGGCGTGGTCTTCCGCCAGACGGTCGATCATGGTCTCGAGCGCGACGACGCCGGCCGCGGCCAGAACGCCAGCCTGCCGCATACCGCCCCCGACCATCTTGCGTTGCCGACGCGCCTCGGCAATAAACTCGCGCGGCCCGCACAGGAGCGACCCGACCGGCGCGCTCAGGCCCTTGGAAAGGCAGAACGAGATCGTGTCCGTGTAACGCGTCAATTCCACTGCCGGCAGTCCGAGCGCGATTGCGGCGTTGAATATGCGTGCGCCGTCGGTGTGCACCGCAACCCCGTTCGCCTGGGCGATATCGTACACCGCCTTTAGATACTCGGGTCCGAGCGGCGATCCATTGCAGTTGTTGTGGGTGTTCTCGAGGGTGATGAGCCGGGTGCGCGGCCAGTGCACGTTGTCGCCCCGAATCGCGTTCCGGATATCCTCCAGGCGGAGCGTGCCGTCCGGCTGGTTCGGCACTGTACGCGGCTGAATGCCCCCGAGCGCGGCCATCCCGCCGACCTCGTTCACGAACGTGTGCGCCTGGTCGCCGGCGATGACCTCGTCTCCGCGTCGGCAGTGCGTCAAAAACGCGACGAGGTTTCCCATCGTGCCGCTCGCCACAAAGAGGGCCGCTGGTTTGTTCATCCTTTCGGCTGCCATCGCTTCGAGCCGATTGATCGTCGGGTCTTCTCCCATTACGTCGTCGCCAACCTCGGCGCGTGCCATCGCCTCGCGCATTTGCGGCGTCGGAAGCGTAACCGTGTCGCTTCGCAGATCGATCTTTCTCATCGTCTCCTCGAGGTCTTCTAGGTTCGCCGATTCGCTGCACAGCTCGCTTCGGATAGTCGTTCGGCCGCGAGCGTTAGAGATCGCGCGGCGATGCGGCTCGACGCGAATTGGGCGTCACCGCTCATCGCGCAAGCATTCGAGTCAGTTGCGGTGCGCCGGCATCTGATCTTTGACATTCGATCTGAATCATGGTACACTCGCCGGTAATTGCGTTTCAGTTGCGACGCCGGCACATGACTTGCTTGGACCGGCTCCGGCCGATCGCAAGTCCCGATGCTCGTATGCGCGATCGCGCGGTTCGGGACGCAAAACGATTTTAGGCGATTTTGGGCACAAGTCAACCAGAGAGGCATTCCACGCGAGCCGGTTCATCTTGTGTACGGGATTGGCGGTGGAAGGGACTCTCGGTCACGCATAGCGGAGGCGATACTCGGGCGCAAGTACTAGAAGGTGATTGCTGCTCGCGTCGATTGGCGATTGCCTGATCCTGCCTGAGCAGCGAGAGTCTCGGCGGGCGTTGTGCACGGTCCCGCGTGGACATGTTGCGCAGATACGCTCGCGACGTAGGGTCTGCTGAACGGGGGCCATCATGAAGCTGTCGAGCAAGAACATTCGCGGTCCCGATCGTCGCGTCCTCATTTTGGTCGGCGCCGTTGCTCTCGTCATCTTCGCGGCGTGCGTCCTCGCCTACGTCGTCATTCAGGTCGCGCCTCTGTCAAGCCTGGCCGGCCTGCTGACCGGCACTGGTGCTCCCACGCAGGTCGCGCAGTCCGGCACATCCGCAACCCCACCCCCGCCCACCCCAACTGTTCCCGTAGCTGCTCCGACGGCCTCGTCAACGCCAACGCCGACCGCTTCTCCAACCAAGACTCTCACGCCAAGCCCGACCCCTACGCTGACGCGCACGCCAACGGCGACGAATATCCCCACCATGACGCCAACCCCTGATCCCTGGATCGTTGTCCGCGACGAGCGGGTCGGCTGCTCCTCGGAATTTACGTTCGAGCCGGTTCAGGCAATCCAGGTCAAATTCCAAATGTTGAGCGGCGGCGGCGCCGACAGGTCGATCTCGTTTTCCTGCTGCGGCTCCGCCGGCGCAGACGCGTTCGTAGCCGACCACTGGGTCCCGGTCACCCTACCGCTCCCGTCGTTGAAGGTAGGGCAAACACTCGAGACGAAGCAATTCGAACGCGGCGTGTTCGACCGCGCGCGTTTCTACGTTGGATGCAACGACGGCGAACAGATGCAAGTCCGCATCTCGTATCTGCCCGCGCCCACGTCTGTGGTCACGCCGACGGCGACGCTGACCGTGACCGCGACCGGTACGATTGCGCCGACAGCGGCTGTTTCTGTGACCGTGACGCCGACGGCGACGGTCGCTATTACCCCGACCTCCGGTATCACTTCCACGTCAGGCGTCTCTGCGACTGTGACGCCGACGGCGACGGCCGCTATTACCCCGACCTCCGGTATCACTTCCACGTCAGGCGTCTCTGCGACTGTGACGCCGACCGCGACGGCCGACATCACGTCGACCTCCGGC
>JAMCRS010000056.1 GCA_023380675.1 Chloroflexota bacterium
CGGCGCATCGCGCGGCAACACTTGACGCTAGAGCGTTTGGCACGGTTCTTGGCGCGCGCAGTCGAAGTTATCTATGGCGTGGTCTCGCTCATTGACCCGCCTGAAGTCAAATCTGTGATGTACTGAGACTATGAGCAGGCGGTCGTGGATGGAATTGCAGAGGACGGCACGCTCCCACCGAAAGCTCAGAACAAGGTGATCGCGCTCGTCTCCGCCCGCCTTTCGACCAAGGTTTGGAATGCCGACCCGGCCGCCACGCGACTGGCCTACCAACGGCGCGCCGACGACGCATGGCGTCGATATCAAACGGCTTCTCCGGAGACGCGGCCGGTCATCATCCAGCAGGATTTTCCGTGGATCCTACTGTGCAATGACTATCGCCCCTTGCCGGAAACCGTTCCGACCGCCGCCCAGGCGGCGCCCGCTGCCCCGGCAGCGCCTCCTTCCCCGATCCTCGTCGGCGCAGACCAGATGGCCAGCGTTCTCGAAGGCATGGCAGACAATGCAACAAAACGGATGGAACAAGTGGCGGCGGGGATGACTGGAGGAGTCGCGGCGACGAACGCCGCCGCGAGCACCACCCAGGGCTATTCAGCCTGCCACAGCGCGTGTCATTCGGCATGTCACAGCGCGTGTGTGCACGACGCATGCCACAGCGCCTGCGTCCACTCGAATTGTCACGATGCGTGTCACAGCGCGTGCGATTGTCACAGCGCGTGTCATTCGGCATGTCACAGCGCCTGTGTGAGTAATTTCTAGCCGTGAACCAACGTTTGCAGCAATTCGCAGAGAGCTTTATCGCCAGCACACGCGATTACGTGTTCATTCGACCGGAAGATCGCCTGCTGATTCTACGGCCCAATAAAGTTTACCATCTCAACGCGACCGCTGTCGAGATGCTCGGTATCCTGTACAAGGCAGACCACGTCGACGTCGACGCGCTCGTACGCGATTTCGCGACGCGCTATCATACGACAACCGAACAGATCGAGCATGACCTGGATGCTTTGTTGGACAGTCTGCGCTGGATGCTGAAAGGGCAGCCCGGTCACGGCGCGGCCGTCCGGCGCACTCCGTTCGGCACTCACGCGATCAAGCTGCCGGTGCTCTCCGAGATCGCCCTCACCTATCGCTGCAACAATCGGTGTACTTTCTGCTACGCCAGCGCGCCCGATCGCGGGCAAGTGCCTGAGATGACGACGCAAGAGATCGAGCGCGTGATTGACAAGATCGTCGATCAAGCCCGGGTGCCGACGATTTCGTTCACGGGCGGCGAACCGACGCTGCGGCGGGACCTGCCGGAGCTCATTGCGTACGCCAGAGCGAAGAACATGCGCACGAATCTGATTACGAACGGAATCCGCTGCGCGGACGCCGCTTTCGTTGAGCGGCTCAGGCGGGCTGGACTCAATTCCGCCCAGGTCAGTCTCGAGGCCGCCGATGCCGGCGTCCACAATCGCGTGGTTGGCAACCCGCACGCTTACGACAAGACCGTACGAGGCCTCAAGAATCTCAAAGCCGCCGGCATTCATACGCATACGAACACCACGATCCACCAACACAACCGCGAACACCTCTGCGCGCTCGTCGATTTTCTCGCGGACCTGGGACAGGAATATCTATCGATGAACATGGTGATCCGCACCGGAGACGCGGTCCGCCCGGAACGAAGCGGGACCGAACGGGGAACGAACGAAAACGGGCCGGCGGATGAGATCGGCTATCGCCAGATCGGCGCGCTCGTCTTGGCGCTCAAGAAACATGCCGAAGCGCGCGGAATGCGGTTTGTTTGGTACTCGCCGGTGCCTTATTGTCTCTTCAACCCGGCGCAGTACGGGCTGGGCTCGCAGTCGTGCGCGGCTGCGGATGGGCTGCTTTCCGTCAATCCTTCCGGCGACGTGTTGCCCTGCTCGAGCTTCGAGCAAGGGATTGGCAATCTGTTGCGCGAGGATTTCAACGCGATCTGGCAAACGCGCACGGCAAAATACTGGCGACGCAAAGAATTCCTGCCGCCGGATTGCCGGGGCTGCGACCTGGCTGATCTGTGCTGCGGCGCATGTCCGCTGTATTGGGACCAAGTCGGCAGTTTCGAGGAAATCCAGGCCGTAGCGCCGCGTCGGGCCGCGGCGTGGGAAAGAATTCTTTGGCTGGCAAAACGCCGTTGGATCGGCCATGCTAAAGGAGTGGGTATTCAATGAGCCGCACGGTCAGCGCAGAGGCTATGCGCGATCTTTTGGATGGCGCGTCCAATCAGGTCACCAAAGCATTTCAGGAAATCGAACAGTTGCAGGCGGATTTCCAGGGCGCGTACACGCGTTTCAAAGCGGATCACGATAAGGCGCTTTCCGCGCTGGTCGCGCAGATCGAGGCCATGCCCGCGGATTCGTTAGGGAAGACGTTGCACCGGCAAATCGACGCCCGCCTGCCGGCGGAACGAGAAATCATCGCCGACCGGGTCGCTCAATTGGAGAAGGAGGACATACCCGGCATGCAGCGCCAGGCGGATGACCTGGTCAGCAAGGGCCAAAAGGAAGAGGGCGATCTACGCGAGATCAATCCCAGATTGAATGAACGCGAAGAAGCGCTCAAGGGAGAGTTGACCGCCGGACAGAGGCAACTGGACAATTTGAACGCGCAGGTGAACGCCAGCTCGCGCGGCCTCGGCTTTGTCTTCCATGCCCGGAGCATTCACGACTTGGACCGGCAGCGTTTCCGTGTCGTCGGCAAGATGGAAGCGTTGGACCAGGAATTGGTCAAGGTGCGCAAAGAGTGGCACGACCTGCGCGGCTTGGCCAACAAGAACGAGACGGATTGGCAGACGCTGTGGCAGCTGAAGATGGCGCAGTTGGGCGAATTGAGGCAGGAGCACGATCACCTCGTGCAGAACGCGGACGCCCTGGCGCGTCACCGTGCCGTGTTTTTCGTCGTCGACAACCTCAAAGATCCGGCGATCGGCGCGCCTCCGGGCCTCGACGCTGCGCTCAGGCCAATGATCGACCTGAATGTTCAAACCGATGATTATCAGGCCGCGCTCGGATCGGTCGCCAGTATTCTCGGAATCGCCAAAGGGGTGAATGAAGGCTTGACGCGGCTACGTGAAAGCGTCAAGGCGCTCGTGGACGAGCAAACACGCAACAGCGCTTTTCTGCCGCCTCTCAAGATCAACCTGCCGGACGACGTGCTGTCGTTCGGCGCGGTGTGGGACGATCTGGCTGTCAAAGCCAAGGACGAAAAGGCGCTGGCCCAGCACCCGATGGATTTCGTCGGCGCATGCAAACCTTTCCTGGACGAGCGATTGACGAAGGGGCTCATCGCCGCGTTCTTCGACGACTTGGGGCAAGCGCTGACCCGGGCGACGGTGGGTTGGAAAGGCTCATGAATCGACTTGTCTACCTCGGCGTATTTGTCGCGTCCGCGTTGATCCTGGCGGTCGGGGTGCTGTTTCTCTGCGCAGCCATGACCGCGCCCGGACGCTTGTTGTTGGCGATTGTTTTGCTCGCCGTCGGCGCCGCGGGTGCAGGCTGGAGCGCATTCTCCTATCGACGCTGGGCCGGCGTGCAGCCCGCCGCGCTGGCCGCGCGCGTGACAGATCTCGCGGCTCAGAACGGCGGGGAGCTGGCAGTCTCGCAGATCATGTCGGCGTTTGACGTCGAAGCGTCGGCGGCAACGGCCGCTATCGAAGAATTGAGGCAAACGGGACAATGCCGGCGCGAGCCTCGGGCAGACCAGGTCGTGTACGTGTTCCCCGGCTTGAAGGAGCACAAGGTTGTTCGGAGGTGCGCCTTTTGCGGCAGCACCTTCCCGGTCAAGCAGGCGCTGGCGAAATGTCCCAATTGCGGAGGAAACCTTGAGTTGGTGAAAGAATAGCGTGGAGCGCAGAGCCGCGGCTTCCTGGAGACAGTGCCAGCCACTAAGGGACTGTGCAAGAGTAATTACCGATTTTGATCGAGCGGCTTGATCGTGTAGTTCCACTGCGGATGGACCGTGTGTCTTTGAAGGTTCACAGTTGCCATTTGTTCCTTCGAAATCTTGACTTGGGTCAGGTAGGCTCTCTGCGTTAGCGTCGCCTTAATCACCAATCCTTGCTCGGTGGTGGTGGCTTCGATCAGATGTAGCATCTTGTCGTAACAGGTCAAAGGTTCGCCCGCCCAGTTGCAACTCACGGCACTGAACAGACGATGATCGGCCGGATTCCCTTTTGATGCGCCCGTCGGATAATGGGACACCGTCGCTTCCAAATGGTTCGGATTGACCAGACGGTGTTGGAGCGCATATTTCCACAAGCGCGTGCGGTATCCATTGCTCCCGCCGCCATCGGCCAAGATCAGCAAGGCGGGTGCATGCGGATAGTGCCAGCGACCATGCGTCTTCCACCACCACTGAATCGCATCCACTGCAAATTCGGAAGTGTCGGCGGTCGTGCCGACAAACACATAGCCCGCATTGCGCGTGAGATCGTAAATGCCGTAGGGAATCGCAATCCCGTGTGCCAGTGAGCGAAAATCGTAGATGTTGACCCGGGTTGGCTTCTGGCACCAGACCCGACCAGGATTTCGAAAGGCACCAATCAGTTCACGTTTCTTGGTGTCCACACTGATGATCGGCCAACCGTGTTCTGAAAACGCCTGGATTTGAGCCTGAATATACTCAAATTGTGCGTTGCGCTGCAGAGTGGATCGGCCATCCAGTTCTTTGGCATTGACATGCAGCGAATAATCTTGATCGCGCAGCAAGCGTCCCACGGTGTGGGGACAAATCGTGTGGGTGGGTTTCACCTCTTGGCTGAGCTGGTGCAAGCTTTTGCGTTTCCACTTGCGGTCACTCTGTGGATCACCCGCCGTCTGGTTTTGCATCAGCCGCGCCAAGTCGGTTAAGAGCGTTGTGTCTTTACTTCACCTGTGGGTGCAAGAAGGTCATCGGAATTATATGCCCAATTCGGTCAAAGCGACGTCCAACTAACCAGACAACGGCGATCTTGGCACATGAACAACTTTCTCACATCATGTGCCGCGCCTTTGAAAATCGGAAGTTATTTTTGCACGCTCCCTTAGCTGGACTTTATCCATTTGAAAGAACAGAGAAGGCAGGGTAAGCTATAAACCATTTCTCTGCCAAGAGGATGGTTCATGCTCACCCTGCCCAATAGCTATTCTACACTGATTTCGCTTTTTGCACC
>JAMCRS010000057.1 GCA_023380675.1 Chloroflexota bacterium
GGCCGGCTACAGTGCGAGCGCGCTCGAAGGCACGCCGGCAAAGCTGACGCTCGTCTACGACCCGGCCGGCGCGGCCGGACAGGCGGCGCAGCAGGCGGTGCAGGCGCTCGTCGCGCGGGTGCTGAGCGAGGCGGAGATCGCGCGCCTGAGTGTGGAGCGGGTTGCGGCGATCGAGCCATTCGAGAACGCGGCCGCGCGAGCTGCGGCTGAGACGCACGCGGTGGCGCAGGCTGCAGCAGCGTGGCGCGACGCGCGGTTGGGAATCACCGTGGAAAAAGCGGGACTGGGCGCGGAGGCCAAGGCGAGCGGCTTCTCTCAGGCATCGCCGGGGATGATCGTCCAGTTCGCGATATTCGGACTGACGACGTCGGCAATGATCTTGGTGTTGGAGCGCAAGACGCGGACGCTGCAGCGAATATTGACCACCCCGGTCGGCCGGGCGCGTATTATCGCCGGCCACTGGCTGGCGATGTTCGTTCTCGTGTTCGCGCAGGAAACGATCCTGGTCGCGGCCGGACAATGGTTGTTCGGAGTCGATTACGCGCGGTCGCCGGCCGGGGTCATGCTCATCATGGCGGCGTTGGCGCTGTGGACGTCGAGCCTCGGGATGCTGATCGGCACGTGGGCCAAGGGGGAGGAGCAGGTCATTCTGTGGTCGTTGATCGCGATGTTCGTATTTTCGGCGCTCGGCGGCGCCTGGTTTCCGCTCGAAGGGACCGGCGCGATGTTTGCGGCGATCGGGCATCTGACGCCAAGCGCGTGGGCAATGGATGGGTTTCAGAACATCGTCGTCCGCGGGCTGGCCTGGAGCACGACGCTCGTGCCGGCGGGGATTCTGGCCGGGTATTCGGCCGTGTTCTTTGGATTGGCGGTATGGAGGTTGCGGGAGGAGTGAGGCCCCTCAAGCCTCCTCACTTGCACTGTCTGGCCGCAGCGCGCCCCCGCGCTCGCCGCTTCTCCCCACCAACTTCAAGCGTTTTCACGCCACGGTTTTTGCAGAGTCACTTGACATCGGCACCTGGCCTCGAAGTGCAATGTTGGCCCCACAGCATTTGACTCCCCTCTCCTATAGGAGCGGGGCCGGGGGAGAGGTCGGCGACTGACTCTGCAACTGGCCTCCGCTTCCGCATCCCCCCTTTGACGCACGCCCGCGCCTGTGCTAGGATTGCGCCACTCTCAAGGGGGATTTGCCATGCCTGACCAGCAATCCAATCCAGCCGCAGCAACCGAGAATACGCCCGTCTTGACGCGCCGGCAGCTCATCACCTCCGTCGCCGCCGGAGGAGCCGCGCTCGTCGTCGCCGGTGCCGGCGGCGCCGCGGTGGGTCGCGCCGTGACCGCCGCCGAATACGAGCTTGAGCTAACCAAGCTACGCGCCCTGCTTGCGCTCTACGATCGCCTCGAACGCGTCGGGCTCGACGCGATCATTGCCGCCGGCGTCAACATCGTTCAAGGCGCGATCGACACGGTCAAGGGGGGCATCGGCCTGTTGCGGCAGGGAATCACCGCAGCTGAGACCGCGCTGACGAACTTGCAGTCGACAATCGACTCTCTTCGCCCGGCGCTCGATTCCGCCGGCAAAGTGCTAGCCGACCTTCAATCCAAGGTCGATGCGGCACAGGGCGTCGTGATCGCCGTCTTGGGCACCGCGCTTCCGCTCGCGGACTCGATCTCCGGCTTCTTCCAGGCGCTGCTCAGCAAGATCCCGTTCGGCATCGGCGACGACATTCGACGCGCCGTCAGCGCACTCGTCGACCTGATCCGCGCGGTTCCCGCGGCCGTCGATTCCCTCACGTCGCAGCTTTTGAAAACGCTGGCCGACGATTTCTTTCCCAGCACCGGCGACCCGAAGTACAAGTCAGGACTGATTGAACTGGTGACCGACCAGGTGCTCACGCCGCTGACCAAGACGCTCGACGATCTACAGGCGCTCGCGAATCACTGGGAAAATGATCTCACCGCGCCGGTGAACGCCGCGCTCGTCGAGCGACAAAAAATCCGCGACCAGATCGCGGACTACAAAAAGAACAACGGTTTGACCTGAGTCCATTCCGAAACCCGCTGTCCAATCACGAAACCTGTTTTCTGATCGCGAAACCCGTTTTCTTAAACAATACCTTCGCCAAATCTATCGCGCAAGCGCGGACTGCAACCCGTTTTCTGCGACAATACCTTCGCCAATTCTCCTGCGCGAGCGGGACCGCAACCCGTTTTCTGCGAGAAAACGGGTTTTTTAAAAGAAAACGGGTTTCTGGCCGGCTGCGCACGCCTGCTCCCTCCCCTTGGCAAGGGGAGGGTAGGGTGAGGTCTGCCGCCGTCACCGCGCGCACGTCTGCGCGCGGCCGCCGTCGATCGAATACGACGCCCCGGTGATCCAGCCGGCCTTGGGCGATGCGAGAAAGTAGATCAGCTCGGCGACCTCGTCCGCCTGCCCCACCCGTCCTATCGGATGCGTACCCCTGCTGTGCTCGAGAAATTGCGCGTACGCCTCTTCGGCCATGCCGCCGACCCGGTGCAACTCGGTCACGACGACCCCCGGGTTCACCGCGTTGATCCGCACCCCCTTGCTCGCCACCTCCAGCGCCGCGCAGTGCGTCAATTGATCGAGCGCAGCTTTGCTCGAGCAGTAGGCGAGCACGTTCGGGAACGATCGGATGCCGGTAACGCTGGAGACGTTGACGACGCTCCCCTTGTTTGCGGCGAGATACGGCAGCGCCCGCTGGATCAGGTAGAAAGGTCCCCGTACGTTGACGTTGAACATATAGTCCCAATCCTCGAGCCGCGTGTTCTCGACCGTGCCGTTGGCGATGATGCCGGCCGCGTTCACGACGACGTCGATTCCTTTGAACGCCGCAATCGTCTCGGCGACGACTCGCTCGATCTCCGCCTCGCGCGTAACGTCGGCGGCGATCGCCTTGCACGCGCTCCCCTTGCCCTCGACCTCGCGCGCGACCTCGTTCAGTCTATCCGCGCGGCGGGCGACGATGGCGACTCGCGCTCCCTCCGACGCGAATTTCAGCGCGGTCGCCCGGCCGATGCCGCTGCTAGCGCCCGTCACCAGCGCGACCTTGTTCTTCATTTCGTCCATGGATTCCCCTTCTATTCGAGAAATGTTTGTGGCCCGCCGCAAATGGGCCGCAAGATGCAGCCTGCGCAATGCATTTGCTGTCATC
>JAMCRS010000058.1 GCA_023380675.1 Chloroflexota bacterium
CATCGAAAAATCTCAGAGCGTCAGATTGAACGGCTGACTTCAGCCTTGTCTTACACGAACGGTTGAGTCAAGATTTGGATAAAGTCCAGCTAAGAACGGCGATCAATGCCCGTATCCCACATCTCCCCGAATGTTAGGGCCGGTCATGACGCTCGTAAGAAAATGCGGACGCGGGTGGGCTTGTGGAGACGTCTCGGTGAGACGTCTCTACCCTAATCGACTTTTCTGCGAGCGTACCGGCGGGAGAGGTGGAACGCTGCGGCAAACGTTGCCTGCCTCGAGGGTCGATGCGATGGGCACGACCGCGCAGTGACAAAGGGACGCGGCCCTAGTGTATCCGGTAGACCAGGGCTTGGTAGGGACGGAGGGTCATGGCCCGAACGTCCTGGGTCGGGTCGACCGGATAGTTGGCGATCAAGAGCTCCGTATCGACAACGGGGATGCCAACCGGGAGCGCGAAGACGGGTGCGTCTCGCGTAAAGTTCAGGATAACAAGCAGGCGTTCGCCCTGGAAAGTCCGAGTAAAGGCATAGATCTGCTCGTGCTCTTCGAGGATGAGGTCATACGCCCCGTATGCGACGACGGGGTTTTCTTTGCGCAGACGGATCAATCGCCGATAGTAGTGCAGCACCGAGTCCGGGTCGGCGCGGGCTTGCACAACGTTGATCGCCGTGTGGTTGGGATTGACTTGGATCCATGGTGTGCCGCTCGTAAACCCGGCCTGCGCGGTGGCATCCCACTGCATGGGTGTTCGCGCGTTATCGCGACTCTTTGCATGAATGATCGCCAGGGCCGCGTGAGGATCGCCGCGCTTTTCCTCGACGATCTCTCGATAGATGGCGCGCGTCTCGATGTCCCGGTAATCGTCGATAGACGCAAAGTCGACATTCGTCATACCGATCTCGTCGCCCTGATACACGTAGGGAGTGCCCTGGAGCATGAACAGGAAGGTGACGAGCATCTTGGCTGATTCGACCCGGAAACGGCCGTCGTCGCCAAATCGGGAGACCGCGCGCGGCTGGTCGTGGTTGTCGAGATAGTTGCTGTTCCAGCCGTTGTCTTGCAGGTCGCGCTGCCAGCGCGTCATGACGCGCTTGAGCTCGGTTAAGCGCCAGGGCCGGATGCTCCGGTGCGGCAGCGCGCTGCCGGGATCTTCGTCGATACCCATGTGCTCGAACTGAAACACCATGTTCAAATGGCCGGTCCGCTCGTTGGTCAACTTGGCCGCATACTCGGTGCTCACCATCGGCGTCTCGCCGACGGTCAAGATGTCGTACTTGGAAAGCACCTCACGGTCCATCTCTTCGAGGAACTCGAGCAGCCGCGGACCGTTCACAAAATAGCGGCCGCCGAACTGGTAGGGGGTATCGGACAAAACGGGCGCATCCGGCAGGCCGGGCGCCTTCGAAAGCATGTTGATGACGTCCATCCGAAAGCCGTCGACGCCTTGCTTGAGCCACCAGTGCATCATGGCGTAGATCTCGGCGCGGAGCGACGGGTTTTCCCAGTTGAGGTCCGGCTGCTTTCTGGAGAAGAGGTGCAGGTAGTACTCGCCGGTCGCCTCGTCGTACTGCCAGGCGGACCCGCCAAAAAACGAGCCCCAGTTGTTCGGCTCACGTCCGCCCTTGCCGGGCCGCCAGATGTAATAGTCACGGTAAGGATTGTCTCTCGACGACCGAGACCTGGCAAACCAGGGGTGCTCGTCCGACGTGTGGTTGACGACCAGGTCCATCAGAAGCTTGATGCCGCGCCGGTGCATTTCGGCGAGCAGCTCCTTCCAGTCATCCAGCGTGCCAAAGTCGGACATGATATCCTGGTAGTCGCTGATGTCGTAGCCGTTGTCGTCGTTGGGCGATTTCATTACCGGGCACAGCCAGACGACGTCGACGCCCAGCTCCTGCAGGTGATCGAGTTTTCGCGTGATCCCGCACAGATCGCCGATGCCATCGCCGTTGCTGTCGCAATAGCTGCGGGGATAGATCTGGTACACGACGCTTTCTTTCCACCACGCTTGCTTCAAGGCGGTTGCTCCTTCGAGGGCGGCAGGTTGTGCTTAACGCGGTCCAGAAGCGTTGCCGGCGGGTAAGTATACGTGTCTTGTACGCGGTGTCAATAAACGGCAAGTCGACTGGTCGATTAGTCAATTTGTTAATTAGTCAATTGGTCAATAGCCTTGCTTACCTTGACTGCGCGCGGGACTTGTGCTAATATGATTCCGCAACCCGGCGACACCGAACCTTACAAAGGAGGTTGCGCGATGAAGCGATTGGTACTCCTGTGCTCGATCGCGACTCTGATGATGGGCGCAGCAGCTTGCACGCGCGAAAAACCGAGCGAGCCAACCTCGGCAGCCGTCCAAGCGCTCACGCCAGAGGCGACGGATAGCCTTACCCCCAGCGGTGCCGCCACTCCCACCAGCGAAACGACGCCCGGCGCGTTGAACACGACTTTGCCGACCGCGCTGGCGACCTCGAGTACGGTCGAGGGGCCGACGGTCGTGCCGCCCACCAACGTTCCATTCGCCACCAGCACGCCCGCGGCAGCCCAGGCGTTGAGCACCCCGGGGACCTATACGGTCCAGTTGGGTGATTGGCTTGCCAAGATCGCTCAGCAATTCGGCGTGAGCACGCAGGCGATCATCGCCGCGAATCCAGGAATCGATCCCAATTTGATATCTCCCGGGCAGGTGTTGAACATTCCGGCGGCCGGCACGTCCGTCGGACCGACCCCGATCGCCGGCAGCCCGCCCACGACGAGCCCCGGCACGTACACCGTCAAGCGGGGTGATTGGATCTTTGCGATCGCCCGCCGCTACGGAATCACGGTCCCGGAGCTACTGGCCGTCAACCCAGGCGTCAACGCAAATCTCATCTACCCTGGCTTGGTGCTGAACATCCCCTCGAGCACCTCGTCCGGCACCAATCCGCCCGCCGCGGGCTCGTCCTCGACCTACACGGTGCAGAACGGCGATACGCTGTTTACGATCGCCGTGCAGTTCCACACGTCCACGTACGCACTGCAGATCGCCAACCACCTGGCGAATCCGAACTTTATCTACCCGGGTCAATCGCTTATCATTCCGAAATAGCTCGTCGACGATCTTGACGAGAGGTGCCGGACCCTATCGCACCTCTCGTTTCACTTTGATGGCCTATGGCTGAATCGATCATTCGCAGCGAATACCTCTATCGCGGCAAGCTCGTCAAGCTCCGGCTGGACCAGGTGCGCATGGGCAACAATACCGTGCACACCCGCGAGATCGTCGAGCACAGCGGCGCGGTGGCGATCGTCGCGCTGGACGATCAGGCGCGCGTTCTGCTGGAGCGGCAGTACCGTTCCGCGGCCGCCCGGGAGACGCTCGAGATCCCGGCCGGCACACTCGAAAGCGGTGAAGACCCTTCCCTCTGCGCGGTCCGCGAGCTGAAGGAAGAGACCGGTTATTCCGCCGCGGAATGGGATAAGCTGGG
>JAMCRS010000059.1:0-3324 GCA_023380675.1 Chloroflexota bacterium
GAGTGCATGTGGATCCTGCACCGGCAGCACGAGATCGCTTTCCACATATCGTGCATCGGCCACGAAGCGGCGCAGGTCGGCGCGGCATTTGCGCTGCGCAAGGGATACGACTATGTCCATCCGTACTACCGAGACATGGCCCTGTCGCTGACGATCGGGATGACGCCGCGGGACTTGATGCTTGCCGTTTACGGCCGGCAGGGTGAGCCTTCCTCCGGCGCACGGCAGATGCCGGCGCACTACGGCTCTCGCCAGCTCAAGATCGTCAGCGGCTCGAGTCCGGTGGCGACGCAGATCCCTCAGGCGGCCGGCATTGCATTCGCCATTCGCTACAAAGGGACGGACGAAGTGGTTCTGACCTGCTTCGGGGAAGGCTCGACCTCGGAGGGTGATTTCCACGAGGGGCTCAACTGGGCCGGCATCTTCCGGCTTCCCGTCATCTTTCTGTGCCAGAACAACCAATACGCGATCTCGGTTCCGGCGGACAAGGAAATGCCGGTCAAGAACGTCGCGGACCGCGCCGCGGCGTACGGGATGGCGGGCACGGTCGTCGACGGAAACGACGCGCTGGACGTCTATTGTGTCGTGCGGCAAGCGGTCGAGCGCGCCCGGCGCGGCGAAGGCTCGACGCTGGTCGAGGCCAAGACCTATCGGCCGGTGCCGCACTCGTCGGACGACGACGATCGAACGTATCGTTCGCGCGAAGAAGTGGAAGCCTGGAAGAAAAAGGACCCGGTTCTCCGCATGCGGCAGTACCTGGAGAGCGTGGGCCTGCTGAACGAGGCTCAAGCAAAAGAATACGAGGACCGCGTGCGTCAGGCGGTGGACGACGCCCAGGCCTTTGGCAAGAACGCGCCCTTTCCTCCGGTCGAGGCGCTGTTCGAGAACGTTTGGGGAGCACTGCCCGAACCGTAAGAGCCGCTCCCCGCGACCCTGCGCGGGGGGTTCGAGTTGCGGTCGAAGGAGAACGCATGACAACAATGACGAACATCGACGCGCTCACTCGCACGCTGCAGGAAGAGATGCGCCGGGATCCGAATATCTTCGTTGCGGGCGAAGACGTCGGAGTGCGGGGAGGGGTCTTTCGGGCGACCAAGGGCCTGATCGAAGAATTTGGCAGCAACCGAGTGGTCGACTCGCCGCTCTCCGAGCTCTCGATCGTCGCCGTCGGGATGGGCGCTGCGCTTTACGGTCTGCGCCCGGTGTGCGAAATCCAGTTCGCCGACTTTATCGCGCCGGCTTTCAACCAGATCGTCAACGAGGTCGCCAAGATGCGCTATCGCTCCAACGGCGCCTGGACCGTACCCCTCGTGCTGCGCGCCCCGTACGGCGGCGGCGTCGGCGGTGGCCTGTACCATTCGCAATCGATCGAAGCCACGTACTCGCACGTGCCGGGACTGTACGTCGTCGCGCCGGCGACGCCGTATGACATCGTCGGAATGCTGCGCTATGCGCTTCGCGTCGACGACCCGGTCCTCTTTCTGGAGCACAAGAAAACCTATCGGCTGATCAAGGGCGAGGTGCCGGACGAATATTACACCGTA
Organism: Chloroflexota bacterium; assembly: GCA_023380675.1. The sequence continues at coordinate 1,545 of JAMCRS010000059.1, forward strand.
CCGTTCGGCAAGGCGGAGATAAAGCGGAGCGGCACCGACGTTACGGTCATCGCCTACGGTCTGATGCTCCACCTCACGCTCCAGGCCGCCGAGCGCGCGGCCGCCGATGGAATCAGCGCAGAGGTGGTCGATCCGCGAACCCTCAATCCGCTCGACCGGGAGACGATCCTGGGATCGGTTAAAAAGACCGGCAAGGCGCTGATCGTGCACGAAGATAATCTGACGCTGGGTCTGGGAGCGGAGATCGCCGCGCTGATTGCGGGCGAGGCTTTTGAATACCTCGACGGTCCGGTGACGCGTTTGTGCGGACCGGACGTGCCGGCCGTTCCGTTCAGCGCGCCGCTGCAGGACTATTTCATGCCGAACGCCGATCGGATCGAGCAGGCGATTCGCAAGCTGGCGGCGTACTAGACGCGGCGACCGAACGGACGGGAGTGCTGCCGGCGCCCAAGCGCCAGCGTGACAGTCTGGAGTTTGAAGATGGCTACCAACGTCGTAATGCCTCAACTCGGCGAGAGCGTGATCGAAGGGACCGTAGGCAAGTGGTACAAAAAGGTCGGCGACGCGATCGACCAATACGAGCCGATCATGGAAGTGGTGACGGACAAAGTGACCACTGAGATTCCGTCACCCGCTGCCGGCACCCTGCTGCAGATCGTCGTATCGGAAGGCGTTACGGTCAATGCCGGCACGGTCCTCGCGGTCATTGGAGCGCCGGGGGAAGAGCCGGCGGTGCATCCCGCCGCGCCGGCGGCGCCTCCTACGGAGGAAAAGAGGGGGAACGGAAACACTCCGGTCGCTGCGCCGGCCGCTTCGGGTACCGTGCAAAAGGGAACGACGCGCCTTACGCCCGTCGTCGCCCGGATGATCGCGGAGAACAATATCACACCGGCGGAGCTCGCGACGATCGCCGGGAGCGGCGAGGGCGGACGAATCTCAAAAAAGGACATTGAGGCCTTTATCGTCCGGCGTGGACCGGAGCAATTGCCGGCCTGGGAGCAACCAGGCACCGGCGACCTGTTTCGGCCGACCGAGGAGATTTTCGGCTCGCCCGCGCCGCCCGCGCCCGCGCGTGCCCCGTCGGGAGCAGAGCGACGGGGCGGACCGGCGGAACAGATCGTCCCCATTTCGCCCATCCGCAAGGCGATCGCAGAACACATGGTCCGGTCGAAGGCGATCGCGCCTCACGTCTCGAGCGTGCACGAGGCCGATATGGGCCGCGTGATCGCATTTCAGCGGGCGCACGAGTCCGAGTTTGCGGAACAGGGCGTCAAGCTGACGTACACCGCATTCTTCGTCCAGGCTGCCATCGCCGCGCTCCAAGCCTGGCCCATCGTCAACGCCACCTATACTGACCAGGGTATCGTGATGAAGCGAGATATCAATATCGGCATCGCGGTGGCCATGGAAGAGGGGCTCGTCGTCCCGGTGATCAAGCACGCGGACGAAAAGAGCTTGTTGGGAATCGCCCGCGCCGTGAACGATCTGGCGTCGCGAGCCCGAGAAAAGCGTCTTAGCCCGGACGACGTTCAGGGCGGAACGTTCACGCTTACGAATTACGGTGTCTTTGGCTCGCTGTTTGGCACGCCGGTGATCAACCAACCGCAGGCCGCCATCCTCGGCGTCGGTGCGATCCAAAAGCGCGTCGTCGTGACGTCGACGCCGGCCGCAGATGGCGGCGTGAATGACGCCATCGCGATTCGCCCGATGGTCTATCTTTCTTTGACGTTCGACCATCGCCTATTGGACGGAGCGATCGGCGACCAGTTCGTGCAGAAGT
>JAMCRS010000059.1:3334-7611 GCA_023380675.1 Chloroflexota bacterium
GAGCCCCTCTTCCATGGCGCTTTTTGGAGGAATACGGCGCCGGTTGAGCCACCGCAAACCGTGGTCCTGCTGGGAGCCAGGTATGTGCTGGCTCTTTTTTTTGCACCACCTCGGTTTTGCGATATACTCGTGTCGCTATGAAATGGGATCTGTCACTCCGGGCGCCGAACGGCCGCGTCCGCCGAGGGAGAATGGCCAAGTCGACAATGGTCGCGCTCTTCGTTCTCTCGCTCTTCGCCACGTTTAGCGGAGCGCCCGCGTCGGCGCGCGGCCGTGGCCCCTATCCGGTCGACGTCGAGAAGCGAGCGGTGCCAGCCGGTCAGCGCGCCGATGGTCCCCACGTTGGCGTGCCGGTCCCCGCCGGCTCTTTCGACGGCGATGTGCGGCGTCTGCCGCAGCTCGGGCCGCCGGCGACGCCGCGCGAGGCGCCGCTCACGCGTCGCGCCGCGGCGAACACGCGCAGGCCGTTTCCCACGACCGCCCGCGATCCCGTCCGGCAGGCCGGCGTCAGCGCACCCAGGCTGGCGGGGCCGGTGCAGAGCTTCGACGGTCTGGCATTCACCGGCTATTACCCGCCCGATCCGAACGGCGACGTGGGTCTGAGCTATTACGTGCAGGCGGTCAACGTCGAAATCGGGGTCTTCACCAAGACCGGAACGCTGTTGGCATCGTTCACTTTCGACGCGTTGTTCAACGGCGCAACCGATCCCTCGGGAAATCCGTGCAGCGCCTTTCAGAACAAGGGAGACCCGATAGTGCTGTACGACGCGACGGTCGATCGATGGCTCCTCGCCGACATGGCATGGGCCAGCTCGGCCGGTCCGTTCTATGAGTGTATCGCCGTCTCGCAGTCCGGCGATCCGACCGGCAGTTGGTGGTTGTACGCCATGCCGGCGACGGACCCGCCGGCCTCGAACGATCTGCAGATCGATTATCCGAAACTCGGCGTGTGGTCGGACGGATACTATATGACCGCGAACATGTTCGACTCGGTGGGCGGCGAGACGGTCCGGGTTTGGGCGCTGAACCGGGACGACCTGACGACCGGCGCCGACCTGCGTCACGTGTCTTTCGATCTGGCAGCGCCGTACGCAAACCTGCTTCCGGGCAACATGCGCGGCAGTAATCCGCCTCCGTCCGGGCGGCCGGCATTCTTCGCTTCGGTCGATCAGCCGGATGCATTTCACCTCTGGCAATTTCAGGTCGATTGGGTGAACGAATCGAGCTCGACTTTTTCAGTTCCCGTCGATCTGACGGTCGCCTCTTTCGTCATGCCCTGCAACGCGGCGAACAATTTACAGTGTGTGCCGGAACTGAGCGGCGAGCAGGTGGACGCGCTGGGAGACCGGTTGATGATGCAGCTGCAGTACCGCAACGTCGAGGGGACCGAGTCGCTTTGGGCGGCTCATACCGTCGCGGAAACGAGCGACGGATCGACGCCGACCGGCATACGCTGGTACGAGATTCGCGATCCGTACAGCGCACCAACGGTTTACCAGCAAGGTACCTATATGCCGAACGACTCCTACTATCGGTGGCTGCCGAGCCTTGCAGTGGACCAGAGCAACGATATGCTGGTCGGCTTCAGCATTTCGAGTTCGACCCGGCATCCGGCTGTCGAATACGCCGGTCGCCAAGGCGGCGACCCGTTGGGCACGCTGCCGCGGGGGGAAGGGTTGCTGATCCAGGGAACGGGCTCGCAGAACGGCGGGTTCAACCGATGGGGCGATTACAGTGCGATGACGATCGATCCGACTGACGACTGCACCTTTTGGTACACGAACGAATACTACAGCTCGTCCGGCGGCTGGCGCACCCGCATCGGATCGCTGCAGCCCTTCCCGGCGTGCGGCTACGCGCCAAACACCTTCCTATTCAAGTACCTTTTGCCTCAAATCCTTCGCAACGCGACTCTACCGTAGCCGAGCGCCGGCGTACCCGCCCGCGGATTCGCCACACGCGTGGTCGAGATTTCCCTGCCTCAATCGGAAACCGCCAGGAGCACGTCCTGGCGGTTTTGAGTTCGTGCGGCCAGTAGACCGCGGCTAGCCACCACTGGCCTCGCGACGACTGCGTGCGTAGGCGTCGAGCGTGACGGCCAGAAGAAGGACGGTGCCGGTGACCATGAACTTGATCGACGAGGAGAGAGCGAGCAGATCCATTCCGTTCGAAATCGATTGAATTACTAACGCGCCCAGCAGCGCGGACCACGTGCTGCCGCGTCCGCCAAACAGGCTCGTTCCTCCGATGACGGCCGCGGCGATGGCATTCAGAAGCACGTCGCCGCTGCCAGACGATTGGTTCACGGCGAGCAGCCGCGCGCCGGCCAGCACGCCGCCGCAGGCCGCCAAGGTCGAGCCGAGCACGAACACGATGATCCGGATTCGGTCGACGTTGATGCCAGCCCGGCGGGCAGCTTCTGCGTTACCGCCGACCGCGAAAATGTAGCGGCCGAACTGAGTCCGGCGGACTACGTAGTCGAAAAACACCACGAATCCGACGAACACGAGAACGGCGTACGGCACGCCCTGGATCGAGACCGCAGTAAAACTGCGATTGACGTTCATCAAATAGATCGCGATCAGCACGGCGAGCGTGACGACGGCCACACGGACGAGCGTCCAGGCGAGTGGGTCTGCCGCGACCCCGGCCCGGCTACGCTGGGCCCGGGACCGCAGCGCGCTCACCGCGTAGATGCCGACGAAGGCAATTCCGAGCGCCCAGCCCCACCAGACGTCCAGGCGATTATTCGAAATCCCGGTGATCATCAGATCGCTCAGATTGATCGTGCCCGTGCTGCCGAGCGCGTACAAGAGCGCGCCCTGCCAGGCCAGGGAACCGGCGAGGGTCACCACGAACGAAGGGACATGGATCTTGGCAAACCAGTACCCCTGCAGGAGACCGATCAACGCGCCGACGACAACGCCTGAGCCAACTGCGATCGGCGCCGGGACGTTGCTTTTTACCGAGAGGACCGCCATGATGCTGGCGCAGAATCCGCTGACCGCTCCAACCGAAAGGTCGATTTCGCCGATCAACAGGATCAGCACGATCCCGACCGAGATCGTGCCGGTCGCGGAGAGCTGTACCATCAGGTTGGTCAGATTCAGTGGCGTCAGAAAATTGGGGTTGGCGATTTGGAAAATAACGGCGATGAGGACCAGGCCCAGGATCACCGGGAGAGATCCGACGTCGACCCGAGACAGAAACGACGATGCCTGACTCAGGCCGGAAACCGTCGCATTGTCTTGCCCGCCTCCCGTTCCTGCTTGCCGCGTCGCTGTGATTTGTTCTGCGCCTTTCATCTTAGCATTCCTTCGTCGATCGAGTGGGTGTTATGCCGGGACATTGCCTTTGCCGTTCTCGCCCTGGCCGAACTCTGCGCCCGTAATGGCCGCGACGACCTGTTCCGCATTGGTCGTGTGCGTGTGAAAGGTCGCACCGCGCCGTCCCAAGCGGAGAACGATGATGCGATCGCAAACGTCGAACACGTCAGCGAGGTTGTGGCTGATCACCACGACGCCGAGCCCGCGGTCGCGCAGCCGGCGGATGAGCTCCTTGACCTGGAGCGTTTGTTCCACGCCGAGCGCAGCCGTCGGCTCGTCCAGGAGCACGACTTTAGAGTTCCACATCACCGCGCGGGATACGGCGGCGGACTGCCGCTGACCGCCGGACAGAGAAGCCACGTGTGACCGGATGGAAGGAATTCGGATGTGGAGCTCGTCGACGATGTGACTCGCTTCCTGTTCCATCGGAAGCTCGTCCATGGTTTTGAATAGAAAGGGGATGATCGTGCGCACCCGCTCGCGGCCGAGGTAGAGGTTGGCGACGACGTCGAGATTGTCGCAGAGGGCGAGGTCCTGGTAAACCGTCTCGATTCCCATCGAAGTCGCGTCTTTGGGGTTGTTGACGGTCACTTCGCGTCCTTCGAACATATAGTGGCCGGTGTCGGCGCGATAAACGCCGGAAATGATCTTGATCAGTGTGGACTTGCCCGCGCCGTTGTCTCCGACCAGGCCCAGGACTTCGCCGGCGTAGACTTCGAAGTCGACTTCGGATAGCGCCTGGACCGCGCCAAAACGCTTGCTGATGCCGTGCAGCTCGAGTATCGGAGTGCGCTGAGACTCACTCAAAACCCACCTCCGTTGGTGAGGAGCAACCGCAGGTCACTGCGGTTGCTCCTTTCCGTTCCTGGCTCAACTTCTCTATTTTACTTCAATCCGGCAGAACTGCAAGCCGAAGCAAAGTCGGCGGTGCAGATCTGGTCGACGGTCCAG
>JAMCRS010000060.1:0-2477 GCA_023380675.1 Chloroflexota bacterium
TCATCTATTTTCGCTCGCCACGTCCACGCTGGACATTCCGCGCGACCCGCAGGCGGATCTCTGCATTCGGGCCGGTTTTCTCGCGCTGCGCGCGATCGCCGACTTACTGAACTTTCGGTACGATCACAGCCCCAAGCCGACCGACCCGATTAGCATCTCGCGCCAAGAGTACGACGCGGTCTGCGCGAGGCTGGCCGGCAATGGAGTGCCGATCAAGCCGGACCGCGAGCAGGCGTGGCGCGATTTTTCGGGGTGGCGCGTCAACTACGACACCGTGCTCCTCGGCCTTGCCGACGTGACGATGGCTCCTCCGGCGGAGTGGTCGTCAGACCGTTCGGCCGGCAAGGCGCGCGAGTTGAGAAAACACAAGGTGTGAGCGGGGTGCATTCCATGGATTTGGCCGGCAAGACCGTGTTGGTGACGGGCGCGGGCGGATTTATCGGCGGTCGGGTGGCCGAACGCCTGCAGGAACAGGGCGCCCATGTGCGCGGCATGGTGCGCACGTCGGCGAAAAGCGGTGACAACGTGCCCGCTCTCGCGGAGACGATCGTGGGCGACGTCACGGATGAAAACGCGGTCCGCCGCGCGGCGAGCGGCTGTTCGGCCGTCGTGCACTGCGCGGCGCGTCAAGGAGCGCGAGCGCCGCTCGACGAGTTCCGGCGCGTCAACGTCGGCGGGACGCTCAATCTGCTCCGGGAGGCAGAGCGGGTCGGTATAAGACGGTTCGTCCACCTCAGCACGATCAACGTGCACGGGTATCCTCCTCCGCCGAACGCGAATGCAGACTCGCCGCTCGTATTCAAGGGAGACGCGTATTCGCTCACCAAAGCGGAGGGGGAACGGGCCGCGTGGGACTATGTCCGTGAACGCGCAGCGTACCTGGAGCTCGTCGTTATCCGCCCCGCGTGCACGTACGGACCGCGGTCGGAGGCGTGGACGCTGCAACCGCTCCGCCGGGTGCGCCGGCGGGTCCCCGTGCTCTTGGGCGGCGGCAGCGGCATCTGCAATGCCGTGTATATCGACAATCTGGTCGACTTGATATTGCTGGCATTGACGCACGATGCCGCCGCCGGCCAGGCATTTATCGGCGCCGAGGGCCGCGGGGTAACGTGGCGCGAGTTTTACGGCGCATATGCAGCCGCCGCCGGCGTCCGGAACCTGAGGTCAATCCCGCGCGGAGCCGCATTCGCTCTAGCGGTCGCGGCGGAAGCAATCAGCCGCATCACGGGGCGCGCGCCGCACTTGACGCATGCCAGCGTTGACTTTTACACGCATCGAGTCGTCTACGACGTTTCAAAAGCGCGGCGACTGCTCGGCTACGACCCGCGCATTACATTTCGAGAAGGGATGCAGAGAACCAGGGAATGGCTCGTACGAACTCACCAATGCGAAGAGAGCAGAACGATACCGGATACAGGGACAGAATAAGCAGATGAAGCATTCACTGATCGTTCTCACAAATGACGACGGCATTCGATCGCCCGGTCTATACGCGCTTGCGCGTGAGATTCTCAAGCTGGGGGATGTGCTGATCGTCGCGCCACTGCGCCAGCAGACCTCGATGGGACGGGCGTTTCTGGGGAGCGGCCGAGTCCAAAAAACCGACTATCGCGTCGACGGACGGCAGGTGCCCGCGTTCGGCGTGGCCGCGACGCCGGCGGTCGCCGTCCGAAATGCGCTCATGATCTATTCCGAGCGGACGCCTGATCTCCTCGTTTCGGGGATCAACTATGGAGAGAATGTGGGCAACGGCCTGACGATCTCCGCCACGGTCTGCGCCGCGCTCGAAGGCGCGTCCATGGGCGTGCCCGCCCTGGCCGTTTCGCAAGCGACGCCGATCGATCTCCATCGGTCTCACAGCGACGCGATCGACTTTCAAGCTGCCGCGTATTTCGCGCGGCTGTTCGCCGGGAGGATCCTCAAACGCGGGATGCCGCCCGGAGCCGACGTTCTCAACGTCAACGTTCCAAACGGAGCAAGTCGCAAGTCCCGCTGGAAGTGGACCCACGCTTCGCGTAACACGTACTTTCGGTCTCGCGTGAGGGAGGGCAAACGGGGCAAATACCTCCAGGGCTATGAGCTAAACCTTGATCGCGAGACGCAGGAGCGAGATTCGGATGTTCAGGCCGTGGTGTTCGACCGAGTGGTCTCAGTGACCCCGCTGACATACGATTTGACCGCAAGAGTAAGCGCAAGAGAGCGTGAGCGCTGGATCAAATAGCGGGGCAGGTCCGATCCAGGTTGGACGCGAGCTCGGATGTCTCCAGGTGCGCCAGCCCGTCGTCACCTACCAATCGATGGGCGCTGCAAGGAGGTTTCCGTGGACTAGGGCAAGATTCTGACACGCTCGTAGGAGATCGCATGGCGGCAACGCAGGCTGTGGGTGTTTGGGGTACTGCTCGCGTTGTTTAGAGGCGACGTGCCAGCGACCGCGTAACTGGAGTTACTCACACCGCGATCGTGACAACTCTACTGAC
>JAMCRS010000060.1:2487-4806 GCA_023380675.1 Chloroflexota bacterium
CGGGCTGGCGCACCTGGAGACAAGGATTATCGATATGAATGAAACGGCTATTGAGGTCGAACAACTCAGAAAGACGTTTAGCTCCGTTGTCGCCGTCGACGCGCTCAGTTTTAAGGTCAACCGCGGCGAGATCTTTGGGTTGCTCGGACCGAACGGCGCCGGCAAGACGACGACGATCCGCATCCTGATGGACATCATCAAACCGGACTCGGGAAGGGCGTACGTGCTGGGAGGGACGCCGGGCACCGCGCGCGAGCGCGTCGGCTATCTGCCCGAGGAGCGCGGGCTGTATCGCGGGCTGCGTCTCGACGAGACGCTTGTCTACCTCGGCAAGCTCAAAGGGATGCCCACCGCTTTGGCGCGCCGGCGAGCGCTCGAGCTCCTGGAACGCGTCGAGCTCGGCGAATGGTCCAAGCGAAAGGTCCAGGAGCTGTCGCGCGGCATGCAGCAAAAGTTGCAGATCGCCGCAAGCATCGTTCACGACCCGGACCTGGTGATCCTCGACGAGCCCTTCCAGGGACTCGACCCGGTCAACGTGGAGCTGGTCAAGGACCTGATCCGCGACCTGCGCACGCAGGGCAAGGCGATCGCGCTTTCCGCGCACGAAATGAGCCAGGTCGAAGCGCTGTGCGAGCGCATCCTGCTCATCGATCACGGCAAAGCGGTGTTGTACGGCGTGCTGGCAGACATCAAGAGGCGGTTCTCGCCGAACGCGCTCGAGATCACGCCGCCCTTTTCATTCGAGGGCTGGCCTCAAGTCGCGCGAACGGAGACGCACGATCACAAGCAATTGATCTACCTCGCGCAAGGGGTCGCGCCGCGCGAGTTTCTAAAGACGGCGCTGGATCTCGGCTTGGCGATCGATCAGTTCGAGATGGCCTCGATGCCGCTCGACCAGATCTTCGTCTCCGTCGTCAAAGGAGAATCGCATGACCGTCAGTAGAGTTGTCACGATCGCGGTTCACGAATACATGGTGAATGTGCGCCGGATCGGTTTTATCGTCGTTACGCTCTTGTTCCCTCTCATCGGAGGGATTGCGATCCTGGTGGGCGGCCTGTTCTCGGGTCAGGCGACCGCGCTCCTCTCGAGCCAGTTCAAGCCGGAGGAGAAACAAGTTGGCGTCGTGGACCAATCGCGGCTCTTTACTCCGATCCCGAGCGCGTACGCCAAGGAATTCGTCGTCTTTTCGGACGAGGAGACGGCCAAACGTGCGCTCCTGTCGAACGAGATCGGGGTCTACGTCGTGATTCCGGCCGATTATATCGCCACCGGTAAGGTCACGTCCTATACCAAAGGAGGATTGGACAACCTCGCCCGGCTGGACTCGAGCGATCTGGATGCGTTTTTGGTCAACGGGCTGCTGGCCGGCAAGGTGGACCCGGCGTACCTCAAGCGGGCCAGCAACCCAACCAACCTGAGCCCCGTTACGCTCGACGACAAAGGGAACCCGTCGAAGAGCGGCGGGTTTTCCGTCGTCGCCGGCTTTGTAGCCCCTTACGTCTTTTCGCTCCTGCTGTTCGTCGCGGTCTTTTCTTCTTCCAGCTACCTTCTCCGCAGCGTCGCGGACGAAAAAGAGACCCGCGTGATCGAAATCGTCCTGTCGTCCGTATCGCCGACCGAGCTGCTGGCCGGCAAAGTGATCGGGCTGGGAGCGTTGGGCCTGACACAGGTAGGGATTTGGCTTGCGTCGACCTTTGCCTTGAGCGGCGGTCTGGGGGCGATGGTCGCCGGCGCAGTTTTGGTGCTCAATCCGGGATCGTTCGTCCTCGCGGTCGTTTATTTCGTCCTGGGCTATGTGCTGTTCGGCACGCTGATGGCGACGGCGGGAGCACTCGGCAGCAATCCACGCGAAAGCCAGCAGATCGCCGGCATCTTTTCCTTCACGGCCGCCGTGCCGTGGTTCATCGCCGGCGCGCTTTTCGCGAACCCGAATGCGCCGATCGCGCGCGTATTGAGCGTGTTCCCACTCACCGCGCCCACGACGATGATGCTGCGGCTGCCGCTCGGCGACGTGCCGCCGATCGATGTGGCGGCCAGCTTGATCGTGCTGCTCGTGTCGATTCCGCTGGCGCTGTGGGGAGGCGCTCGCGTGTTCCGCATCGGCTTACTCATGTACGGCAAGCGTCCGTCGCTGTCCGAAATCGCGAGCGCGTTGAAGAGCGCGTGACGGCGGCGGATGCCTCGCGCGGCGTGTAACCGATTCGATTCTCCCACGTATATCTCACCGAGAGGAAATGTTGCAGGACCTATTGCTCGTTGACAGCGCTCGTCGGGGCGACCAAGCGGCTTTTGCGGCGCTCGTCGAGGCATACCAGGAG
>JAMCRS010000061.1 GCA_023380675.1 Chloroflexota bacterium
CGGCGAGCAGTTGGGCATCATGGCGAGCGTCTCGGCGCTGGCGTGGGCGATCATGCAAATGCCGATCGGAAGGTACATCGACGGCAGCAAGATCAAAGGGATGATGGTCGTGTCCGAAGCGATCGGAGTCCCACTCATGTTCGTCTGGCTGACCCAATCCCGTTTTGAGGCCTTTGCCGCCGGGCAGGTGCTGTTTGCGGCGACGGCGGCGACCTGGACTCCCACGATCAGCACCTACTTGACGCGTCAAATCAGCGCCGCCGAGCGCGGTGAAGCGTTTGGCCGGCTTTACATGTTCCGCGGGATCGTCGCTTTCCCGGCGCCCGCGATCGGCGGAATACTCTACGCCTGGGGCGGAATGCAGGCGCCCATCCTCGCGAATCTGATCGGGATCATCGCTGTGATTGGGGTATTGATCTGGTTTGTGCCAGAACCGCAGGGGGGCGCGCTTGACTCCGAGCCGCTCGATCGCACCGTCGTCGCCATTCGTCGCGATTAATGTGACGCCTGCGCCTTGCGCTTGGCCTTTGACCGATCAACGCCCAGGTAGCGGCAGGATACACAGTGGCCGTGCGGGTAGGGGCAGTGTTCCAAGGGCCTTGCCGGCATCGATCCATTCGGACACTCGTCAAGGAGGCGGCACGTGAACGCGAGATCGCGCAGACAGATTGGCGTGGCTTTGGCGCTCGTCGCGAGCTTGCTCGGACTGTTATACGCGGCGAGCCGGTTGCTTCCGAAATTAATGCGACGGATGATGCGGAGCGGGATGCAGGCAATGATGCGCGAGAGGATGGGAGCCGGCGGCGCGTGCAGTGCGTCCGAGATGTGACAGCAGATGATGGAAGGATTCGTGAAATCCTGATCGAAGGCGCGAGCTCCATAGCACCGAACCAGGCCGGCGAATCGCTGGCCGCGCTACGCATCACAAGACCGCCGCACGCGGTTCGGAAATTCATGCGGCGCACGTGGTTTGCGAATAGGATGCGCCCGACGTATAGGCGGGCGAGAAGGGGAAAAGGTCATTGACGACGCCGATGCAAGAGAAAATGCTGGCGCGCGTGGCGGCGCAGCGCGACGAGCTGCGACAGCGCGACCCGCGCGAGCTCGCCGGACGGTCGGGGGCAGAATACGCCGACGGCATGTTGAGGATCACGTTCTTCCAGGAACCGCACGTCATTAGCTTTCCCGAGCTCCAAGCTCGCGTCGAGTCCACCGGCAAGGTTTGCGGCCTGAACCGGTCCAGCATGTTCTTTTACTACCTCTTGACCGCCGACGGAGCTCCGCTGGCGAACCACTGGCTCGCCTTTCGCGAACTCCCGGGTGGCATGTTCTACCACGATACTTACCAGGGCTACAGCGGAGACCGGCTGGCGAAAGCGGTCGACAACCGAATCAGCGTGCTCGATCGCGCGGCCAAAGCTCTCGGCGGGATCAAGCTGGACCTGGGGGATTGCTCGTTCGCTTTCGATGCGCTCCCGCGGGTGCGTGTCGCGGCGGTCTACTACGCCGGCGACGAGGATTTTCCCGCGAGCGCGAGCGTCTTGTTCGACGCTTCCGGCAGTCACTATCTCCCGACCGATGCGCTCGGAGGAGTAGGGAGCTCGCTGGTCGACCGCCTGACGGGAGTCGAATCGCGTGATGACGAAGAGTGACGCGTGAAGACCTGGAAAACGATCGACCGGCGTACCGTGCTCGACCGCGGACGTTTTCTGGTGGTGGAAGAGCACACCATCCAACTGCCAGACGGCCGCATCCTTCCGGATTGGCCCTGGATCATAACCCCCGACTATGTCAACGTCGTCGCGGTCACCGAAGAAGGGGAGTTTCTCTGTTTTCGCCAGACCAAGTACGCCATCGGCAAACCCGGTCTTGCGCCTGTGGGCGGATACATCGAGCCGGACGAGGAGCCGCTGACAGCCGCGCGGCGCGAGCTGCTCGAAGAGACGGGATATGAATCGGCGGACTGGACCGCGCTCGGATCGTATGCCGTCGACGGCAACCGCGGCGCCGGCGTCGCCCACTTTTTTCTGGCGCACCGCGCTCGCCGCGTGCGCGAGCCGCTCAGCGACGACTTGGAGGAGCAAGAGTTGCTGCGCCTGAGCCGGGAGGAGCTGGAGCAAGCGTTGGCGGACGGCGAATTCCGCGTGCTCGGTTGGGCGGCCGCGGTCGCTCTCTGTCTGCTTCGTCTTTCGACGGTTGATCGCTGACGGATGTACGCGCCGGCCGCAGGCGCAGAATGCCGGGGTTTGACGCGGGGCGGATTGGCTCGTAAGAAAGGCCGAGAGGGAGACGCGCAACAGTCGTCTCCCTTTCCTTTTCCGGCCCCAAGAGTCGCAGACTCCTTTGTGAATTGCGACACAGGCGACCGACAAGGCTCGCCGGAGCAGGCTGAAGCGAAATTGCGCAGCCGCGGCACGGTCGCGCAGCCCCGCACTCTCGCTTTCGAGTTAAAAAAACACTCATTCACAATTAAGCCGCGGTTTATTTCGAGGCTCTAGTATTAGCGAGAACTCGAACAGAGGGGGATACATGAAACGATTGGAAGCGATCGTCGCGGCGACCGTCGTCACCGCCGTGATCGCGCTCGCTATGCTCGCAGTGGGACTCAATGCTTTGGTCAACCAGAATAGTGTACCCGTCTCCAATTCGCCGGCGCTGGCCAGCAGCGCGACCACCGCTGGCACCGATCCACCGTCCCAGGCGCAGATCGATCAGCTCAAGAGCCTGGTGGCCCAATACCAAAGCCGAGAGCAGCAATATCAAACTCAGTTGAGCCAGGAGAACGCACAGATTCAACAGCTTCAGAACGTTCTGGCCCAGCTCCAGCAGCGGGGCGTGATTCGGATTCTGAACGATGGAACGATCCAACTGCGCGGATTTGGCGGCGATGGCGACTAGCCGCGGCACGGCACCGCCAGGACCGGATTTGCATTCGGTCCAGCGCTGTGACCTCTGACGCCCCGCTCATAAACCATCCGAACGGAATAATAAGGGATTACGAATGAAGCTCATACAGCCCGCTCTGCGGGTGATGGTTCTACTTGGAAGCATACTAGGGTTTTCCGGCGGCTGGGCATTGATCGCGCATGCGAACAAGCCGGTCGCGGCAGACACGGCGCCGGCCGCTTCCGCACCGGCCGACTCGTCGGTGCCGGCCTCGCTGCCTCCCCTGGATTTCAACGCGCCCTCCCAGCTGCAGCCGATTCCACAGCAGTCGGCGCCGCAGTTTTCCATGCCGCGATTCCGCACTCGGGGCTCCTAATGGAATATTGCGAATTCCGCGCGATGAACACTCTGGTCTTGTTGGCCGCCGAAGGCAATCCTTCAGCCGTCTCGCGCGGATTCGAACAGACGACCGAGTATGTCCGGACGTTGGAGGCGCGGTTGACTCGATTCTCTTCCGACAGCGAATTGGCTCAACTCAACGCGTCTGCCGGCGTCTGGTTCGAGGCATCGGAGGAGTTGTACGAGATTGTGCATCAGGCCAGCGAGTTTCGCCAAGAGACCGGTGGACTGTTCGACCCTGCGGTCCTCGCCGCTCTGGAGCTCGCCGGCTATGACCGGAGCATAGACGAGGTCCGCGCGCACGGCGCCGCGACGAGCGCCGTGGTCGGCACCTACCGGCGCCCGAATTTCGACGCGGTCGAGTTCGACAGCGGGCGGCGCGCCGTCAAGCTTCCGCCGGGGGTCCGCATCGATTTGGGAGGGATTGCCAAAGGCTGGATCGCGGAGCACGCAGCGCTTCGCCTGGCCCGCTGCTCGCGAGCCTGCGCCGTCAACGCCGGAGGGGATATGTTCTCGATCGGGCTCCCGGCCGGCGAGGAGACCTGGCGCGTCGCGATCGAATCACCGCTCGACGCCGAACGGACGCTCGCCATTCTGCGGCTGGATCCTGGGGCGGTGGCGACGTCTTCCATCGCCAAGCGTCGCTGGGAGCAGGGAGACGCGGTGCGCCATCACTTGATCGACCCGCGCGTCGGGCTGCCGGCCGAGACGGATTGGCTCTCGGTGACCGTGATCGCGCCGCACGCGACGGTCGCCGAGGTTTACGCCAAGGCTCTTCTCATCACCGGCTCGCGGAGCGGCGAGGTGTTCGCCAAGCGCCGCACGGATATCGAATTCATAGGCGTTGACAAACACGGAAATATGTGGGGATCATCCCGCGCGATGGAGTTTCTGGATGTTGGACCCTAGTAACGGCGACCAGGTCTGGTGGGTTGTGTTTTTCGCTCTCGTGCTCGCATTGGCGGTCGTTCTGATTGGTATTGCGGCGCTGATCCCGGGCTCGCCCCTGATCGCGCTCGTCAGCGGCCTGTTCAATTGGCTGTTCGGGTTGAACAGTGTGCAAGCAATGTGGTACGTGACGCGCGCGGCGGGACTCACGGCGTACTTGCTCCTATGGTTGTCCACGGTGTGGGGACTGGCCGTTTCGAGCAAGATTTTTGATCCTGTCCTCCACCGCTATTTTACGTACGACATGCACCAATTCATCTCGCTCCTCGCGATCGGGTTTGTCGCGCTGCACGTCGCCGTCTTGCTGGCAGACGCCTATTTGCCGTTCTCGATCGCCCAGATCGTGCTGCCGTTCGGCGCACCCTATCGACCGGTCTGGGTCGGCGTGGGCGTTATAGCTTTATACCTGACCCTGCTCGTTAGTGTGACTTTCTACGTCCGCCGGTGGATCGGTCAAAAGGCTTTTCGAGTGATTCACTATCTGAGCTTTTTGGCGTTTGCCGGCGCTGCCGCACACGGACTGATGGCTGGGACGGACTCGCCGCTGTGGGCGACACAATTGATGTACGCCGGCACGACTCTCGCCGTGGTTTTTCTCCTTGTTTATCGGGTGGCGATCTCTGTGCTCACTCCCAGAGCGGCCCGGATGGCCTAGCGTAACCTCACAGACCCACGGCTCACAAAGCCGTGGGTCTTTATTCGCCGCGATGCACTTGCCCCGTCCGAATTCGCAGGTATAATCCCGGCATGCGGAAATCAACCAAGCAAAGCGGACAACCCATGCACCCGGCGACGCGCGCACGCGAGCCTCGCGCCCTCGAGTTCTTCATCCTGTGCACGGCGCTCGGAGTCATCGCTACGCTGGCCGCGCCCTGGCTGGAGCTGCGCGGGACATTTGCCGCGTGGCGGCTTGACGAATGGAATGCCTTTTGGCGCGGTGCGAATGGGTTTCTCCTCGCCGGCGTGGTCGGCGGCGACTACCAGGTTCCGGTCGAATTTGCCACACGACAGATGCAGACGGTGGTGCAAGCGGTCGTGGTGATTGGCGGATTTCTTGCCCTGTGGCACACCGCGTCGTTGGCCGCGCTGCTTGTCATCGGAGCGCGGGCGCGCCGGCGGAGCGGCGCGGCACGTTTACGCGTTGCCGTCGAAGTCGCTGGAATCGTCCTGGTTTACCTCGCCGTACTGTGGTTGCTTGTCACGCTGCTCGCACTGCCGTCGACGCTCACACCCAAAGTCGATTTCCGCGGCGGAGCCGAAGTGCACACCGATTCGCTGGTCTGGTCGAGCGTTACGGTCCTGCTGATCGCTCCCGCGATTGCTGCCCTGGCAGCCCTTGGATCGGCGGTCTCGGCTGTCAAATACCGGCGATACAATCCGAGTCCGGCCAGGTCACCTGGGACACCTCTTTGACCGCATTTTGACCGTATTGGGACTGAACTCGAACCTCGCGACGCTACAATGAAGAGTGAAAAGGTCTCAATCGAAGTGTTTGCGGGGCGACATGGCGATTGTCGAATTCGAGACTTCGACGGGCCGCCGTCTATTGATCAATGCTCGCCGTGAGGCCACGTCGGTTTTGGTAAATGGGGCGCTGGCGCTCAATTACGACCGCGAAGGGCGCCTGACCGGCGCGTGGATCGAAGGGCGCAACTACCGCCGCAGTCTCGACAATAGGGTAATCGAAAAACAAGAGGGCCCCCAACCGGGGCTCTCTTATCGCGTCCGACGTGAATTGCCGGCCGGCGAAGCGCGCGCGTTTCTCGCCGGCGTTTACGCACGCGTCCGCGACTATCAGACGGCGCTCTCCGATCCGGCGACGCGGGCGATTGGCGAGCCGTCGCCCTCAGACCGGGCGGCGGTACAAGAGGCGCTCGCTCGCGTGCTCGATTGCAGCCCAGCACGCCTCGAATCAGACCGCGAGACCTTCAACCTCATCTACCGGCCGGTCAGTATTCTTCCACCCGATCAGTACCTCGCGTTGGTCCTCCAGGCCACCGAAGGGTGCTCCTACAATCGCTGCGCGTTTTGCGGCTTTTACCGCGATCGGTCCTTTCGGACCAAGAGCCTGGAGGAATTCCAGCAGCACATTCGCGACGTTCGTTCGTTCTTCGGCGGCGCGCTCTCCTACCGCAAGTCCATATTCCTGGCCGACGCCAACGCGCTCGTCATGCCGCAGCGGCAATTGGTCCCCATGTTCGACGCCATCAACGCCGAATTCGCCATTCACCCGCGCGGACTCGATCGCCCGGCGCTCAAGACCTGGGAATCGCAGCGCCCCATCCATTTCGACGGCATCTATTCCTTCGTCGACGCGTTCACGACGCGCCGCAAGAGCCCGAATGAGTTCGACGACCTGGCGGCGCGGGGTCTGAGGCGCGTTTACATTGGACTCGAAAGCGGCGATCCGGAACTGCTCCGTTTTCTTGGAAAACCCAACACGCCGGACGACGTGCAGCAGCTCACGTGCCACGTCAAGGCCGGCGGGGTGGCGGTAGGTCTGGTCATTCTGGCGGGGGCGGGCGGCGAGCGATTTCGCGAGCAGCACGTGAAAAACACAGTCGAGCTCGTCAAGGCGCTGCCGCTCGACGAAGGGGACCTGGTCTATTTTTCCGAAATGGTCGATTACGCCGGCTCGGAATACTCGGCGCTGGCGAGAGAGGCCGGCATTCGCTCCCTGTCGATCGACGAGATCGAACACCAGATGGCGGAGATGCGAGCCGGATTCGATTTTGCCAGCCGGGAGCGCGCGCCCAAAGTCAGCTACTACGACATCCGTGAATTCATCTATTGAGCGGATCGAACGGTAGGGCCGGCCGGGCGCTGGAGAGCCGGACGATCGGCGCAGCAGCGTGTGCACGTGTCGCCGGTCGAGCGTGGCGGACCACTTGCGTTCGATATTGTGGCTTGGTTACTAAAGTAGTAGCCGGCCTTTGGCTAGTGGAGGTCTCATGACAAGGGGCACCATAGTCGTCGACGAGAATCGTTGCAAAGGGTGCGAGCTCTGCATGGGTGTCTGTCCGAAGAAACTGATTCAAATGGCGACCTATTTCAGCGCCCGGGGCTATCGCCCTGCAACGTTGGTCGATCCGGACCAGGAGTGTACTGGCTGCGTCTTGTGCGCGACCATCTGTCCCGACGTTGCGATCACGGTCTATCGCGAAATCTCGGCGAAAAGCAGGCAGCCGGCCGCAGCAGTGTAAGCCGATCGGTCGACGTCGCCGGCTGTCGGCGCCGGATCTCACGGCGGACTAATTGCGCGCCGGCCCTGGCGGGACCGCCGGCGCCTGTATTGCCGAAAGAGCGGCAGAGGGGCCGCACCCGCCGTGGGGAAGAGCACGGTGCAGGTCGCAGGATGTGTAGCGAGTTCGGAGACGCGGAGTAACGATGACGCTAGAATTATGGAAAGGCAATGAAGCCATTGCGGAGTCTGCGCTGCGCGCGGGCCTCGAGGCGTATTTCGGTTATCCGATCACGCCGCAGACCGAGCTTTTGGAGTATCTGGCGCGCAAAATGCCGGAGACGAATAGGGTCTTTTTGCAGGCGGAGAGCGAGGTCGCCGTTATCAATATGGTATACGGCGCGGCGTGCGGCGGCGCGCGGGTGATGAGCTCCTCGTCGAGCCCCGGTTTTTCCCTCATGCAGGAAGGATTGTCATACATTGCGGCGTCTCAAGTGCCAGTCGTCCTGGTCGACATCATGCGGGGCGGGCCCGGGCTGGGCAATATCGCGCCGACGCAGGCCGACTATTTTCAATTGACCAAAGGCGGTGGGCACGGAGATTACCATCCGATCGTCCTGGCGCCGGCCTCTGTGCAGGAGGCCGCCAACTTGACCTATGAAGCATTCGATCTGGCGGAAAAGTATCGCTGCATTGTCATCATCGCGGCGGACGGGAATATCGGGCAAATGATGGAGCCGGTGGAGCTGCCCCTGCCGCGCCAGATCGAGCCGCGCGACCGCGGATGGGAACTTACGGGGGCCGCGGGCCGCCCGCGCCGGATCATCACGTCCCTATTCTTAAAGCCCGAAGAAATGGAGCGGGTCAACATCAGCCTCCAGAAAAAGCAGCGGGACGTCGAAAGCAACGAAGTGCGGTACCAGGAGCACCTGCTGCAAGACGCCGAATACGCCGTGGTCGCGTTCGGGACCGCCGCGCGCGTAGCGCAGACCGCGGTACGCTGGGCGCGCGCGAACGGAATTCGCGTCGGCGTCTTTCGCCCGATCAGTCTCTTTCCATTCCCGTACGCGAGGCTGAGGGAGCTCGCCGGCAAGCTCAAAGCGCTGCTGGTCGTGGAGATGAGCGCGGGCCAGATGCTGGAAGACGTGCGCCTGGCGACCCGGGATGCGCTGCCGATTTCTTTCTTCGGCAAGATGGGCGGAATGGTTCCATTTCCGGACGACGTGCTGACGGAGATCGAGCGAATGAAAGCGGGTGTCCATGATCACGGATAATATGCAACTGGTTTATTCCAGGCCTCAATCGCTCAACGAAGTCGTCACCCACTACTGTCCCGGCTGTACGCACGGCATTATTCATCGCCTGATCGCAGAAGTGATCGACGAGCTCGGCGTGCGCGAAAGGACGATCGGGGTCGCGCCCGTCGGCTGTGCCGTCTTTGCCTACAGCTACTTTGACACCGATTTTGCGGAAGCGGCGCACGGGCGAGCGCCGGCGATGGCGACCGGATTGAAACGCGTACACCCCGATTGCGTCGTGTTCACGTACCAGGGGGACGGGGACCTGGCCGCCATCGGGACGGCCGAGATCATTCACGCGGCCGCGCGCGGCGAGAACATCACCGTGATCTTCGTGAACAACGCCGTCTACGGTATGACCGGCGGCCAGCTGGCGCCGACCACGCTGCCCGGCATGGTGACCACCTCCTCGCCGCGAGGACGGGACGTCGAGGTGCAGGGATGGCCGATCCGCATGGCCGAGCTGCTGGCCCAGATGCCCGGCGCGTCCTACGTCGTTCGCCGCTCCGTGCACGACCCGGGTCACATCAACATGACCCGCAAGGCCGTCAAGGCCGCATTCGACGTACAGTTGAACCAGGGCGGCTTTTCGATGGTCGAGATCCTTTCGAGCTGCCCGACGAATTGGCTGATGACGCCGGCGCAATCGATAAAGTTCTTGAAGGAACAGATGATCCCGTACTTTCCGCTGGGAGATTTCAAGGTGGCGGACGCGGTCAAGGACCTGGCGAAATAGTCGTTTCGGCGGGATAGGGGAGCCTATGCATCACGAGGTGATTATCTCCGGCTTTGGAGGGCAGGGCGCGCTGTTCGCCGGCCAGCTCCTGGCGTACTCTGCGCTGGCCGAGGCACGCCACGTCACGTGGATTCCGTCTTATGGACCGGAAATGCGCGGGGGAACGGCGAACTGCACAGTCGTCGTCTCCGATGACGAGATCGGCTCTCCGCTCGTTCGCCGGCCGACGGCCGCCATCGTGCTCAACCCGCCGTCGTTCGATCGATACGAGCCGCTCGGTCAGCCGGGCGGCGTTCGGCTGGTCAAC
>JAMCRS010000062.1 GCA_023380675.1 Chloroflexota bacterium
TCAGCATGTGTTGGTAGAATTCGGCGCATTTGCAGGCGTGGCCGGCGGTTTGATCGGCCTGGCATTCAGCCCGCCGAACTATCCGACAGTGGCGTTTTTCTCGGTAGCAGTCATGGTCCTCACGTATCACATCTTTTCCGAATGGCTTTCACTGATCGTGAAAACCCGCAGCTCGCAGGCGGTCAAGAAGCTTCTGGATCTTGAACCTGATGTTGCCTATGTCGTAAAGGATGGCCGCAACGAAGCGGTGCCGCTCGACAATGTGCACGTCGGCGACTTGGTGCGCATCCGCCCGGGCGAGCGGGTGCCGGTCGATGGTCAGGTCGAATCCGGGGAATCGGACGTAGACGAATCGCTCGTCACCGGTGAGCCAATACCTGTCGAAAAGCGTCAGGGAGACCGGACTCTGAGTGGTTCCCTGAATGGACACGGCACGCTCCTCGTGCGCGTCACGGTGGTGGGTGAAGAGAGTTTTCTCAGGCAAGTGATCCGCAGTGTGGAAGACGCCCGCGCCCTGAAGCCAGGCCTCTTGCACCTTGTGGACCGCGTGCTGCGCGTGTACACGCCCATCGTGCTTATTACCGCGGCCGCTGCGACCCTCTTCTGGCTCCTCCCGCCACTGATCGGCGGAGGCTCCCCCGATCTGCAGCGGCGCCGCTATCGATCGTACGGGGTGCCGGCGAAGGGGCCGAGCGCGGCGTGCTGATGCGCACTGGTGAGGCCTTTCAGGCCCTGCGGCGAGTACAGCGCGTGGTTTTCGACAAGACTGGCACGCTGACCGAGGGCCATCCCGCGTTGCGGGAAGTCGTTCCCGTGGTCGGCCCGGAAGAGGAACTGCTGGCCGTAGCAGCAGCAGTAGAGGCGGGGTCCGAACATCCGCTCGGCTGGGCGGTGGTGGAAGAGGCGTTTAAGCGCGGTATCGCTTTGCCCGAGGTACAGGGATTCGAGGCCGTTGCCGGGAAGGGGGTCAAGGCGCGCCTTCACGGAGAGATGCTGATGGTCGGTAGTCCGGCTTTTCTTGCGAGCCAATTCGTGAATCTCGCCTCTCAGGAAGGACGCATCAAAGAACTCGAGGGGCGTGGACTGACCGTCATCGCTGCTGCACGGGGAGGTTCTCTTCTCGGCGTGTTGGCCCTTGGCGATGCGCTGCGGCCCGACGCAGCGGAGACGGTGCGCCGGCTGCACGCGCTCGGCATCCGGACGAGCCTGATCACCGGCGATAACGAGCAGGCGGCGCTCCATTTCGCCCGTGCCGCCCGCATCGAAGAAGTCCATGCGCGCGTACTGCCCGCCGAAAAGGCGATGATCATCCGCAAGCTTCAGGAGAGTGCGCGCGTCGCCATGGTCGGCGACGGCATCAACGACGCGCCGGCCCTGATGCAAGCCGACGTCGGAATTGCATTCGGCAGCGGAGCCGATATCGCGATCGAATCCGCCGACGTGATCATCCTCAACAAGCGAGTTGGCGCCGTGCTCGACGCCTACGAGATTAGCCGTAACAGCTACCGGAAGATCGTGCAAAACGTCTCCCTCGCATTTCTTTTTAATGGGCTGGGGATTCCAGCGGCGGCCACCGGATTGGTCTACCCGATTTGGGGCATGGTCGCCATGGCGGCAAGCGTGACGGCGATCTTCATTAATTCGCTGTGGGGCCGCGGTTCCTATTTCTTCGAAGCGATCAAGACGGTCGGTCATCCGCCGCGGGTCCCAACCGGAGCGGAGGTCCAGATCCAGGAGTCCCACTGACAGGAGTTTTTGCGCATGTTTAAGTCAATCACCTTTGAGGTCATCGGTAGCCAGCGGCTCGTCTGTACGGGCTGCGAGGAGCGTGTCGAGGACCTGCTCAAAGGTTTGCAGGGCGTTGGGCAGGTTCGTGCGCAGGCGCGCAGGCAGCGCATCGAGGTCCTGTTCGACACCGCGAGGCTGGACGCCGCTGCGGTCGCCGAGCGCCTAAGCAAGGCCGGTTACGAGACCAGAGTCGAAAGTTGAATTTCCTCTTGGTAATTGCTAGGCCTTGCTGAACCAGACTTGGGCATTGTGTGCCACGAATGCGCGGAAAGGAGGAGTGCAATGCGGGCGTTGAGACTGTACGAGCGGCGGACATCGAGTCCAAAGGTCCTGCGCTCATCCTTGCCCGTGATTCTCGATTTTTACCAGGCATCGTGTGCTCCATGCAGGGCGCTAGAGCCGCGATTGGAACAAGTTGCAGATCAGCACAAGGGACGTGTCAAGGGTTTACCGCGTGGACCTGGAGGTCGACATGCCAGTCGCTGAACGCTTTCGTGTGACGACCATCCCGACGGTGATCGTCTTTCGTGATGCCCAGGAAGTGGATCGCCTCGACGGTCTCATCACGACTGAGCAGCTCCAGGCGACGTTTAAGGGGGCAGCCGAGCGGACGCTTACGCGCGACAGACGCACTCGCCTCGCCTGGGACAGCGTTGTGCCGAAACGTGCGCGAAGTAGCGAAATGAGGGCGTCGGACGGGTCCGTCAAGAGCTATAACGCAGGGTCGAGGTTGACTGATGGAGGCGCTCGTCCGGACCGCAACCCAGGAAGCACCGCCGGGGTTCGTCAGTCTGGCGCAGCCGATACTTGTTCGGGGTCGCGTTGCTCGCCTTCTGCCTCGGATGTGGTTGTCACCGCGATGGCATGTTCCTGGTCTACCACTGCGTCCGTCTGGGGTGCCGCATCGAACAGGCTCAGCGGCGCAGCAGCGCCAAGTCCGTCCTTCGTTCCGAAGACCGGTTTCCCGTCCTTTATCGCCGGCCCAGGCTTCGGTTCCGCAGCACTGGAGGTCGTTTTCGATCCGGCGACCTTTCCACGCTTCCTGTCGAGATCCTTCTTCTTCTCTTCTTCCACGGCCTTTACCGCAGCGCTGTGCGTCGCCTCGATCTCGGCGAGATTTGAACCGAGTTTGACGACGGAACTCGTGTATCTGCTTAATTGACCGGCGAAGTCCCGGTCCAGTTCGTCGGCCGTGCCAGTCACTGTGAGCGGCGTACACAGCGCGTTCTCCCCAGTAGCCTCTTTCAGCCGTTTCGGGATAACACACACCCGCACGGTCGCGTCGTCGATCCGGGCAAGCGTCAACATCACGGTGCGCCCTTCGAGAATGGGCATCAATTCACGAAACATCGTTCTCCTCCTCATCTGAATCCTGTGTGCAGCCAAACAGCATCTCCCAGCCTTCGGGCGAAGTACCGGAGATCAGGAATTCTCGGTCCTCCTTTGCCAATTCGGGAAACGCCTCTCGGGCATTCACGCCGCGCTGGAAGTACGCCAGCACGTCTTCTTGCGAAACCACCACTGAGTGCTCGCGCCCCGTAACCACACATGGGCCGCTGAGCCGAATCCGGTCGTCTTCCTGAACGGTTGCCGTCAGGTTCATGTACACTCCGTAGCCTCCGTGTTCGCTGTAATTCTGCTTAGCTTGTGTTTTGACCGCGGCGGATTGGGTCGAAGCCCGCCGGCATCTCCTCCCGCCTCCCATTGCCCGCCGGTCGGAGGAGTTGGTCACGCGAGGATCTCAAAGAGCGGATGCCCGCTGTCCCGCACGATCCGTTCCGGCCGAAAGTGCGCTCGACTATATTCGTCCCATGACATCCGCAGATCGGCCCGTCGTACCACCCACCGCTGGAATCCCACCAGTTCGGGAGTGCGAACGTACGGCATCGGGTAAGGCAAGCAGCCAAACTCACGAAGCTTCCGCCGGCGGTAATCGCGGTCCTGATGCGTTTCTCCGGGCCAGAACCCGATGAGCATGTACACCAGGATTTCGTACGGTTTTACGCCGTGCCTGACGAGCGCGCTCAGCCCGGCGAATAACCGAGTTTCGTCCTTCCGGTTGTCCCACGCTGTGTAGATGCGGCGACGCCGGAATCCGCCATCGTAGTACCGCAGCGAAGCAAGAGCCGCCGCGGCCTCCTCATCCAGCAATCTCGCGTTGATGCCCTGGCTGAAGCACACCCGGAATCGCCCCTCCCGCAGTTCCTCCACACGCTCGCGCCACCGTGGCGCGCCGAAGAAGTCGTTATCGAGTAGCAGGACATTGCGTGGAGAGGGATCTCCCCTCCAGATCTCCGCAATAGGGCGCTCTTCCGTGACGCGGCCCTCCTTGTCGGGAACCACGCAAAACGGATACCGCAACCGGCATCCCCGCTGACTGAACCCAATGCAGTCCGGGTAATCGGGATAAAGCGAGTAATCGAGCACCTGCGTGGTAACTCCGATCCGCTCCAGCCGAGTGCGCCGGTCCCACCCGGTTCCGCCTATGATCGCGCCTGGATAGATCTGTCGAAGGCGTTCCGCAATCGGCCGGGTGCGTTCGAATATGAGGCTCGCGTACACGGACGTCCAGCCTTCGTCAAACAAGCCATGCTCAAGCATCAGCGGAGAA
>JAMCRS010000063.1 GCA_023380675.1 Chloroflexota bacterium
AGAAGCAAGAAGATTCTAGTGGTGGACGACGAAAAGAAGATCGTGAAGGTCGTGCGCGGCTATTTGGAGCAGGCGGGCTTTGACGTCGTCACCGCGTCCAACGGTCAGCAAGCGCTCACCGTTTTTCGCCACGAGAAGCCCAGTTTCGTACTTCTTGATTTGGGCTTGCCCGAAATAGATGGACTCGATGTGGCGCGCACACTACGCAAAGAATCGTCCGTGCCGATCATTATGGTCACGGCGCGGATCGAAGAGACCGACCGGCTGATTGGACTCGAATTGGGCGCGGACGATTACATCCTCAAGCCGTTCAGTCCACGCGAGGTCGTTGCGCGCGTGCGCGCGGTACTGCGACGTCTCGATGGCGTGACAGCGTCGGCGCAGGTGTTCCACGCAGGCGAGCTGACGCTCGACTTGAGTAAGCACAGCGTAACGATGGGAAACGAGTCTGTCGAACTGACGCCGACCGAGTTCGACGTGCTCGCGGTATTGATGCAGAACCCAGGACAGGCCTTCACGCGGATGCAACTGCTCGACCGCGTGCAGGGACAAACCTACGAGGGCTATGAACGCACGATCGATGCGCACATCAAGAACCTGCGCCAGAAAATCGGTGACGATCCCCAAGCGCCGCGCTACATCCTGACGGTCTTTGGCGTCGGGTACAAATTTGCAGAGGATGTGTGATGCCCAAGAGTCTTTTCTTTCGATTGATGGGCGCGTTCGCGCTAGTCATTCTTGTCGGGTACAGCATTGTCTACGTGATCGCGAACCAGGCAACCGCGAACGAGTTTCACTTTTTCATGTTTCGCGGACAGATGGTCGCGGCGCAGGACATCGCGAATCAACTAGTGGACTATTATCGCGCGCGGGGAAGTTGGGATGGGGTCGAGTCCGTCTTGCCGCGCGACGCGAATCCGTCAGGCGGCATGGGCGGCATGATGGGTGGTGCGATGATGGGTGCGCCGAGTTTGTGGCTCGCGGATGCGCGCGGAATTATCATCGCGGGGACTGACAACAGCAGGCGAGGACAGCAAGCTACGGCATCGGAACCGGTGAACGGCGCGGCGATTCGTGTGAATGGGCAAACGGTGGGAACTCTTCTCGTTAATGCAGGCACGATGAATACTACGACGGATCCATCGTCGCAAGAATTTCTCGATCAGGTGAATCGCTCGCTCCTACTGGCAGGATTGGCGGCAGCGGTCATTGCGCTCGCCCTCGGCTTTGTCCTGTTTCGACAGATCACCGCGCCGCTGGATGCGCTGACCCACGCGACGAAGAAAATCGCCACGGGTGATTTGAAGACGCGAGCCGTCGTGCGCGGCGAGGATGAAATCTCGCGACTGGGGCGCTCGTTTAACGCGATGGCGGAAAACCTGGAACATTCCGAGACCGCGCGGCGCAACATGCTCGCGGATGTCGCGCACGAACTGCGCAATCCGCTCGGCGTGATCCAGAGCCACCTGGAAGCGATGCTGGATGGCGTCTTTCCGACCACACCTGAACAGATTGCCTCGCTGCACGACGAAACACTGCTCCTCACGCGGCTCGTGGACGATTTGCGCGAGATTGCGCTCGCGGACGCAGGGCAGTTGAGTCTCCATCGTGAGACGACCGATCTCCGCGCGCTCATCAAGCGAACGACGGAATCGTTTCAACCGCAGGCGACCGAGCATCAGATTGCGCTGCAGCATGACCTTGCCGAAAACCTCCCGCTCCTCAATCTTGATGCGCAGCGAATCGAACAGGTTTTGCGCAACCTGATTTCCAACGCGCTGCGCTACACTCCTGCCAACGCGCGTGTGACAGTGAAACTGGCGCGCGCAGGAAACGCCGCGCAGGTCGAGGTCAGCGATACGGGACCTGGCATTCCTGCCGACGCGCTGGGGCATGTCTTCGAGCGTTTCTGGCGCGGCGACAAGTCACGATCACGCGCGCTCGGCGGCTCGGGCTTGGGGCTCGCCATTGCAAAACAGTGGATTGAAGCGCACGGCGGACAGATCGGCGTCACCAGTCCAGTTGGTGTCGCGGCGGCGCACCCTTTGCGAGACGGGAACGCGCCAACGCGACAAGGGGGCACAACGTTCTGGTTCACGCTGCCGCTGTGACTCGGTTACGGCCGTGGCTAAGAGCACGATTTTCCTGCAACGATCAATACAATCTCTGCGTCATCGTCCAGGTTCGCCTATCGAGAGTCATACACCTGCAGGCATTAGGCGAAAAGGGACAGAGGAGAGCACGAGATCATCCATTTGGGTGTAATAGGCACCGTCCGCGCATGCGCGGCAGAGAATTTCCCCGTCCACTCTCACTTCGCGCTCGTTGATAACGTCCTCGCCGCAGCGTTCGCATACAACGCGCATTCCATGCTTGCTGATGATTCTCGCGAGTGAAACGTTCAACGTCACCTCTTGCGCGAGGAGCAGTTCATCGGCGTGCATAATTTGGTACGCGGCGAGCTGCGCGTGCCAGCGGTCGCACGCGCCAAGCGCATACTGCAACGCACGCAAACGCGATTCGTGCGTCGGTGTGACGCGGACGGCGCGATTCGTCTGCGTGTCCACGAACGTTGCCGCACTTTTGCCGTAATCCATCACGCGCATCGTACGATTGCCGACCGAACAGCCTGTTGCTACGGCGATCCCGTCAATTAGGCAACCATCGGTTTCGACAAAGGCAAACAGCCGCTTGTCGTTCTGCGGCAAATCAAGTCCCAACAATTCACCCGCACGCATCCCCAGTCGCACGCCAAGTACTTGGCGTGGGCACAGGT
>JAMCRS010000064.1 GCA_023380675.1 Chloroflexota bacterium
CACCTCTCGGTCGGCATTTCCGGCATCGGCGATCAAAATACCGCGGACACCACCGCCGGCTTGACCGTGCTGGAGTACCTGGCGGACCGCGCGGCGATCAGCGCCAGCCCGCCGATCGTGACGATCGCCCATCCCACCGCGCTGCCGGTCGCGCAGGACTTGCTCCGGCGCGCGTATCGTCGCCAGGGCTATCCCGAGGAGTACGACCCGGCGCGGGTTCGATTTATCGCGCCCGCAAATCCAAACCTGAATAGCGCGGCGTTGCCCAGCCCAACAGTTTATGCGCACAGCCCACAGGACGCCTTTGCGTATGCCGCCGGAACGATGCGCGTGCTGAATCAGCACAAGCTGATCGCCAATGTGATGGTGGGGCAGTTCGGCGATGAGTTTCTCCTGCTGGGCGAAACCGGCGCGCGGCGAAATCTCGATCAGATCGGCGGCACGAGTACGGTGAGCACGCTGCCGTTCGTTTACGCGACGGTATCGCATCCGCTGATCGGCGAAGAGATTTACGCGAGCGGCGCGTACCTCTCGGACAAGCCGGCGCACCTGAGTAGTCTGGTGGCGCAGGATATTCTGCGCTGGGTTCTGGTCGCCGGGGTTGGCATTGCGATCGTGCTGCGCACCGCGGGGCTGATGTGATATGAAGTGGCTGGCTACGGCGACTGCCATCGGCGTTGGCATCATCGTCCTCTTGGATTTTTTCTTCACGCCGCCGGCGTCCCCGCGATATTGAACGTCGATTGCGTGAGATCCTACGGGAGGAGGAACGGAATCAGCACCGCCAGGAAAAGCAGCAAGTAGATGAACGGGCGCATCGTCAAAACGAAACGCGCCGGTTTCGCGGCGGGTGGCGCCGGTGACGGCGTCGCGAGGATCGACTCAAAAATCTGCCCACCTTCCGACGGACGCGGCTGAGGCGTCTCCGCGATCTTGTGCGGCTCGGCAATCGTCGCGGCGAGCGGCAAGACGCCGCGCAATCCTTGCAGCGGACCCGCCATCTCAAGCTGGTCGGCTGCCCAGTTGGGCACCGGTTGCGCGGCTGAAAGCACCATCGGCGTGGCGGTGACCCACGCGGGCACTGGACCTGGCTGTGGCGGCTTGACCTCTGGCGCCGGCGCGGTTGCCGGACGAAAGGATGCCTGGGAGTCGAACAGCTTGGGAGGTTCCGGTTCTTCGCGCGCTTTTATCTGTGGCTCCGCCTCTGGTTTGCTGGCGTCCGCCAGCTTGATCGTCTCAACTTTTTTCTCTGCTTCGGCTGCCTTGACCGGCTCCGCTTCAGCTTCTCCGGCAGGTTTCGCCGACTCGACCGCCGGCTGTTTCAACCAATCGGGCAGTTGCTCTTCATCGATATTTGGTGCGCCGGCTTCCGGGGTTGGCTCCGGCTGTTTGAGCCAATCCGGCTTGTCCCCTTCAGCGCCACTGGAGCGAGTCTCCTTTGCCGATTCGGTCTCTGGGGGAAGCTTGAGCCAATCGGGGATTCCTTCATCCGCCGCCGGCGCGGCGTGAGGTTGTGCGGGCGCCTCTTCGGACAATCCCTTCATCCAGTCCGGGATTTGCTCTTCGGATCGAGCTTCTGGCTGCCGCGCTTGCGAATCTTCTGCCGGCTGCTCGCGCAAGCGCGCGATCCAATCCGGCATATCCGCCTCGATCTCTGGTTTGGCAGGCGGCGCGGGTTCCGCTTCGCTTTCGCGTCGGCGCAAGCGCGCGATCCAGTCGGGCAGATCATCCGTCGAAAGCGGCGCAACGCTTTCTGGCTTGACCGACGCCCCGGGTTCTTCCGGCTCGGACGATTCGTCCGGCGCCTTTGGCTTGGTAGGCAGCGACAAGCCCTTGATCGGCGGCACCGGGGCGTTCGTTTCCGGTAACGCAGCAGCGGTCAGCGGCACCAAACGCGCGCCGCAACTGAAACAAAACACGTTCTCCACCGGATTCGGCGTCGAGCACATTGGACAGCGCAAGCCCGACTCCGGCGTGAGGCGCGCGCCGCAGGTATTGCAGAACTTGCTGCCCTCTCGATTCTGTGTCCCGCAATGTGAGCAATACACCATGACCAGAGGTCACCTCGGTGAGTTATTCGCTGTACGGGCGATCCAACCCGATGATCAAGCGCAGACCGGTGGCGATCGTGCCGAGCGCGACGCCGAGCAGAATGCCGCGCGTGCCCGCGGTGCTCGGGACGTTCAACACCCACTCCTTGGCTTGCGTCATCACGTTCACCAGCGGGGCTTGGCCAACCAGAACGACGAGCGCCGCGACCAACATCCAAGTTGTTTCGATACTGCGCGCCCGCAGCGCGCGGTACGCTGCCGTCGCCAGGAAGAATGCGACCAGCGCGAAGAACGCGCCTTGAAGCGGCAGATACATATTGTCGAAGACCCAGTTCATCGGCGCGCTGGGAAGACCGAAGAGCAAACCAATGAGAAAGACGCTCAGCGCGGTGACCAACACGAGGATGCTGTAGCCGGTGTTCGGCTCATTGCGTTTGATGATTCGCAAGACATGCACCTGCACCAGGTTGAGCAACCCGAGCAGGACGGCGAACGCCGTGAGGATGATCGTCCATTCACGGAACACGAAACTAATCGCGTCCAAGAGCGGCTGCGTGAAGAAAAAATTCAGGAGGACGACGATACCCACGCCAATGGCAATCGCAGTCGGCAGCCACTTCATATCACATCAG
>JAMCRS010000065.1:0-429 GCA_023380675.1 Chloroflexota bacterium
GATGCGGGATTATTCGCATGATTCCTTCCGCATTTAACAATAAGTCACCTGTTTTGGGTACACTCATGTTCCGGAATCACCTCGAGCAAATTGATGGCGGTAAACCGCGCCCGTCACAATGAAAAACAGAGCGGATTACGACACCGTGACCACGAGAACCACGCCTCGCCCTGCAAACGAGTTTATCCTTTTTTACCCCCAGGGACAAGGAATGGCGCGCGTCCCAGACCGATCATTCGCATGTCGTGAGGAATACGCGACGATCTTATGCGTCCGTGGCTTTGCCGGATAAGCGAAGCTTGTGAGCCCTAACCGGTGCGTAGTCCGGCCCGTTGACTTCCACACCCTACCCGCCTTATGCTACCAACAATGCCAGCTGCCAAGTTTAGACTGACGAAACAGCAGAAAATCGCGGTAGGAATAATCGTA
>JAMCRS010000065.1:439-2873 GCA_023380675.1 Chloroflexota bacterium
CGTACCGGTGATACTGGTTCTCACGGTGGTCGTCGCGATGACAAGGCCCGCGAAGAAACCGGTCAAGCTGGCGCGACGCTCGGAGCCCGCGCGGCAGGTCTCCGCCAAACCGCAAGAGCCGGAAGCATTCGATCCTCTCGACGGGCTCCCCTCCACCGCGGCGCTCGCCGCCAGGCGGCCGATCGCCGTGATGGTCGAGAACTTCGACCCCGACGCGCGCCCTCAGTCCGGCCTCGATAAAGCCAGTATGGTTTACGAAACGGTCGCGGAGGGCGGGATCACGCGCTTTATGGCCGTTTACCTCAGCGGGAAAGCGGACATCGTGGGACCTATTCGGAGCGCGAGGGAGTACTACGCCAACTGGGCGAAAGGTCTCGACGCGATTTATATCCACTGCGGAGGCTCGCCGGGCGGCTACGACACGATCGCATCCCTCGGCCTCAACGACATCGACCAGATAAGATGGAGCGCCGGCTTCTGGCGATCGAACGACCGGTACGCACCGCACAACTTGTATAGCTCCACTAAGAATCTCAGGGACCAGGCGGCGGCCAAGGGGTACGCGACGCAAGCCCCGGCGCCGGCGTACAGCTTTAAAGACGACCCACCGCTCGCCGGCAGGCCGGCGGCCCAGGCGATCTCGGTCGATTTCTCGAGCCCCGCCTACAGAGTAAAGTACGTGTACCGGCGGGATACCAATAGCTATCTCAGATATATGGGGGGCGCGCCGCACACCGACGCGGTAACGGGCAAGCAATTGACGGTCAAGAACATCGCGGTCATGTACGCCAAAATATGGCCGCTCAACGACGACGAGAACCGGATGGGCGTCCAGAGCACAGGCGGCGGCGACGCGGTCGTGATTCAGGATGGGCAGGTGATCACCGGCGCCTGGAAGCGGAACGCCCCGTCGGATGCCGTCCGCTTTTACGACTCGACCGGCGGCGAGATTAAGCTCGATCGCGGCCAAACTTGGATAGAGGCGACGAACCGCCCCATTATTCCGGAGTGAGACTCGCTTGGCTCGCCGTCATCAGCTCGCTCCCCCCGGTCGCTTTCAACTCTCAGCCATCAGCATAATCGTCGTAACTGAGAACCAGCGACAGGCGTCCACGCCAACCTGGCCGACGCCGGCATTGAGGTGCCACCGTAGGCTCATAAGCACCTGATTCAGCGTGCCGACGACTGATGGCTGACGGCTGACGGCCCTTGTCGGCGTTTCCTGCTCTTGAAGTCACACGCCTTGACCACCCAGTGCCCGTCCGACCTGTAAAGTTTGATCGCAACCTCCCGTCCCCCGCGCTTGGCCGGCTTCACCGTGACCACCGCGAAGTTCTCTCGCACCTCGATCGATTCCACCTCCGACGCAGGCATAAGGTCGGTTGCTTCCTTGCTGACCGCCATGATGTCGCGGATGGTCCTGTCAAGCTCCGGCGTTTTCGGATCTATAAAGACCTCGACCATCCCACGGCTGCGTGACGAAAGGGTTTCTTGTGTAACCGGCTGTGGCATTTAGACCGACCTCCAAAGTATCCAGATTTCGTCTGATTTGTCTGCTCCTCGATCAAATGGCTGAGTATCTTCGCTCATCCGACTCCTTTCTCGCGCGGGCAGCTCGGCGAAGGCCGGCTTCAGCGAGAAGATACGCCGGGCGAAGAATGAAATCCCTTGGTAAAAGTGCGGATGGCTTACTGACTAGCAGGTGACAGCGGCTGACCTACGCAGAAATAACTACTCTTGAACCTCGCCTATTTTGAGGGAATCGAACCAATCGTCGAGATCTTCTTTACTTAAGAGACCGGTGACGATGCAGTAGACGGCGCAGTCGGCCTTGTCGCGCGATCCCAACCGTTCCTTGATGTCCTCGATATGCTTGCGGACGGTCGGAAGTTTGATAGCCAGCACGTCGGCAATCTGCTTGTCGGAAAGCCCTTTAGCGCGCAGGGTGATAATCTCCCGCTGGCGTGGCGTCAGCAGATCGAGCAGGCGCTTTACGGTACGCTCGTCGTTCTCAAAAAGCTCGACCGCTGGATGCCGGCGCCGCTTAACCCTCGAAGCTTCACGGTAGAGCTGCTCCATCTCCTTTATGTCGCCGGGCGACATGATCCCCAGCCGGACCCCGACCACCTGGCTGAAGTAGATCTTGAGCGGATCTATGAGCATGTGAGTGGTAAGGGCCAGGGCGATTATTACCGCCAGGGCAGCGATCGGGGTGTTTAAGGGGTTCGCCTGCCCGAGCATCATGCCACCGGCGTAAACCAGGGCGATCGCGAGCGCGCCGATCCAGGCGTACACCGCATCCCGCTCAAGCGCTTCCCGCTTCACCAACGCGTTGTACTTGAGAGTCGCGAAGGCGACAATCGCCATCCCAAACCCAAGAACGAGATCGCCCACGGGCACGACGGGCCTAATTCCGGTAAGACTCTTTATTAAT
>JAMCRS010000066.1 GCA_023380675.1 Chloroflexota bacterium
TCCGCGACCAAGGGGAGAACGAGCGGTACTTCCGCGAACAGGCCGTCGGCAACCGGCCCAGCACGATCATGGTCAACGGCAAGCCGATGGAGGTTCCCCTCTCTGGCTTCGCCAAGGACGTGGCCGACATCAACAAGGAGATCGCCAACCGCACCACATGGGTCGATGACAACGGCGAGCACCGTGTCCCGCTGACCAAAAAGGCGTGGGACTCGATCATCGAATACGCGAACAGCAAGTTGAAGGCGTTCCTCGGCAAGACCGCCGACGACAACAAGAAGGCCCTCGCGGACTACCTCAAGGATGAGGACGAGAAGCACCAGAGGGAGATGGCGTACGAGGCCAAACGGTTCCAGGAGCGCCTCCAGCACGACACGGAGATCGCGGAGAAGAACCTCGACCATCTCCGGACGGTGTACGCCTTCGAGGAGCAGCGGGCGGGCTTCGAGCGGGAAGCGCGCCTCCGGCAGGTGGAAGGCCAGGACGCCGTAACGCTCCAGCAGAAGGTCGCGGTCGAGGCGCAGAAGGCGCAGATCGAGATCGACTATTTGCAGAAGGTCCATCAGGTCAAACAGGCGGTCTACGACATGGACACGCGCCGGATGCTGATGGAGGAGGAGTTGACCCTCAAGCGGCTCGGCTACAAGGCCGACGAGATCAAGGCGCGGCTCGATGAACTGGCGGGCCAGCGCAAGGAGATCCGCGACCAAGGGGACGAGGCCAACGACGAGGCGGTCAAGGCGGCGCGCGAGAATGCCGCCAACCGGCAGGCGCAGATCATCCGCGAGCACAACCGCTCGATCTTCGAGTCGCTCAAGCAGCAGGCGGGCGGCGTGTTCGACGCGCTCCTCACCAAGTCGCAGTCCGTGTGGTCGGCCATCGGCAACGCCTTCAAGACCGCCATCCTGACCGCGATCAAGGAAGTCGTCACGTCGCGGGTCGCGGCCATGCTGATGCAGTTGTTCACCGGCCAGAAGGTGTCGTTCCAGGGCGGCGGCGCGGGGCCTGGCGGCTCGGGCGGCATCCTGAGCGGGCTTGGTGGCCTCCTGGGGATCGGCGCGGTCCCGGTCTTCGGCGGCACGACCACGCCTGGCGGCGGTGTCGTTCCGGGCGTTACTCCTGGGACCACGCCTCCGTTCATTCCGAGCGGCGGCGGGATGACCTCGAAGGCGGGCGCGGCGCAGTTCTTCAACCTCCAGAACACCAAGAACCTCGCCAGTTGGAAAAACCTGTACTCCGCGATGACGCTCGGCGGCGGCTTGCTGATGTTGAGCGGGGTGAAGAAGGGCAGCGCACTCAGCACCATCGGAGGCGGCGCGCTAATGGGCGCGGGCATCGGCCTGTCCGGTGGTCCCATCGGAGCCATTGGCGGCGCGGGCATCGGCCTGTACATGGATGCAATGCGGCGCGGCGGCGGCTGGGGAGTCGCCGAGGGCGCGGCGGGTGGTGCCTTGTTCGGGTGGAACGTCGGTGGTCCGTTGGGCGCGCTCATCGGTGCGGGCGTCGGCGCGATCTCCGGCGTCGTTCGTCTGTTCATCAAGGGCGCGGGGGAGAAGGCCCGCCAGAAGATCAAGGACCTGTACGGCGTCGATATTTCCGACAAGCAGGTCATCCAGCAGATCGTGGATATCGCCAAGCAGACCTATGGCGGCAACCTCGACATGGCGATCCGGACGGCGCAGGTGCGCGACCTGATCCAGTTGTACGCCATGAGCACCGGCCAGCAGACCAAGGGAATGCCCGCGCAGATTCACCCGCTCGATGTGGTCCAGTCGGGCGGGTCGCTCTACCAGTCTCCCGGTTACTCCAACGGAACCGCGCTTCCCGGCATGGGAGGCCTGCCCACGATGGATAGCATCGGGGCTGGCGTGGCTTCCGGTGGTGGGCCGGTCGTGATCCAACTCGACGGTCCCGCGACCACGAGCCTCCTGCGTGGCGAGGCGGTGCAAGCGATCGCCAGCAACCCGCGCGTCGTGCAGGGCGCGGTGATGAGCGCATCGAAGTCGAACGCTGGCCGGCGGGAGTTAACAAGCGTTCAACTCAGCCCCGGTCTCCTCACTGTCTGAAACGGTATGATTACCACGGAATCAGGAATACAGCAGACCAAAACCCTGGGCACGGCCCTGTCATTCGCAATTCAGTTCGCTTTTCCCTCAGACTTTGTACTCCTCGCCTGCCTTCGTTGTTTATCAGAGTCCATCCGCATCAGCACCTTCTTGTAAAGAGACGAAAACGCCGTCGTGCTGATCTTGTTGAACATGCTCTGTGCGATTTCCGCTTCTGGCTTTCCGGCTGGAATGTCCAACACAGAGTCTGCAACGGCTAGAAAGGTCAGAAGGAATGCGTCGTGGTACGCGTCCGCGCGATTTTCCAGTTCTCTGCGGGCGGTTGCTAGAAACCGATTGGTCCGATCCAATTCCGTAGCGGTATCCGAGGAGCGCTCCGAAATGTCGTCCCGCAGAAGTGCACATAGAGCAGCGATGGCAAAATACACTCGGTAGCGAGGCTTGTCATCCATGTAAAAGCGCTTAAACAAAGGCGCATATTCTTCTCCGGAATAAGTCTGCTCGCATACGCCTAGCGCAACCCGGCTCTCCTTTAAGAGTAATAGCAGGACGGAAAACACGGCCTCGTCGCCATTGTGTTGATCGTACAGTCGTTCGAGGATATCTCCACGCAACTCTGTATAGTTGCCCTCGAACAGGTTATTCGGTTTTCGGCTGAACAGGCCGAGGACAAGGACCTTCAGTTCGTCGTAATCAATTTTGGTCTGGTATATCGTGTTTAATACAGATGACGCGCTGACGCTTGTCTCGGTCTCCACGGCATACCCCAGCGTCAGAGCTAGGCGCCGAACCAACTGGGGGCGAAGGTATCGCGCCAGATCCAGGTCCACTCTCGTGACGGGGTTTTGGTAGTTTGCAGCCTTTGCGATATCCCACGCGTCTGTGGTTCTTACGATCTTGACTTGCACAAGACAGTCGTCGGGGACAGGCGCACAGTGCACAAGGCACATCGTCGTCTGACAGCCATTCACGATCGCTGCCATTGAGAGATCGGCCGCACGGTCATCGCTTCCAATTTCGACTTCGGTTGCCCGAAAGGTAATCCCGTTATTCCGTGCCAGCATCTTGGCCGGCTCTTTGGAGATCGTCTTGATTATCTCCTCGTTTACGGTGGACCTTGTGGTCACTACCTTCCCGCTCGTGGCCCCCAAAAAGTCCCTGACATTCTCGAAAAACAGGGCGTCACCGTGCTGATTGTAGAGTTGGACCAAATCTTTACCCGAGACTGCACCAAGGTAGACGCTCTCGCACTTATTCCATTTGCTTTTTGATACGAGCGTCACGTTCGATGGTATAAGGTGCGTCTTCTTATACAACTGCTGTAGAAGCATCAAAATGCGAGGGCCATCAACTAAGAATAGGCGCCCCTGCGCGAGGAGCTCACGGTAGAACTCGCACGAAGCGAGCGTAGATGCATCGTACTTAGTGATAATGCCTTCAAGCTTCGAAGAAGTCGCGAGGGCGAAGGTCGGTATCGCAAGCCGCGGAACTTCAGCCGTTGAGGTTTCAAATAGAGATGGCTCTGGTGTTGGAGGAGTCAGGCTCGAATCGAAGTTCTTAAACTTGCTGATAATAGTGTCAAACTCATCCTTACTTCGAACCTTGTACTTTGACTGCGCGCACAGAATGCGTCCGTTCTCTGTGGCGGATGTGTAGAGATCAACGCCACCATCATGGCTCTTCTTCTCGCTCACCCGTAGAGGAGGAAACTCCTGGCCCTCGCTGGTCAACGAGATCACCTTGAGAGCGAGGTCGAGGAAGGTATCGCCGCGTTGGTTGGACCCAAGCTCGCCGAAATGCTCGTCGAAGTGAGCCGTTAGATTTTCAAATGATTCTAGGAACTTCGGAAGTGCTTCTACAACATTCGTTTCGCGCATAGTCGCTCCGGAAACCCGTCGCACCGAGATCACCGCAAGGATATCGCACTTCTACATCGTGGTGATAACACCTTCAGTCGGCGTGCCCTCTTTCAATATGCCTGGAAACATTGCAAATGCCTCTCCGAGCACGGTGCTCCCACAAAGCCTGTCTCGCGCGTTCGCCCACACGCGCGAGTACCCGGTCATCGACAACGAATACCGGAATGGCGAGTCGCAACGGTCGGCGCAGGCGTTTACCAGTCGCAGGAAGTGGACGCTTACGAAGCGCCTCACGCCGTCGCAGTTGGCGACCCTCCGGGCGTTCTACGATGCCCGGAACGGGTCGCACGAACCGTTCTACTTTTACGATCCGTACGAGACGAACCCGAAGTTCTCGTACGACCCGACCGGCGTGGCGGTGACCGGCAGGTACACCGTCCGCTTCAATTCCGATTGGAGCCAGTCCGTAACTCCTGGCCGGTCGGACGTGCAACTCGAACTCATCGAACTCGCTTAGGAGACGCCCATGCCTGGTAAGTCGCAGTCCCACACCGATGCCGTGCTCAACGTCCTGCGCGGCAGCGCACTCGCCGGAGTGACGCCGTACGTCGGCCTGTTCTCCGTGGCGCCCGCCGACGACAACTCTGCGGGCACCGAACTGGCTGGCAACGGTTACGCGCGGCAGGCGGTCACGTTCGGTGCGCCCGCCACGGACGCCGGGAACGTCCGGAAGGTGTCGAACACGAACAACATCCAGTTCGGTCCCGCGCAGGCCGATTGGAGTGAGGCTGTGGCGTTCGCCGTGTTCGACGCGCTCGCCAACGGCAACCTGCTCTATTGGGACGCGCTCACGGCGCCCAAGACCGTGCTCAACGGAGACTACGGCCAGTTCGCATCCGGGACGCTGGTCGTGAAGGAGGACTGAAGCGATGGCCGACAACGTAGATATCACGCCTGGCGCTGGCGCGACCGTCGCCACCGACGAGGTGGCCGGTCGTCACTACCAGCGCATGAAGCTCACGGACGGCGCGGAGGGATCGGAGAACCACGCCAGCGTGCGCGCGGACGGCACGCAGGAGGTGAGCGTGTCCGACCTCGCTGCGGCAATCTACACGATTCTCGAAGCTCTTACCCGTCCGATCTCGCAGGAACCCGGCACCGGCAGGCTGCGCGTGACGTTGGAGGCGGCGGCGGTGACGATAACCGGCGTGACCACAGTGAGCACGGTGACGAACCAATCGCAGATGGGCACCGCGCCAATTTGGGATGTGCTTCAAAAGCCCCTGGACCGCAACCTCTGGAACAACTCTGTCCGCATGAGGATCAGTTAAATGCCTACGACTCTCGCTTTCAAACCGTTGATCGATCTCCCCGAGTGGCGTCCCGTCGCCAACGCGCCTGCGGTGTCGGGCGCGGGCACGCAGTTGGTCGCCGGCCTCCGGAACAACAGCGACCGGGGCGCCTACGTGTACATGCTCGTCAACGCGACGACGTTGTGGCAGTACGACGTGGAGGACGACGATTGGATGCAGTTGGCCTCGCCCGCCTTGACCGGCACGTTCGGCGCGGGCGCGGGCGCGGTGATGATGCCCACGCAGGGGCCGCGGGGAGTCCTGGCTGCTGGCAACACCACCACGAGCGTCGTGTTGAGCACTGCGCTCCCTGCTGCCGTTGCGCCGAACCAGTTGGCGAACAAGGGCAACTCGAACGGCTTCAAGATCCGCATCATCGGCAATAGCGCGGGCGGGTCGGGCAAGACGGAGACGGCATATATCATCGGCAACACTGGCGGCACGACGCCGACGCTCTACCTGGACGCGCCTCTCTCGTTCACGCCGCAGGCTGGCGATGCGTACGAGATCCGCTCCGGGCGGTTGTACCTGATGAGCGCGGGCACGCTGGCTGCTGGCTGCTGGAAGTACTACGACATCGCCACAAACTCGTTCTCTGGAAACCTCGCCACCACGAACCTGCCCGCCACGCTCGGCACCGACTCCTGCTTCCTGCCGATGGATGAGGCGTACGTGCCCTTCGATGCAGATCCGGGCGAAGGGTTCCTCGGCAACTTGACGGCCACCGCGACCGCCGCGACCAGCATCACCGGCCATGCCGCCGGCGGCGACTCCGGCGGGCTCGCCAACGAGTACCGGAACTTCCAGATCCGGATCGTGCAGGACACGGTGAATCCGACCGCCGTTGGGCAGCGCAGGAACATCACGTCGCACACGGCGGGCGCGTCCCCGGTGTACACGGTCCCGGCTTGGACGGTGACGCCCTCCGCTAACGCGGTGTACGTGATCGAGTTGAACGGCGACCG
>JAMCRS010000067.1 GCA_023380675.1 Chloroflexota bacterium
TTCCAGTAGCGTATTGGACCGGGCGGATGGCACTTGGGAAGACATCTGGGGTGTGCGGCGACGCCCGGTCCAATACGCTACTGGAATCTACCAGGAAATCGTCAGCTCGCCGCTCACGAGTCTCGAAGATCCAGCCCAACTGCTGGACCGTCGGTGGCCGGATCCTGACTGGTTTGACTACGGCGATATCCCTACCCAGTGCCGGCGTTATTACGGCAAGTACGCATTGGTCGGTGGAGGCTGGGGTGCAGTGTTTGGCGACAGCTATCGCATTCTCGGTC
This sequence comes from Chloroflexota bacterium, assembly GCA_023380675.1. Next base: position 282 of record JAMCRS010000067.1, read on the forward strand.
TCGAACATTTCCTCGAGAGTTTGATTCTTTTTCCCGATGTGGTTCGCGAGGTCGTGCAACGCGTCGAGCAGTTCTACCTGGGCGTGAACGAACGGATCTTTCAAGCTGCGGCCGGCCTCCTGGATGTCTACTATTTCGGCAACGACCTCGGTACCCAGCGCGGTTTGTTGATGGGCCTGCCGATGATTCGAACGTTCTTGGCGCCCAGCTTCAAACGGCTCATTGACCAAGCCAAGAGTTACGGTCTTAAGGTCATGTTTCATTCCTGTGGCGCTGTGAGCGAGGCCGTTCCGCTCCTGATCGAATTGGGAATCGATGTCCTGGATCCGGTGCAAGTCGGCGCCGCCGGGATGAATCCGGAATCGCTGAAGGCGATGTACGGCGACCGGATCGCCTTCCACGGCGGACTGGACACGCAGGGAGTCTTGCCTTTCGGTTCGACGGAGGATGTGACCGCCGCCGCGGAACACTTGCTGCAAGTGATGAAGCCCAGGGGTGGTTACATCTTTGGCCCCAGCCAGGAACTGCAGCCCGATGTACCAGTTGAGAACGTCCTGGCGATGTACCGCACAGCCAAAAAAGTCGGAGCGTATTCGGCGTAGACGAGAGCTTGGTCGGAAAGCGCGCATTTCAATCCGGACGATAGTGTTCGGGCTCGCGTCCAGAGACAGCCGCGTAATCCGATAGGATAACCCAGCGAGGTGTGATTCGTGCGCATCCAAATCGCGTATGTGAATAGTGCCCTTGAGGTTGAGCTAGCCGAAGAGAGCCTGTGCTTCGATCTGAGCCCGGCCAGCACCCCTCCCATCTCTGATCCCGACGGCGAGATCCGGCGGGCTTTGGCGCAGCCCATTGGAACGCCACCGCTGTCCGAGCTCGTGCGTTCGCGCCGAAATGTCGTCATTCTCGGCGATGACAACACTCGACCCACCCCGGCCCGTGCAATCATCCCGTTAGTCCTCGACGAACTGAACAGGGCCGGTGTGCCGGATAGCAGTATTCGCGTCATCATTGCGTCAGGCACCCACCGCCCGATGACGCCGGATGAGATCGACGCCAAGTACGGGCCGCCGGTTCTCTCCCGCGTGCCGGTCTTGGGTCACAACTACCTTCAAGCCGAGAACTTGGTGGACTATGGTGTCACCCGCCGGGGGACGCGCATCGTCGTGAACCGGCAAGTGGTGGAGGCCGACGTGCGGATCGGAGTGGGCAACATCGTTCCGCATCACCCGACCGGCTGGAGCGGAGGGGCCAAGATCGTCCTGCCCGGCGTCGGCGGGGAGAAGACCGTCGCCGAGATGCATCTTCTGGGGTCACGCGATCCGCATCTGGGAACGGTGGACACGGCCATGCGTCAGGAAATGGAAGACTTTGCTGCCGCGATCGGCCTCGACTTTATCGTAAACACGGTCTTTAACCGGCACGGTGAGTTGGTCGCGGCGGTAGCCGGACATTTCGTGGATGCGCATCGGGCAGGGGTCGCCCGGGCTAAAGAGGTATTCGGCGCCCCCTTTTCCGAGTTGGCCGATCTCACGCTCGCCAGCACATCCCCGGTCGATTTCGATTTCTTTCAGGCAGACAAGGGGATTTTCGCCGCCGAGTTGGCCACGCGCCCCGGCGGAGAGATCGTCCTGATATCGGGCTGTCACGAAGGGTTCAGCCCTTCCCATTCTGATCTTGCCGAATATGGGTCGCTGGAGGACGAGGAGATTTGGGCGCGGGTCAAGTCCGGTCAAGGCGTGGACCCGCTGACGGCGGCTGAAGCATTGGTGGTCAACCACATCAAGCGCCTCTTCAAAGTGACCGTTGTTTCGGAAGGCTTCACGCCCGCGATGACGCACGCGATGGGCTTCCATCACGTTGCACCGCGTGAACTGGGAGAGTACGTGAAGCATAGAATGGCAGAGTCGCCAAAATTGCGCGTCGGCATCCTGCGTCACAGCGCGGAGGTCCTGCCGATTTTGCAGGCAAGGAACGGAGCATGAACGGCAAGCAACGGATGCTCGCGGCGCTCAGACACGAGGAGCCGGATCGTGTTCCCGTCGGCGAGATGGGAATTGACTGGCCGATCGTGGAGAAGGTCTTGGGGCACGCGACGTTCTATAGGTCGAAGGCCAAAGAGCGAAAGGCCATTTGGGAGGGAAGACGCGCCGACGTCGTGCGCAGTCAAAAAGAGGACATTGTCGCGCTCGCGCGAGCGCTGGAATGGGATTTTGTCCCGGTTTTCTTGACCTACAGTGACCAAGTCGACTACGCCCCGAGGCGTGTGATCGACGCGCACACGTGGGAGGACGGCCAGGGCAGCGTTTGGAAGGCGACGGACGACATTGGCGACGCGATTTGTGTCCAGCCGCGCCCGATCACACGGCCGGATATCGAGCGACTCTTGAATGAGCCTCTGGTAACTCACGAATCCGAACTGGAGTTGGTGCACCACGTCGTCCGAGAACTTGGGCAGACGCACTTTATCATCAGCCGGGGCTGGCATTCTCCTTCGAGCTGGACGGACGGAACGTTCGTCGTGGAGGGCGAGGGATTGACTTTGAGGATCGACGATTTTCTGATGAAGATGATCGACGAGCCATCGTTCGTCCATGACCTCCTCGCCGCCTACACCAAACGTGCTATCGAGTACGGTCGACTGTTGATCGCGGCCGGGGTCGACGCCGTTCAGATCAACGCAGATTACTGTCACAATCGGGGGCCATGGATCTCGCCGTCCCTATTCCGTGAATTTGTCTTGCCGAATATGCAAGCTCACGTCGATGCCTTTCATCAAGCCGGCGCGTACGTTCTAAAGCATACGGATGGCCAGAGCTGGGGATTGCTGGACATGATGGTCGAGACCGGCATTGATGCTTTGCACGGCATTCAGCCGTCCATCGGCATGGACATCCGTCGGCTCAAAGAAAAGTACGGGAGCCGGATCACGCTTTTCGGCGCGGTCGAATGCGATACTCTGGTTCGCGGGACGGTCGCCGAAATAGAGCGAGAGGTCGAATACTGTCTGCAGCACGCCGCGCCCGGCGGAGGGTACGTGCTCACCTCCAGCAATTCCATTCAGGCGGGCGCAAAATATGAGAACTATATGGCGATGCTGCAAGCCGCGCGCACACAGGGTAGATACCCAATAAGGTAGCGGGGAAATGACCGGGCCGCCGGACGTCGGTCAATCAACTGTGATTCAACCAAGGGACGTCGAGTCGATTCAGCTCGCTGCGCTGCGTGCGCTCGAACGCGTCGGCCTCAAGGTCGTTGACGCCGGCCTGCGCGATCGGCTCGCCGATCACGGTGCGACAATTGCAGGTGATTGCGTTCGTTTCCCTGAACGGCTAGTACGGGACGCGCTGTTGCGGGCTCCACGGGAGGTGGTACTCTGGAGCCGCGACGGGAATGCGCTTCGCTCGACGGACAATTGTTCCTATCACGGAATAGCCCCGAGCGCTTTGGCCGTACTTGGGCATGACGGCAGACGACGCACTTCGACGTATCAGGATGTCGTCGATCTCACGCGTCTTGCCGACGCCTTGGAGGGTATCGATTTTGTCTCGCCGCCTGCCATCGCCCAGGACTGTGCACCGGAGCTCTCGGGAGTGCTGACGGCAGAGGCCGTCTTCAGCAATACGACCAAGTTCTGCCTGGCCTTTGCTCTTGATTGGAGAGAAGCTCGTGCGTGGATCGCCATGGCCGAGCTTTCTGGCTCCCTGAGCGAGCGGCCCATCATCGGCTTCGCCATCTCGCCGACGAGCCCATTTGTGCTCGCCAAAGAGACGAGCGACATCTTGGTCGGATGTGCCGAGCGTGGGTTGCCGCTCGTGACCGTTCCAGGGGGATTGGCCGGCGCGACCTCCCCCTACAGCATCGCTGGGACGCTGGTTGTGGAACACGCAGAGGCGCTTGCCGTGGCGACGATCGCCCAACTCGTTCGTCCCGGCACTCCTTGCATCCTTGGCTTCGCCTCAGCCGTCATGGACATGGCGTCGGGAAACATCTCCTTGGGGATGCCTGAGCGGACCTTGATGTTGAACGCCGTGGCACCCCTGGCGCACGCATGGGGCCTGCCGGGTTACGCGCCGGTTGGCCTGAGCGACAGCTTCGAACTCGACGAGCAGGCCGGGGCAGAGAAGATGTTGTCGTTCGTTACCAATCTGGCGGCCGGCTTGGAGTTTTCGAGCGGTGTGGGGCGCATGGAGGGAGGGCTGTCGATCAGTTACGAAGGAATGGTGATCGATCACGAGCTCTTACAGATGGCTCGCCGTTATATGCGGGGCATCCGCGTGGACGACGAGACGCTCGCCGAAGACGTGATCGCGCAAGTCGGCCCCGCCGGCAACTTTCTGACCGAGGCCCATACACTGAGGCTTCTTCATGGAGCAGAGTTCTCCAAATCCAAACTATTCAATCGTCGTACATCAGACCAGGGCGGGTCAAGCGTCTGTGTTACGGCACGTGATCGGGTCGTGCAGCATTTGTCCGAACATCGATCCCCGGTCCCGCCGGATCGGCAATCGGCACTCCGAGGTGTGATTCGGCAATTGCTGGACGAGCCAGGCTAGCGTGGGCGTGCAAGTTCCAGCCGTCATGCCGCCGAATGTACGCATCAATGCTAAAGGGAGACCCTAATGCAGATCTGTTGCGGTTACACGATTCCAATTACCTTGTTCGGCATACCCCCTTCGCCGGAGAACCACCTCAAGGGGATGGAGCTGGTCGGCCGGGCCGGTTTTAAAGCCATCGAATTGGAGCTCTATGACGAAATGATCGCCGAGCACCGGCGTGACCTTGGAAAGATGAAGGACATTCTGAAGGAATATCGCATGGTCTGTCCTTCGGTCATGGCCGTCGAAGAGAAGATGTTCAGCCTAGACCGGACTCTCAAGGACAAATCAATCTCTGATTTCGATTCACTTACCGACATGATTGGTGAACTCGGCAGTTCATTTGTGACTGTCTGCGGCTACATGCCTCCCGAGATCCGGCCGCAGGGTACAGAGCTGTATCGCGGCGGCCCGCCGACGTCAGTCACGGTCGGCGACGATTTCTCATGGCCGGCGTTCTGGACCAACGCCGTCGATCAGGTGCGACAGTGCGCAGCCATCGCCAAGCGCAAAGGCCTGACGCTCCTGGTCGAAACTCGAGCGAACGACGTCTTCTCGTCGACCGATGCCGTGATGAATCTGCTCAGAGAATCAGGCGCGGACAATGTCGGAGTCATTCTCGACGTAGCCCACGTACACGCCGGCAAGGAATATCTGGCGCTCGTGATTCCCAAGTTGGGCGGTCTGATCAAACTGGTCCACCTTTCGGACAACGACGGCAGCCAGGCCTTTCATCATTCGCCCGGCACCGGCAATATAGACTTTGCCGCCGTCGTTCGCAACCTGAAAAGAGTCGGATACGACGGGTATCTCGTCGTGGACACCTCCGGCGTCACGAACATTCTCGAAGAAGCGGTGAAGGCTCGCGATTACTATCAGTCTTTGATTTAACGAGCGTGACGATGAAAATCAGCATTACATCGTTTGTCTACTTTAACTATCCTCTCGCGGCGGCGATCGAGCGCATCGCCGCGGCCGGCTATGACGGGGTTGATGTATGGGGCGGGCGCCCACATGCCTATCGCAGTGATCTGGGCCCACAAGAGATCGCCTCCCTGAAGCGATTGCTGCAAGACCGCAATCTCGGAATCCCTTCGTTCATCCCCGCACAGTTCCGATATCCAACCTCCCTGTGCAGCGGTAATGAGACGATCCGACAAGACAGTATGGCGTACATCGAGGACAGCATCGAAACTGCAGCGCTTCTCGGCGCACCCATCGTCAGCGTGTGCCCTGGCCACAGCCTGTTCGGCCAGGCGAAAGACGAGGCCTGGCAGCGGCTGCGTGCGAGCCTGGACGTGCTCTGCACTTTCGCCGCCGCGCGTGGGCTGCGAGTAGCGCTTGAACCGGCGGATCGGTTCGAGACCGATCTGGTTCAGACGGTGGACGACGCGCTGCGGCTCGTGGGCGCGGTTGGCCGCGACAACCTTGGAATCATCCTCGACGTGGGCCATTCTCAGGTCGTCGGCGAGCCGTTCGCCGCAGCCGTAAACAAACTGGGATCAGCGCTTTATCACGTGCACGTTGACGACAATATGGGTCAACGAGATCAACACCTCGTTCCGGGGGAAGGAACGATTGATTTCCGTTCGTCGATCGCAGCGCTGCGTGCGGCGGGATACGACGGCTACCTCGCGGTCGAGTTGGGCTGGGACTATACGGTGGACCCGGACCCCGCGGTCCGCCAGAGCGCGGCGTACTTGCGAGCGCTCTTGAATCAGGCATAGAGAGGATGACATCATGAGAATCGGCTGTGCTGCGCTCTATCCAATCACGCGCTACGGTTTCCCCTACAGCCTCGATGATTATCTTAAAGCCGTCGGGGAGATGAGGGCCGCTGGCTTCGACGCCTGTGAGTTGGAGATCAACGTCGACGTCGATCTCACGGAGTACGTCGAACGCGTGGACGAGGTAAAGAGGACGTTGACCGAGAACGGAATGACTTTGTCGGCAGTGATCGGCGTCGTTCAGCAGGGTTTCTCGACCGATCGCGCCGTAGCCGACGAGAGCCTGCGTCGATATGATCGTCTTTGCCAATTCGTTCACGACGTGCGCTGTGACACAGTCTGCGTCTGCGCGTACATGCCAAAGGAGATCGAAGGAGTGCCCGGCACGGAGATGTATCGCGGCAGTCCACCCCTCCAAGTCCGTGTCCCACAAGGATTCAACTGGGATGCGTTCTGGGAGAACGCGGTGGCCCGCTTTGGCCAGATGGCGCAGACGGCGGCCCGACGCGATCAGCAGTTGATCATCGAGAACCGCGTGGGCGACTTTGTCAACACCAGCGACGGTGTCCTGAAGCTCATCGAAGATGCCGGCGAGCCGAACGCCGGCTGCCTGCTTGATGTGGCGCACACCCATGCGACCAAAGAGCACCTCGCGCTCGTCATTCCCAAATTGAAACGAAGATTGCGCTATGTTCATCTGGCGGACAACGACGGCAGCGCCTCACGTCACTTGCCGGCGGGTCAAGGTAATGTCGACTTTCCCGGTGTCTTTCACAGCCTAAAAGAGATCGGCTACGACGGGTATGTCAACGTCGATTATGGCGGCGTGCCGGCGGATCGGATCTGGGAGGAAGCAAATCGCGGGCGTGAATACTTCAAGCGGTGTCTGGACGAGATGGGAGCGTAACCGATGTTAGAATCTTCTCTCCACGTCTTGTCAACGCCTGATCTTGATCGGATTCATGGGGCGGCCTTGGAGATCTTGCGCGACGTCGGCGTCCGGCTCGATCACGAACGAATGCGGGGGCTGCTGGCCGACCTTGGCTGCCAGATCGAAGATAGAGTGGTCCGATTCCCGGAACCGGTCGTCGAAGGCGTCGTGGAGAAGATGCGTGACCCGGCCAACCAAGATCTGGGCTATACGGGAACTTTGCCTTTGAATTGGAACAGGATCCCGAAAGAGGCTCGGGTTGTGCCGGTAGCCACAGGCCAGGCGACTTTGGCGCACGATCTCGATACTGACGAACTGCGGCCGGCGACGCGGCAGGACCTCATTCAGGCGTGTCGCGTCGTGGATAACTTGCCCGGCGTTGTCACGGGGCACCCTGTTTATTTGCCCCAAGATGTACCGGAAATGGTGCGCGACCTGTATGCGCTCGTCACGGTGGCGTGCCACTACCCGTATTCGGATTTTGTAGAAATCTACAGCCCGGAGATGGTGCCTTTCTTCTTGGAGGCCGGCCGCGTGATTCGCGGTTCGGACCAAGCGCTGAAAAAGGATCCCCCCTTCTGTTCGTGGGCGTTCGCCACACCGCCGCTGGCTTTCGGCCGGCATGGTTTCGATATTCTCTTCCAGCTCAAAGACTTTGGTCTTGAACGCGGCTACGGTGTCGGCGGTGTTATGCCGATTCTGGGGGCGTCGACGCCTTTGACGTTAGCCGGGTACCTGGCGATGCAGACGGCGGAGGCACTGGCATGCAACGTGATCAACTGGGCCCTATTGGGCCGCGTCTCCGGCTACGGCGGCGGACCCACGATTCTGGACATGCAATTGACCACGCCCAGCCAAAGCGGGCCCGAGGCGGCGCTGTTGTTCCTGGCCTGCATGGACCTGCAGCGATACTACGGAAGCTCGGAACCCATGTTCCCATACGCCCTGGCCGCAGATGCAAAGTTCCCGGACGTCCAGGCCGGCATTGAAAAGACGCTCACCGCGACCCTTGCCGTGGTCGCGGGCAGCCGCGTGCTCTCGGCCGGATTGGGATGTCTGGCTCTGAGCGGCGTCTCGAGCCTAGCTCAGATCGTCATCGACTACGAATTGTGCAAGAGCCTGGAGCACCTGTTGCGCGGCTTTGTCGTTGACACGGAGACGCTTGGCCTTGATCTGATCAAGCAGATCGGCATCGGCGGCAGCTTCCTGGGCGAACAACACACGGTGCGACACATGCGGCAGACGCTTTTCTTCCCAGAGTTGTCTGACCGCCGTGCGACGGGCCAATGGGTACTCGACCGAAAGGGGATGCTGGACCGAGCGAAGGCGAAAGTTCGCCGGATCCTTCGTGAGGACAAGGAGCCGCAGTTTCTCAAGGCGGAACAGACGAACGAGCTGGAGCGCATTGCCGCGCGGGCACACGAGAAAACGTCGTGAAGCTGGATCCATCCCAGTATTTCGACCTTGACAAATACCATGCGCGGCTCGAACGCAACCGTCAAGCATGGCGACAATTCATGGCGGGCCGGCGCAGTGCCCTCACTTTCATCAACTTGTGTGCGCCGTCCCTTTGCACGATGTTTGGAGTAGGGTTCGACGAATACTATACCGACCTCGCGACGATGGCCGATACGCAGTTGCGCGGTATCGCTTGGCGCATGGAAAATCTTGACGAGGACGAGCTGCCGCAGGGAGTGTTTCTGGATCAGGGAACGCTCCACGAAGCGATTGCTTTCAACCTACCGGTCAGGTATCAGCCCAACTCACCGCCGTGGGGTGGGCGCTGGATCGACCTTCCCGATGAGATCGACCGGCTCGCACCCCCGTCCCTGGTGGACCACGCCGCGTTGAAGCAGACGCGACGCCGCCTGGAGGACCTGCGCGAGATTGTCTCAGGTGTGCCCGTCATGGCCAGCGTCCATTTGCACGCGCCGTTCACCATGGCCGCGCAACTCATCGGCGCCGAGCAATTGTATCTATTGTGCATCGAGGAACCCGAACGCGCCCACAGGTTGCTGGAATTTTGCGTCAGATTTTTCCTGCACTTTGAACGGGTCAAGGGACAGTACGATATTTCCGCCCAGCCGTTGGATGAATTCGTGTGCTGGCGGGATGCCCAATGCGGAACGACGCGCATCTGGGTTAGCGACGACAGCGCGCCGTCGGTTTCGCCCGAGTTCTATCGGACCTTTGTCTTTCCATACAACCAGCTCCTCTTCGCCCAATTTGACTACGTGCACTTGCACATGGACGGCAAGTGGAACCACCTTGTTCCCGAGATAGCCCGGCTCAAGCCGGATTTCGTGGAAGTCGGCGGGGAGAGTGACTGGTCCTCTGCGGTTGAGATTCTGGGGCCGCACGCGATTTTGCAGGGCGGCGTCGGCGGGGCGCTGGCGTTGAATGGGGCTCCGAAACAATGCGCGGACGCGACGGCGAACGCATTGGCGGCGGCCGCGGGTCGCGCCCGGGTGGTCGTCACCGTGGCCCAGGAAGCGCACCCCGGCACGCCGGCCGAGAATATGCATGCAATCGTCGACACGGTCCAGAACTGGCCGGAGAATGCTCGATTCCGAACGCGAGAACCCTGAAAGGAGAAGTCGGACAATGGCACTGGAGGAGATTCAGGCGGCGGTGATCGAGGGGAACCGCAAGGTGATCGCGGACCTGATCAACGCAGAGCTCGGCAGGGGAACCGATGCGCAGGTTATCTTGAAAGAAGCGCTGATTGCATCGATGAGCGAGGTCGGTCGGCGGTTTGAATGTGGCGAGTGTTACGTTCCGGAAATGTTGATTGCCGCCAAGGCGATGCAGGTAGGCGTGGAGACCCTGCGGCCGCACCTCGTCTCGGGGAGCCTGGAATCGGCCGGCGAAGTCGTCATCGGTACCGTTCAGGGGGACCTGCACGATATCGGCAAGAACCTGGTCAAGATGATGCTGGAGGGCGTTGGGTTTAAAGTAGTTGATCTGGGCACCGACGTCTCACCCGCGGCTTTCGTTGCTGCGGTCAACCCGGCGACCCGTGTCGTCGCGATGTCAGCCCTATTGACGACGACGATGCAGCAGATGCAGGTGACGATCGGCGCACTCAAGCGAGCCGGTTTGCGGGATCAAGTCAAGGTCCTCGTAGGCGGCGCTCCCTTGACTTTGGCTTACGCGAGTCAGATTGGCGCTGACTGCTATGCGCCAGATGCATCGAGCGCAGCGAGAAAAGCCAAGGAATTGGTCGGCTCCTAGACCCACTGCGACCTTGCAAGAGCCGCCGCCGGCATCAGAAACGATTCGATGCAGAGTTCCGGTCTACGCAACCCTCGGCAGCTCCTCTCATGGAGGCGGACGGGAATTTGCAAGTAGAGAAAGGAGGTCAGCACCACGCGTAATCAAAGGGCCTAGACTCAAAACGAACTGCCGAATGTCATTCGGTGATTCGCAATGCCAGGAGGAAAAGAAAATGTCGCACATCACGCGCGGCAAATGGTCGATCCCATTCGCGATCTTGACCCTGAGCGTCCTCGTCTTCACGTCCTGCCAGACGGCAGCACCGACGTCTCCGGCTGCTCCGGTGGCGCCGCAGGTCGTCGAAGTCACGCGGGTAGTCGAAGGAACACCGCAAACGGTTGTCATTACGGCAACGCCCCCGCCCACGCAGCCTGCGGGACCGGTCAAGCTCACCGTGTGGAACTATTTGGTTCCTGAGAACTACCCGCAGATCGTGCCGATCTACGACGCGTACAACAAAAAGTTCATGGCGGACCACCCGGGCGTGACCGTCGAAATGGATGCTCCCCCCTACGAGGGCAGCGACGCCAAGTACGCGGCCGCGTTCGCCAGCCGAACCGGAGCCCCGGACGTCTTCGTCGGAAAGGTGACGTACCTCGCCGGCGGATTGGGAGTCGCCGACCCAGCGCCCAAAGATGTCGCCGCCTGCTGGGACTCGCATGCCGTAGACGTCATCAAGCCGTATCTCAAGTACAAGGACGCCTACTATGGTTACCCCCTGGAGACCGATCTGGGGATGATGCTTTACTACAACAAGGACCTGTTCACAGCGGCCGGCCTTGATCCAAACAAGCCCCCCCAAACGATGGACGAATTGCTCGCGGACGCCAAAAAGCTCACGAAGACGGATGCCGCCGGCAACATTACGCAGGAGGGCTTTGCGGTCCGATTTAGCGGAAACGCACGCGGCATCGCAGACAAATGGTTGCCCTTTTTGCACGCTTGGGGCGGCCGGTTGTACGCTCCCGACGGATCGACTGCCGACGGTTTCCTGAACAGCCCCGAAGCGGTCGCTTCCCTCGATTTCTATGCCGGCCTTGTCACGAAGGACAAGGTCGCCAGCCTGTCGTTGGGCAAGCCGGACGATGCGTTTCCCAAAAAACAGGCCGCGATGTTCTTCCGCGAAGCGTGGATAGTCGGAGTTCTGCGGGACACCGCGCCGGACATCAACTACGGTGTGGCTCCACTGCCCAAGCAAAAGACCAATCCAGGTTTCAGTCTGTTGTTCGAGGACGCCTACATGGTGTACAAGTTCAGCCCGAACAAGGATCTGGCCTGGGAATGGCTCAAAGGACTGACCTGTGACCAGAGTATTTCCCTGCAGCAGGCAAAAGCCGCGGGCATCTTGCCAACGTTCAAGGACTTGTGGTCAGATCCGTACATGTCAACGCGGCCGGATATCTCCGTCGAGAACGCGATCATGACAAACCCAGCCGGCCCGGTCTACGAGACCCCCTACATCAACGATCTGTCATTCCGAGTAGGCCAGGCAATACAAGAGGCCATGTTCGGCCAGAAGACCGCGAAACAGGCGCTGGACGATGCAGTTCCGGACGTGAACACCATCCTAGCCCGCTCCAAATAATAGAGTCTGAATAGACCTACGTGACGGACTGCGCCCAAGCATAAAGTCTGTGTCGATTGAAATCCTTGCCCCGAGCCCCAACCGCGTGCTAACGCCAGGAGGGGCCCGGGGCGGATGAAGCGACGATGGGCGCGAGTCTCCAGGAGCTGGTCCTATGGCACTAGCATTGAGGTCGTCCCTTCAAGGCGCAATGAACATCGTCCGGGGCAAGTCGTTGACCGACAAGCAAGTTCGGGCGGCGTATCTGTTCATTTTGCCGGCGGTTGTCTTCTTTGGACTGCACTTTATTCTCCCGGTCCTTTATGACTTGTACCTGACCCTCTTTCGATTCTCGTTCGTCGAGGCCCCGACATTCGCCGGGCTGCAGTTCTACCAAGCCATCGCCCGAGACAGCTTGTTCTGGAGCAGCCTGTGGAGGACCTTCTATCTGGCCGTCCTCAGCGTCCCTGCGACGATGGCGATTGCCATGGTACTCGCCGTTGTGCTTGACGGTATCGGCAGCCCGATCCTCAAGAACGTGCTCCGGACGGTCTATTTCTTGCCGGTGGTCACGTCGGGGGTAGCCATCGCTTTTGTGTGGACCTGGCTTTTCCAGCCCAGCCCGCAGTTTGGTCTGTTTAATGTCATCCTGAGCCGCCTGGGACTGCCAGCGCACATGTGGCTGACCAGCGTCTCCGAGGTGATGCCCTCCATCGCCATCATGAACCTCTGGGCGCGCGTAGGCTTCGACACGATCATTTTCATGGCCGGGATCCAGGGCATTCCCGAAACGTACTACGAAGCGGCGCGCCTGGAAGGGGCCAACCGGATCCGTCTGTTCTTCCACATCACGCTGCCGCTGCTGAACCCGCAGGTCGTACTCGTATCCATCTTCGAGATCATCAACGTGCTGAAGAGCTTCGACATTCCCTACGTGGCGACGGACGGCGGCCCGATCAATGCCAGTCGAGTCATTATGCTTCACATTTACGACAAGGCGTTCAAATCAAACGCGATCAACGAGGCCACCGTGGGAGCGCTGTTCCTGTTTGGACTGATTCTTATTGTCACTCTCCTGCAATGGCGCCTGCTGAACCGTCCGGTCGAATACTAGGAGGAAAACGTGGCGACTCGAATTGAATCGATTTCCACCCAGGCACGCTCGGCGGTCGACTGGCGCGATCGCTTGAGCCGCTGGTCTGACCGGACGGCTCGCTTCATCGTGTTGATGGTCGTTGTGCTCGGCGCACTCTTCATGGCGCTGCCATTCATCTGGATGCTGCTGACCTCGTTCAAGCACAGTTACGAGATCTACCGGGTGCCGATCACGTGGCTGCCCGACAACATCTTCAATCTGGACAGCTACGCTACCGTATTTGCGCGTCAGCCTTTCTTCAGATACATCTTTAACAGCTTCGTAGTCTCCGCGGGCACGGTACTGGCAAGCGTGGTGTTTTCTTCGATGGCGGGGTACGCCTTTGCCAAGTATCGTTTCCCCGGAAAAGATATCATCTTCTTCGGAGTAGTTCTATCGGTGTTGATGATCCCGTTTGAGGTCGTGGTGATCCCGCTGTATTTGATGTACAGCCAGGTCCATCTGAACAACACTTTGCTGGGAATCATGGGGCCCGACCTGATTAGCGCGTTCGGCGTGTTTCTCATGCGCCAGTTCATGCAAAGTGTGCCCGACGACTACATTGATGCCGCTCGCGTCGATGGGATGTCCGAGCTCGGAATATTCGTTCGTATTGTGCTTCCGCTTTCCGGCCCTGCACTCGCTACGCTCGCCACGGTCAAGTTCATTTGGACTTGGAACGAATTCCTGTGGCCGCTCGTTATGACGGGAAATGATGCGGTAAAAACGGTTACCCTCGGCGTGGCGACCTACGTCGGCATGTGGTTCACGGACTTTCCAGTGGTCACGGCCGCGGCCACGCTCTCTGTGATCCCTATGGTGATCCTATTCGTCCTCTTCCAGAGTACGATCGTAAAAGGCATGACCATGACCGGTCTGAAAGGCTAGTTGTTCAGATTACCCTGTGCGGGTGGGTCGCAGAGGGGCGCGGCATACCACAGTCAAGTTGCCGTCATAATCATACCCGTGGTGGGATCATCACGGCCTTGGGCACATTTCTCTGGGTAGTTACGGTGCAATACCTTGGCGCAGCGCGTGCCACCCTAGTCAACACCACATCGGCGCTGATGGGAGTTCCGCTGTCGAAGCTCATTCTCCGGGAATACATCACGGCGCGAGTCCTGCTGGGCGCTCTCCTTTCTGTGATTGGCATCGTCGTAGTTGTCTGGCAAGGCTGACGGCTCGCGACATTTGGCATCACGATTTTTGCATTAGTCGCTTTGAAACGCCGCGCACTAGCTTGCGACCGGAATATTCGCCGCAGGAATTGAGCGTGATTCCGGCGTGTTTTGCTCGCGGCGTCTTCGCAATGCACTGCAAGCCGACGAAGAGTAAGACGCTATGTAAGACAGCGCGCTGACGCGCCCAAACCATCTGCCGCTGCAGTTTGGAGCCGACGATGAACCTGAACGAAGTGACAATGGCGTACGACCTTACCGGCAAGACCGTCGTGGTCACCGGCGGCGCGGGGGTACTGGGCGGCGAAATCGCGTGCGCGCTCGCCGGCTGCAATGCAAACGTCGCGATCCTGGATCGCGATCCAGGCCCGGCTGAACGCCTCATGCCGCGCCTTCGATCGGGCGTAGGTCGCGCGATCGTCGTCCGCGGAGATGTTCTTGACGTGAGCACGCTGCGCCACGCCGAGGAGCAGATAGTGCGGGAATTTGGGCAAGTCGATTGCTTGGTGAATGCGGCGGGCGGGAACAGACCTCAAGCCACCACCAGCCCCGATCTCTCCTTCTTCGACTTGCCGATCGACGCACTGCGCTGGGTGTTCGATCTAAACATCGTCGGCACGATGCTGCCTTGCCAGGTCTTTGGCAAACAAATGGCGCAGCGCGGTGAGGGCGTCATCTTGAACATCTCGTCGATGAATGCGTTCCGACCACTCACGCGATCAAGAGTGGAATTTTTGGCCAAGTCCGGCGTCAGCAATTTTACGCAATGGCTTGCGGTGCACATGGCGCAGGAATACTCGCCGCGGATTCGCGTCAACGCCATCGCGCCCGGTTTCTTCCTGACTGCGCAGAACCAGTTTCTGCTCACCGAGGAAGAGACGGGAAGACTGACGCCGCGCGGGGAAGCGATCATCGCGCATACGCCGATCGCGCGGTTTGGCAGGCCGGAGGACCTTCTCGGCGCAGCTTTGTGGCTGCTCTCGCCGGCGTCGGCGTTTGTCACCGGCATCATTGTACCGATCGACGGTGGGTTCTCAGCCTACAGCGGCGTCTGATCATCCACCCCCGCCGTCTACCGAGGTCCGCGACCTCTCAATCGAATCGTCTCTGGCTCCGTCCGCTTTCCCTTCATCGGGCGTCGCGTCGAACCACATGAACGTGCCGCGTGCCAATAATATTGCGAGACACAAGTTACGGGGCGGCGATCAGCGTCTACCATTCCTCTCCTTCTCACGGAAACCCGCTCTTGCGTTGCTGCTATGCTCATCCCCCAATAAAAAATGGGCGACGCAATCCATGCGATGCGTCGCCCGGGCATCACCTTCTTATGAAATCAACCTTTATAACACAGGACCGGCTCACGGGCGGCCTTGACATCGTCGAGACGACTGACGGGAGCATTGTGCGGGGCGTCGTGTAAGAGTTCCGGCGCCGTTCTCGCCTCCTCGGCGATCTTGAGCAATGCGTCCGCAAACTCGTCCAGACTCTCCCGCGATTGAGTCTCGGTAGGCTCGATCATGATGCACTCTGGCACGATGAGCGGAAAGTAAATCGTCGGCGGATAGAACCCATAGTCTTCGATCCGCTTGGCGATGTCGAGCGTATGCACGCCGTGTTGTTCCACGAATGGGGTGCCCGTGAGCACGAATTCGTGCTTGCAGCGGCGATCGCCGTACGGCGCGCTGTAGGTATTCTTCAGGCGCGCGAGAAGATAGTTCGCGTTGACCACAGAGTTCTCCGCAATTTCCCGCAGGTGCTCTTTGCCGAACGACCGGATGTATACGTAAGCACGCACGAGCGCGAGGAAATTGCCGTAAAACGATTTGACGCGGCCCACCGACTTTTTTGGCATCGAGAGCTCATAGTGCGCTTTGGCGCCGGCGCCTTTTTTTGCCGCGATCGGACCGGGCAGGAACTGCGCAAGGTCCTTGCGGACCATCACCGGGCCTGCGCCCGGACCGCCGCCCCCGTGAGGGACCGAGAACGTCTTGTGCAGGTTGCTGTGCATGACGTCGAAACCGAGGTCCCCCGGCCGGGCGACCCCGACGATGGCATTGAGGTTTGCCCCGTCGCCGTAGACCAGACCGCCGGCGTCGTGGACGATCCGGCAGACCTCCTCGACGTTTTCTTCGAATAGCCCCAAAGTGTTAGGGTTCGTGACCATCATGCACACGGTCTGTTCGTCCGCGAGTCGTCGCAAATCGTCCAGATCGACGTTGCCGCGGCGATCGGACTTGACCTGGACCACCTGGAATCCGCTCATGGAGGAAGTGGCCGGATTCGTCCCGTGCGCAGAATCCGGCACGAGTACCTTGACCCGTTTCAAGTCGCCGCGAGATCGATGATACGCGCGGATGACGAGTACGCCCGTCAGCTCACCCTGCGCTCCGGCGGCGGGCTGGAGCGTCACGCCCGGCAGCCCAGAGATCGCGCCTAGGTATTCCTGCAGTTCGTACATCAGTTGCAGCGCACCCTGAACGGAGTCGGCATCCTGATAGGGGTGGATCTGTGCCAACCCGCGCAGCTTGACCGCCTCTTCGTTCATCTTGGGGTTGTACTTCATCGTGCACGACCCGAGCGGGTAGATCCCCAGGTCGACGCAATAGTTCTTCTGCGAGAGCCGCGTGAAATGGCGCACGACGTCGACTTCAGACACTTCCGGCAGACGCAGCTCCTTGCGCATCAGCTTGTCTGGCAGCTGGGTGGTCGGAACGTCGCATTTGGGAAGCGCGGCGCCAGTCCGGTCGGGACTGGACAACTCGTATATCAACGGTTCGGGCTTGTCGGATGCGATAGACATGGATGCTCCTTGGTCGTAACGGGAACGTGGCGAATGGACCGATAAGGTGATAATCCAGCAGCGGCTCTAGCCTCGTCGCTTGTTTTTTCCTTTTCGGCCCACATTTCCCAGCGCCCGCGCAAAATCGTCGATCTGCTCCCGGGTGTTCATCTCCGTGACGGCGACGAGCATCGCGTGACCGAGGTGGCCGTATTCCTTGGACAGATCGTAGCCGCCAATGATCTTGTGCTCGCGCAAGGCGGCGTTGATCTCACGCACCGGTCGTGGACACTCGACGACGAACTCGTTGAAGAATTCCTGCTTGAGGTCCACGTGATACCCCTGCACTCGATTGATCTTTGAGGCGGCATAGTGGGCCTTGTGATAGCACAACTCTGCCACATCGCGCAGCCCGGCCTTGCCCAGCGTCGAGAGATAAACGCACGCGGCCAGCGCGTTCAGCGCCTGGTTCGTGCAAATGTTCGAGGTGGCGTGCTCGCGCCGGATGTGCTGCTCGCGCGGCTGCAGCGTCAGCACAAACCCGCGTCGGCCTTGCGTGTCGGTCGTTTCCCCGACCAAACGGCCGGCCATCCGGCGGATGAACTTGCTCTTCGTGGCAAACATCCCGAGGTACGGCCCGCCGAATGCAACCGGATTCCCGAGTGACTGGCCTTCGGCGACGACGACGTCCGCGCCGTACTCACCCGGCGGCTCGTAGAGACCGAGCGAGATCGGATAGACCGAGACGATGAACAGTGCTCTTGCGGCGTGGACGCGTTCGGCCGCCGCGCGCAAGTCGCGCATGCGTCCGAGAAAATCCGGATTGGCGACGATGACGCAGGCTGTGCGGGTTGGCACAGATCCACCCCGCATCTGGTCAAAGCCCTTGCTCGTGTCCTCGTCCCCCGTGATCTCCACATCCTGGCCCGAAAGGTAGGTGCGGATCGTCGCTCGATATTCCGGATGCAGCGTCGAACAGACGAGCACGCGATTGCGGCCCGGCAGTTGGTGCAGCGCGAGAATGGCGGCCTCGGCCGCGGCGGTCGCGCCGTCGTAGTGCGACGCGTTCGCGGCATCCATTCCCGTCAAGTCGCAGATCATCGACTGGTATTCGAAGATCGTCTGGAGCGTTCCCTGGCTGATTTCGGCCTGATACGGCGTGTACGCCGTGTAGAACTCGGATCGGAAGATCAGGTGCGGCACCGTCGCCGGAATGAAATGGTTGTAAGCGCCTGCGCCGAGAAAACACGCGTTTTCGACCAGATTCGAGTTCCGCATCGCCATCATCGCGATCTCGCGTGACAGCTCCAGCTCGGACATCGCGCTGGGCAGGTCCATCTTTGGATAACGCGCCGATGCAGGCACGTCCGCGAACAATTCGTCAACCGAAGCCGCGCCGATGGTCTTGAGCATCTCGGCGCGGTCGGCGTCTGTATTGGGGATGAAACGGTGGCTCATGGATTCCTCACATTGACAAACGGGGTCAATTCGGAATCGGTCAATCTCCGCCGCCAGTGACGGCGGAACGCTGTCGGGGACGACGGCACGCCTTCGGCGACGACCGGACGCCGTCCGGATGGACGGCCGGCTCTCGGCGCCGTTCAGCGTATGCGGATTGGCCGGTCGACGGATCGCCTAGTGTATCTCCCCGGATTCGATTTTCTTTTGATAGGTCGCTGCGTCCATGAGCTTGTCCGCTTCGTTTGCGTTGCTCGGCCGGACCTTGACGAACCAACCGCTGCCCAATGCGTCCTTGTTCACTGTCTCCGGCGAAGATGCAAGCTGCTCGTTGATCGCCTCTACCTTGCCGCTGATCGGCGCAAAAACGTCACTGGCGGCCTTGACCGACTCGACGACACCCAACGCTTTCCCTGCCTCGAGCACGGCACCGACCGCCGGAAGTTCGACGAAAACCACGTCCCCCAACTGGTCCTGCGCATAGTCCGATATGCCGATCACCGCCAAGTCTCCTTCCATCTTGACCCATTCGTGCGAACCGGCATATTTGCGGTCCGATGCGTAGTTGATTTTTTTGTCAGACATGCGAGTCTCCTTTCAATCGTAGCGTTTGATTTGTCCCGTCGTGCGTTCTGGCCTTGCCCATTCGCGGACGGATTTGCTGGCCTTGTCGGCCTGGCGTTACTTTACCCGTGCCCGGTTTGCGTAAAAGGGTGTCTTGACGACTCGCGCCCGCACCGGTTTCCCCCGCACGATCACGTCGAATTCGGTTCCAAGGGACGCAAATTCCGGCGCAACGTAGCCCAACCCGAGGTTCTTTTCGAGCGTCGGCGCGAACATGCCGCTCGTCACAACGCCGATGACTTGGCCGTCTTTGGCGATCGCATAGTCCTTACGTGCATCTCCCCGGTCGACCATCTCGAAACCGACGAGCTTTTTGGTTACGCCTTCGAGTTTTCGTTTCAGCAAACAGTCCCGTCCGATGAACGGTTTGTTGAGATCGCAGGCCCAACCTAGCCCCGCTTCGATCGGAGACGTATGCGAATCGATCTCGTGCCCGTACAGCGCCATTTTGGTCTCAAAGCGCAGACTGTCTCGAGCGCCGAGCCCGATCGGTTTGACGCCGTCTGCCTGGCCAGCTTCTAGGATCGCGTCCCAAACGTGCTTGCCGTGACTCGCCGGGATGAAGAGCTCAAAGCCGTCCTCGCCGGTGTAGCCGGTCCGCGCGACCCATCCATGCGTTTTGCCGGTCCCAAAAGCACGCGCGTGGTGGTACGCGATCTTTGAAAGATCGAATGGTTCGAGCCGTTGGAGAACCTGTTCCGCTTTCGGTCCCTGGAACGCCAGCATGTACAGCTCGTCGGAAACGTCGCGTATCTGGGCGCGGTATCCGGCGAGGTGTGCCTGCATCCACGCGAAATCCTTCTCGCGGTTTGACGCGTTCACCACCACCATGTAATTCGCTAGCGCTTTGGTCGCGCCCGGCATCTTGTACACGAACGTGTCGTCCACTACGGTTCCGTCGCCGTAGCACATGATCGCGTACTTGGATTGATTCAACTCGAGCATGGACAGGTCCGAGCTGAGCAAATTCTGGAGGAAGGCGAGCGCGCCGGCGCCCTTGACCTCGATCTGCCCCATGTGGTCGATGTCGAACAGGCCGGCCGCGTTCCGCACCGTGCGGTGTTCTTCCAGGATTCCCTCGTACTGGACCGGCATTTCCCAGCCCCCGAACTCCACCATGCGCGTGCTTTTGGGACCGGCAAAACGCATGGATGGGTCGCGCGGACCGGCTACACCGGCGAGGACGGCTTTGGGCTCTT
>JAMCRS010000068.1 GCA_023380675.1 Chloroflexota bacterium
CCGCGGACAACCCTTCCGAGGCGCTGAATTCCCTCGCCGCATCGGTCAACCGCTCTTTCAATCTGGAAGGAATCCTCGGCGATGCGCTCGGGCAAACGCTCGAGACGATCGGTATGGAATACGGCGCAGCGTACCGGCTGGAATCCGGAGAGTGCGGTCCGGGCGACGGCCGGCCCGAGCCGTGCCTGAATCCGCTGGTCTATTGGGGATTGTCGGACGAATTTGTCGAGCGGGCCGGGGTCTCGCTACTGCGAGCGAGCCCGGCCTCCGTCGCCGCGGGTACGGGCCAACCGTTCATCTGGCAGCTCGACGGCTCTTCGCAGCAGTTCGAAATGGCCGATGCGCTGTTTCGCGAAGGTGTCCGGCAGCTCGTCGCCGTGCCGCTGGTCGCCAAGGCGAGCCTGGTCGGCGCGCTGTACCTCGCAACCGCAACACCACGGACGTTCTCGCCGGAACAGCTGTCGCTCCTCTCCGCGATCGGCCAGCAGGTCGGCGTCGCCGTGGAGAACGCGAGGCTCTACAAAGCCGAGCAGGAGCGGCGCGAGGAGGCGGAGCGGCGCCGTCAGGTCGCCGAAGCCCTTCGGGAGATCCTCGCAGTGCTGAACTCGACGCGGTCGCTGGAAGATATCTTGACGCACATCGCCGGTCAGGCGCGGCGCTTGTTGGGAAGCGATGCGATCGCGCTGTTTCGCCTCGACGAGGAAAGCCAGACACTCAGAATAAGCGCCTCGGAAGGGTTGTCCGCGGAGCTCGCGTCGAACGTGGTCGTACCGCTGGGCAAAGGCGCAGTCGGCCGCGCGGCGCTGGAGCGCCGGCCCGTGATTCTCGACGATCCCGCGTCTCTCTTGGCAGAGCTAGCCGCCTTTCCGATCGATTCCCGGGCCCGACCGGACGTCGAGCACATGCTCGCGGTATTCAAAACCCTGGTGGGCATCCCGTTGATCTTGAAGAGCGAAGTGTACGGCGCGATCGCGCTGTACTATTCAGGGTCGCGCCAATTCTCTGAGGAAGAGAGTATGTTGGCGGTCACCTTCGCCGACCAGGCCGCGCTCGCCATCGAGAACGCTCGACTGCGCAGTCGCGGTGAGCGCGGGGCGGCTCTGGCGGAACGGAGCCGGCTTGCGCGCGACCTGCACGACTCGGTGACGCAGTCGCTCTACAGCGTCACGCTGTACGCTGAGGCGGCGGCGCGACTGCTCTCGACCGGCGATCACGTCCAGGCCGCGAGCCATCTGCGCGAATTGCGCGACACTGCGCAAGAAGCGCTCCGCGAGATGCGACTGCTGATCTTTGAGCTGCGCCCGCTGGCGCTCGACAAAACTGGGCTCGCGGAGGCGCTCCAGAATCGCCTCGATTCGGTGGAGCTGCGCGGAGGAATCAAGGCCGAGCTCCACGTGGAGGGAAAAGAGCGGCTGACGCCCCGACTGCAAGAGGAGCTATACCACATCGCCCAGGAAGCGCTCAATAATGCGCTCAAGCATTCCGGCGCCGCCCGCGTCCGCATCAACCTGCGATTCCTCGAGCAAGCCGTAGAGCTAGAAGTGTGCGACGAAGGCACCGGCTTTGAATTGGAGCAGTCCGTCCACGGCGGGGGCCTCGGGGTCAACGGAATGAAAGAGCGGGCTCAAAAGATAGGCGGTGCGCTCGAAATCGACAGCGCACCCGGCAAAGGGACGCGGGTCGCCATTCGGGTCCCGGTTTCGAACGCTTAACGCCAAGGAGGAACAAAGATGACGTCCCCCATTCGAGTTTTGATTGTCGACGACCACGCGATCGTACGCAAAGGGATACGCGCCCTCCTATCGACGGAACACGATATTCAAGTGGTCGGCGAGGCCGGCGACGGCGCCGCGGCGGTGGCGCAAGTCAAGACGGTTCGGCCGGACGTGATCCTGATGGACCTCGTCATGCCCAAGGTCGACGGGATCGAAGCGACGCGCCAGATCACAACGCAAATGCCGGGCGCGCGCATCCTGGTCCTCACCAGCTTTGCGGCAGACGACAAGGTCTTTCCGGCGATCAAGGCGGGCGCTCTAGGATACTTGCTCAAGGACACCGGGCCGGACGAGCTGGTGCAGGCGATACATTGTGTCTACCGGGGTGAACCGTCGCTCGAGCCGTCGATTGCACGCAAGGTGCTCACCGAATTGTCCGCACCGCAGCAAAAGCCGCTCAGCGCCGACCCGCTGACCGAACGTGAGCTCGACATCCTTCGACTGATCGCTCAGGGACGGAGCAACAAGGAAATCGCGGAGCTGCTGGTCATAACCGAAATGACGGTCCGTACACACGTGAGCAACGTGTTGGGCAAGCTTCACCTTGCGAGCCGGACCCAGGCCGCGCTTTACGCGCTGAAGGAGGGCCTCGCGTCTCTCGAGGACGTTCCGGGCGCGCAATCCTGATCGAACGCCGGCTGCTGGCAGCATGGGACGCGTGGATGCGCTTTCCCGCGCGATCGATGCGCTTTCGCCTGACATTTGTTTTGGGCACGTCCGATCACACCAATGCTCCGCGCGCCGCGCTCCGTCGTCGGCTGGCCGTGCACCCCCGCAAGGGAAACATAAAAGCCGCACCTTGTCGGTCAAAAATGGCCGACACGGCTCTGGCGATGACCCCCGGGGAACCACGGCGCATACCACAAATGCTGTAGGCGACTGCTACACAGAATGTAGTACGAGACCGTGACAAACGCGGTCTTTTTTTGTTGTCGGCGATTCCTAATTGAGCGGATGACGAACCCGCTCAATTCTGTTATGTTTTCGTTACAGAGTACAGTATTCCATCGAACATCCGTCTCGATGCGGCCAAAAAGATCGCCGCGGCGCGAATCGTCGAGATGGAACAACTGCTCGACCTGTTCGAGAAGGAAACGTTCGGCTGCTTTTAGCGGAACGCGCGCAACTGCAAAGCGTGAGCGGCGGATGCCTAGTCCAAGGACCAATCGATGAAGATTCTGGCTCTGGGGTCCGATACCCCAGGAGTTGCGACCGAGCAATTCGCGCCTTACCTCAAAGCCGAAGCGGCACAGGTGTGGCAGTTGTACCAGGGCGGGGTGATCCGAGAGATGTATTTTCGCGCAGACCGTGACGACGCCGTGCTGTTGCTCGAATGCGCCGACGCCGACGAGGCCCAACGGCTGCTCGGCACGCTTCCGCTGGTGAACCAGGGCCTCATATCGTTCCAGTACGTGCCACTCAAGCCGTACGCGGGAATTGCCCGCCTATTCGGGAGCCTACACGTCGACTCAATCGAAACACAGGAGGTCGAGCCGTGAGCCAAGTCGAGGGAAGAGCGACGCGGCACCTAGATCGCCTGTGCACGCAGATCGGATCGCGGCCGTTGGGATCAGCGCGGAATCGAGAGGCGGCGGAATATATCCAGCAGGTCATGTTCAAGGCCGGGCTCGAGTCCGAGGCGCAGTACTTTGCGTGTCCGCAGTGGGAGGACCGGGGGACGCGACTGGAGCTGGGCGGGACGCGCTACGTTGCGGCTGCCAACACATTTTCCCCCCCGTGCCGAGTCGTCGCGCGACCGGCATTTGCCGGCGCGTTAGCGGAATTGCGTGTCGTCGACCTGTCCGGCCACATCGCGATCCTTTACGGAGATCTCACGGCCGGGAACGGCTTTTCGTCCAAGAGCGCATTCCATATCCCTGAGCGCGACACAGAGATTCTCCGGTTGCTTGAGGAAAAAAAGCCGGCCGCAGTCATTACCGTCCACCCGCACACGGGGTCGCTTCAGCGGCTCATCAGCGACTGGCAGTTTTCGATACCTTCGGCGACCGTGCCGGCGGAGGTTGGTCTTGTCCTTCTGCGCAAGCCGGACCAGCCGCTGCAGCTCCACATCGATTCCCAGCGAAAGGAAGCGCAGCCCTGCAACGTCGTCGGCAGAGTGGGCAAGCTGGAGCGACGGATCACACTGTGCGCGCATTTCGATACTGTGTCCGATACGCCGGGCGCGATCGACAATGGCTCCGGCATGGCCGCGCTCCTTACCCTCGCGGAAACTCTCGCTCGCAAGCCTCTCCACGTTGCCCTGGAATTCATCGCACTCAACGGGCAAGAAAACGGCGGGGTCGGCGTCGCCGAATACCTGCACAGCCAGGCTAGCAATCTCGACGGGATCGTCGCCGCCATAAACCTGGACGGAGTGGGCCAAATGCTGGGCCCCAATACGATCGCGACGTTTTCCGATTGTGCGAGTCTCTCGGACGAGATCGCAGCCGTGATCGGCAATCACCCGGGCGTCGTGCCGGTCGATCCCTGGCATGAAAGCGATCACACAGCCTTCGTCCGCCACGGAATACCCAGCATCGCCGTCAGCTCGTCTGGCGTTGCGAACGTGATGCATCTGCCGAGCGACACGCTGGACTGGCTCAACGTAGCCAAGGTCGAGCAGGTCGTTCATCTGGTGCAGGACATCATCGCCCGGTTGCAGGACAAACCGACCGGCTGGTGCCGGCAGGGAACGTGCTAGCATACGAGCGAGCGCGGCGGCCCCGGACTGGTACTTTTTAGTGAGGGTGTCTAAGCATAAAGTGACACGAGACCGTCTCTTAGGGCGGTCTCGTTCGTTTAGCGAACTCATTCGTTTTGCCGATGACGCGGCAGCCCGATTCTGTTAATCTGAGGTCGTGGTCGATATCATAACGAAGGTCGATGAGTGAAAAAACGGCTGCGGATCATCGTCGCCGACGATCAGACGAGAACACGACAAAGCATGAAGGCGTTGTTCGATACGTGTCCCCAAATCGAGGAGGTCATCGAAGCCGCCGACGGAGGCGAGGCATTCCGTTTGTGTGCCGAATGGAAGCCGGACCTGGTGCTCATGGACGTGCGCATGCCGGAGATCGACGGTTTGGCGTCTACGCGCATGATCAAAGCGCAAATGCCGCAGGTGAGGGTGATCGCCCTATCGATGTACCCCGAGTATCAAGCGCTCGCGCTGGCGGCCGGTGCCGACGGATTTGTCGCCAAAGGGGAACCGCTCGAGCGCTTGTTGGACTTGCTCGTCGATATTGGGAACGCTAACTCAAAGGAGGAATAACCAATGACTGGAACCAAGAAGAAGTAGGCGCCTTCCTCGCCTCGATACGCTGAACGAAATCCAGTTGCCGCAATTTCAATCGAGCCGCTCGGCATCCGCCGGGCGGCTCGTTCCGTCAGCGTCGCCGTTTGTCGCAACGGTCACATCGCGCGGCCGAGTCCCAAAGCATTCACGGCTTGGCGTTTGACCATCGCACGCTTGACGGTCTTAAGCCGAAATAGGTCTTGACGCGAGCGCTCCTCCAACACCATCTCGATGTACGCCCGTCGGGTATGGAGCCGCGGAATGAGCACATTTTCAAGCGCGTTTACCCTCCGACTCGTTTTTGTGATTTCGTCGGCAAGCCGGTGGAGCGTGAGCTCGCTGGCCGCCAACTCGATCAACAAGCTGACCTCGGCCTCGAACCGCTCTGCGGCCTCGTCGATCCGGACCGAAGTTCCGGCAAGACTGTAGCCGCGATCGATCACGGCGCGCGCCGCGCTCTTTTGCTCTATGATCGGGACCGGCACGCCCATGACGAACGCCCCTTCCACGGAGAGCGAGAGCTCTCCGCGTGCGGCGAACGAGGCGGACCGGACCGCCTCAGCGCCGTCCAACGCTTCGGCGCGCGCGAGCGCACGGCCGGCGTCGGCGGCGGCTTGATCCAGCTCGTCGCTGGTTCGCAGGACCACGTCGGCGATCTTCATAAACTCTTTCAGCAGGGCGTTCCGCTTTTCCTTCAAAAGGTCACGCCCCTGCTCCGCCAACCCGATCTGCCCCTTGATCGCGAGCAGCTCCATTCGGGTCGCGCTAACGTTTTCCATGCATCGCCCTCACGGTCTTGATCCGGTTACCCCAAATTGCGATTTGGCCCTGTTCAGGCCGCCATTTCGAGCGCGAGAGTACCGGCAAGCTCGGTCTGCCGCTTCCGAACGATAGCCCCGCTTTAGCTCCCGAATATCTTCAACGATCCATGAAAGGCTGATCTCCGAGTTTATTACCAGTCACGATCGTGTTGCCCTCTATTCGGCGCCAGAGGGCTTGCGGGATCGGAGACCTCGGCGTGCGCGCCCGATCCCCGTCAAGCGCTCGGCGGCTCATGAGGTACGCCAGGCTTGCGGTAGCGGTCGATATGCTCGCGCCGGATCCGTTTGAGCTCGGCAGCCGGAAACTCGCTCAGCAGATCCCAACCGCGGTCCAACGTCTCGCCGATCCCGCGGTCGGTGGCGCCCTGACCAATGTATTCCCGTTCGAATCGATCGGCGAACTCGAGATAGCGGCGATCCTGGCCGCTGAGCGCGGCCTCGCCTACGATGGCGACGAGGCGCCGCAGGTCGCGTCCTTGGGCATAGAAGGAATAGAGCTGGTCTGCCACACCGCGGTGGTCCTCGCGGGTCTTGCCGGCGCCGATTCCCGCGTTCATCAAGCGGGACAGGCAGGGGAGGGCGTCGATCGGCGGGTAGATGCCGCGACGATGCAGGTCGCGGGAGAGGACGATCTGCCCTTCGGTGATATAGCCGGTGAGATCGGGAATGGGATGGGTGATGTCGTCGTCCGGCATGCTCAGGATCATCAACTGCGTGATCGAGCCCCGTTTGCCTTTGATGCGTCCGGCACGCTCGTAAAGGGTCGCCAGGTCCGTATACATATAGCCGGGATAGCCGCGCCGGCCGGGGACTTCCTCGCGCGCGGTCGCGACCTCGCGGAGCGCTTCGCAATAGTTCGTCATATCGGTGATGATGACGAGCACGTGCAAATCGTGCTCGAACGCCAGGTATTCCGCGGCGGTTAGAGCGGCGCGCGGCGTCAGCAGCCGCTCGACCGTGGGATCGTCGGCGAGGTTCAGGAACAGCACAGTTCGGTCGAGCGCGCCGCTCGTCTCGAAATGCCGAATGAAGAATGAAGCCTCGCGATGCGTAATGCCGAGAGCGGCGAACACGACGGCAAAACGTTCGCCGGTCCCGAGCACTTGGGCCTGAGCCGCGATCTGAGCGGCGATCTCGTTGGCCGGTAGTCCGTACCCGGAGAAGATCGGCAACTTTTGCCCGCGCACGAGGGTATTCAGTCCGTCGATCGCCGAGAGGCCCGTCTGGATGAACTCAGACGGGTGATCGCGCGCGTACGGATTGATCGGTTGGCCGTTGATGTCGAGGAAGGCTTGCGGGACGATCGCCGGCCCGCCGTCGCGCGGTTCGCCGACGCCGTCGAAAATCCGTCCCAGCATCTCCATGGAGACGCCTAGACGGGCCGCCTGTCCGGTGAATCGGACGCGGGTCGTCTCGACGTCTAGGCCGCGGGTGCCGGTAAAGACCTGGACGACCGCGCGGCTGCCGCTGACCTCGAGCACCTGCCCGGAGCGAGGCACGGCGTCTGAGCCGGCGATCTCGACGATTTCGCCGTAGCCGACATCGCGGACCCGTTCGACAAAGATGAGCGGGCCCGACACGTAAGACAGAGTCCGATACTGTTTGGAGACGAGATACTGAGGCTGTACCATTTTACCTCAATGCTCCCAA
>JAMCRS010000069.1:0-290 GCA_023380675.1 Chloroflexota bacterium
GGCAAAGATATGCCGCCCAGCGCACGCGGGAAGGGTCCGCGCGATTGGGGAGGGCGGCCCCTCCGAGGGGTGGGCTGACCCACGAAATTGGAGGGCAAGGTCTTTGTGTCGTCAGGTCGTCGGCACAAAGATCTTTTTTTATGGAGGTGGTTGCAATTGCCCATCACACGTGAACGAAAAGAGGAATTGATCTCGGCGCTGGCTGAAGAACTGAAGAAATCGCAAGCGATCATCCTCACCGATTATCGCGGCCTGCCGACCGCCGCGCTGGCCGGATTGCGCACCCAGCT
>JAMCRS010000069.1:369-3403 GCA_023380675.1 Chloroflexota bacterium
CGTTGCTCACCCTCGCGCTGCAGCGCGCCGAAATGCCGGTGCCGCAAGACCTCCTCGCCGGCCCGACCGCAGTCGCCTTCTGCCAGGGCGATATCGCGGGTCCGGCCAAGGCGCTCAGCGATTTCCTGAAAGGCAAGGAGATCAAGTTCAAAGGCGCCATCATGAGCGGAAGCATCCTGAGAGGTCCGGAAGCGGAGGCGCTCGCCAACCTGCCTACGCGCGACCAACTCTTTGGACGCCTTCTCGGCACGGTCAACGCGCCGGGCACGCAAATGGCCGGCGTCGTGGCGGCTGGCATTCGCCAAGTTCTGTACGTGCTCAAGGCGCGCGCCGAGCAGCTGGAGAAGCAGGCGGCGTAACAGACGTTTGCAGGGGCCCGCGAAAGCTCGACCGCCGCGGCACGCGGCGACGGCGGCCCGCTGCGAACCGGATTGTCAATCCCAAATCAAACGCAATAAGGAGTGACGAATGGCATCAGAGAAACTGACCAAGATTGCCGACGACATCCAGGGGCTGACGCTTCTGGAGGCTTCCGAGCTCGTCAAGGTGCTCGAGGAGAAACTGGGCGTGAGCGCTGCGGCGCCGGTTGCGGTGGCGGCGATGCCGGGCGCGGGCGCCGGTGGAGCGGGCGCGCCCGCGGCGGCGGCTGAGGAAAAGACCGAGTTCGAGATCTTCCTCAAGGACGCCGGCTCGCAAAAGATCCCGGTGATCAAGGTGGTGCGAGAATTGACCGGCGGAACGCTCGGGTTGAAAGAGGCGAAGGAGCTGGTGGAATCGGCGCCCGTCTCGATCAAAAAGGGCGCTACGAAGGAAGAAGCAGCCGACGGAAAAAAGAAACTGGAAGAAGTCGGCGCCACGGTCGAGATCAAATAGGAAACACGAAACCCGCCCTCCGAAAGGACGGGTTTTTCTTTATGGACCTACGACCGTTTGCGTCGCGCGCCGGCCCCTACGATCACCGAGAGGGTCCGAGCCAGGTCTCCATTTCGCGAATGACGTGCGCGTGCTGGATGGTCCAGGGGCTGGCGCCCGAGTCGGTCAGCTGCACGCCCACGAACTGCGTCAGGACCGCCGGAAAGCCGCAGTCGACAGCTTCGTGGTTGTCCTTGACCTCCTGAACGATCTGCCACCGGCTCGCCGATGCGTTCCAAACGGTTATACGGAAGTTGACCGGGCTGTCGGAAGCCGGCGCGTCCAACACGATCCCACTCACCGATTCCACGCGTCCCAGGTCGATTTGGAACCACGCCCCGGCCGCCTGCGGCGAGACGCTCGACCACGCCGTGTCCGGCCGGTTATCGATCGCGAGCCGGGCCGCTTCGCCGTTGACGCTGGCCCGCGCGGTCCACTCAACGGCCGAGTGACACAAGATCTCTGAGATCTTCCAGCTGGAGGTGGACGCGGTCAGAAGGTCGATCTGGACGTATTGGATCGACTGCGGTGCGAAAATCGCCATGACGTCATTGGTATTATCGGCATGGACCTCGGTTATCTCGACCCAGGTCTGGCCGTCGCCCGACACGCGCAGCGAATAGCCGGCGGGGAAGCCGCTCCCCGGGCTGAGGAACTGGATCCCGTCGATCACCCGCGGTGTCGAAAGGTTGACCCGAAACCACTGGGCCGCGGCCTGAGGCGTCGCACTGTCCCAATACGTGTCGGGCTTGCCGTCCAACGCGTGAGCGACCTGACCCGGGTTTACGCTAGCCTCGGCCCGCCAGCCGCTGACGTCGATCGGCAGTTGGGTCACCTTGACCGGCACGATGAGCGGTGGATTTCCCGCGTCCGCAAACCACGTGATCTTTTCGGCGACGAGGTCCCACCGCAACTTGTATTCTCCCGGCGTCTTGGGCGCGACGAGGACCGCGCCCAGCGCCGTCTCCGCACCGGGCGCGACGTCGGTAGGCAGCGCTGTGCGCCGGTCTTCGACGTCGAGCTGCTGTTGGCCGGCGGCGTTGAACCACTTGTAGCCGACGTGGACAGGATTGCTCCCTCCCTGCGGCCACGCGGTCTTGCCCGCGTTCTTGACCCGTAGGTTCACGAGGACGTACTGGCCGGCGCGCTCGCTCACCGGCGTATCGTGCGCGAGGAATTCGGCCTCCCAACTGGATTCGTCGGGGGGGGGCGGGCGAAGGCGCAGGGCCGGGGGGATTGACGGTCAATTGCAAGTCGTCGGTGGCGCTGCCGCGGTCGCTGAACCACGTGATGCCCTCGTGAACCATATCCCACTTTAGCGTGTACGCGCCGGGCGCTTGAGGCGCGCGGAGCTCGACTTTGTCGAACGTTGCGGTGCCGTCGGGCGGCACGTCGCGCGCGAGCGGGAAATTGCCGGCGTACGGCGCGACCGGCGTTTCGCGACCCTGCAGATTGTACCAATGATAGCCAAGCCGGACGGGATTGGACCCGAGCGCGGGCCAAATCCGGGAACCCCGGTTGACGACGACCACCTTTCCGGTCAGTACACTCGAGGCGTCCATGACGTGATTGGGGACGTCGACGGCTTGACGCCATTCGACGCGATACTCGGGTAGGACCGAGGGCGGCGGAATCGGCGGAGTCGACGGAGGCTGAGGGCTGCCGGCCGGCCAGCGCGTCCCATAGCCTGCGGCGACCACGGATTGGAACTCGGCGAGGAGCGCCGGCTTGTCCATCAATCCCCATTCGGGATGGTCGGTCAACGTCTGCCACCGAAAAAGCACGAGCGCCTGGATCGGCTGGTTGGAGGTGTCGGCGTTCCACGCGTTGATCTCGTCGTAGGCAGCCTTTATCCAGCCGATATTTGCATTGCGCCAGCCGGCGTACGGATTGGCCTCGGTGATAAAGACCGGCAGGGAGCGGAAAGCGGACGGGAGGCCGCTCAGATAATCGCGGTACGCGCGAAAATTAAAGTGCCGATTGGCAAACGGCGCGCCCATGGTGTCTTCACTGTTGAGCTGGGTGGTGTCAAAATCGTGTGTGTAGCAGTGAAGCGCGATCCCATCTGCCTGATTTCCGACCAGATTCAAAATGTCCAGCAGGTAGCGTACCCAGTCGCCAG
>JAMCRS010000070.1 GCA_023380675.1 Chloroflexota bacterium
TCCAGACCTGCGGCAGCCAGATCGAATGCGCTGGCGCGCCATGCCGCCGCAAGGTCCCCAAAGTGGTCGAGGAGGCGACGCGCCTTGACGGGACCGATCTGGGGAATGAGATTGAGGCCGACCCAGTAGCGTGCATCGGTCACGGCGTTGTGACTCCGTCGGGAATGTCCCATAAAGATACCACGATGGATACGGATTGTCAATTTAAAACAATTTCGAGCAATTCCGCGCGAGTCGAAACGACGCGCGATGAAAAGGTTTGTCAGCCCCCGCGTTCTGCATTATAATTCCCGGCGTGAATTCGCCGACGGCCCCTCTGGAGGTATTGCGCGGCACGATCGAGCGCATCACCTACTACAACGACGAGAACGGATACACGGTCGCGCGCTTTCTTCCCGAGGGACGCTCGAACGTCGTAACCGTCGTCGGCAGCCTCATGGGCGCGAACGTCGGCGAATCCCTCCTCCTGGAAGGCCTCTGGCTCAACCATCCCCAGCACGGTCGCCAGTTCGAGATCAAACGGTTTTCGCTGCAGCTCCCCGCCACGGTCGAGGGAATCAAGCGGTACCTCGGCTCCGGCCTGATCAAAGGGATCGGTCCGGTCACCGCCGAGCGCATCGTCGATCATTTTCGGCTCGAGACGCTCGACGTGATCGAACACTCGATCGAGCGGCTTGGTCAGGTCGAAGGCGTCGGACCCAAGCGGATCGAGATCATCGCGCGCGGTTGGCAGGAACAAATGCAGATCAAAGAGGTGATGCTCTTTCTGCAGAGCCGCGGCGTCAGCACCTCCCTCGCCGTCAAGATCTTCAAGGCTTACGGCGACGGCGCCCTGCACGTCGTTCAACAGGAACCGTATCGGCTCGCCCGCGACATCTACGGGATCGGCTTTCTCACCGCCGACCGGATCGCGCAGGCGAACGGCGTCAAGCCGGACGACCCGGCGCGCATCCAGGCCGGCGTGCGTTACGTCCTCGGCAAGTTCGTCGACGACGGACAGGTCTTCGCCGCTCACGGCGACCTGGTTCACGATTCGGTCGAGACTCTCGGCGCGCCCGCCCCTTTGGTCGAAGAGGGCATTGCGAGCTTGGCGAAGACGGACGAGCTGCGAATCGAGGAGGCAGCGGTCTATCTCGCGCCGTTCTATCAGGCCGAGACCGCCGTCGCCAAGCGCCTGAAGCAGATCGCCGCGAGCCGCCAGAGCCGCCTCGCGGATATGCGGGACATTGCCTGGGACTCGGCCTTCGATTGGGTCGCGGCCGGGAGCCGGATCGTGCTGTCCGAACAGCAGCGTCTCGCCGTCCGGATGGCGCTGACGTCCAAGGTATCGATACTGACCGGCGGACCGGGCACCGGTAAGACGACGAGCGTCCGCGCGCTCATCCAAATGCTCCGCGCGCGGCACCATTCCTTTCGGCTCGCCGCCCCCACCGGACGCGCGGCCAAGCGCCTGAGTGAAGCCACCGGCGAGCCGGCCCAGACCCTGCACCGCCTGCTCGAGTTCAAGCCCTTTGAAGGAAACAAGTTCTTGCGGGACCGCGAAAATCCCCTCGACGCCGATCTCATCATCGTCGACGAATTCTCCATGATCGACCTGCTGCTCATGAATGCGCTGCTGCGGGCCGTCGACATTACCGGACACCTGCTTTTCATCGGCGACCCGGACCAACTTCCCTCGGTGGGCGCCGGCACCATCGTCAACGGCGCGATCGAGTCCCGCGTCGCACCCGTCGTCGCGCTCGACGTCATCTTTCGCCAATCGCCGGACAGTCTGATCATCGAGAACGCGCACCGCATCAACCGGGGACAAATGCCGCTCTTCTCAAAGACCGCGCGCGATTTTTTCCTGTTTGCCGAAAAGGAGCCCGCCGCGGCCGCTCTTCGCGTGGTCGATCTGGTCAAGACCCGCATTCCCCGCCGATTCGGTCTGGATTCGGTGGCGGACATCCAGGTGCTGAGTCCGATGCACCGGGGCGAGGTCGGCGTCGGCGAGCTCAACCGCGTTCTGCAGGCCGCGCTCAATCCGGCCCAAGAGCGCAAAACGGAATGGCGTCACGGCAGCCGCGTGTTCCGCATCGGCGACAAGGTCTTGCAGACCCGCAACAACTATCAAAAAGAGGTATTCAACGGCGACCTGGGACGCGTCGCGGCGATTGACGGCGAAGAACAGCGCCTCGTCGTTGACTTTGAAGGTCGGCGAGTCGATTACGATTTCGGCGAGGCGGACGAGCTGGTTCACGCGTTCGCGATGAGCGTGCACAAATCGCAAGGGAGCGAGTATCGCGCAGTCGTCCTGCCGGTCCTCACGCAGCACTATATGCTCCTCCAGCGAAACCTGCTTTACACCGCGGTCACGCGTGCCCGGGAGCTCGTCGTCCTGGTCGGCACGACCAAGGCGATCGGGCTCGCGGTCCGCAACGACAAGGTGGCGCAGCGAAATTCACGGCTGGCCCGGCGGCTCGCCTGAGCCGGTGACGTTATGACGCGTTACGTCGCCCGGCGCTTGCTGCAGTTCGTTCCCCTCCTCTTCTTCATCAGTCTCGTCTTGTTCTTGCTTTTGCAGGCCATTCCCGGTGGAGCGCTCGCCGGCTATGCCAACAACCCGAACGTCTCGCCCGAAGAGTTGGCGCGGTTGGAACAGCAGCTGGGCGTCGACCAACCGCTGCCGGTGCAATACGCCCGGTGGCTGGGAAATGTCCTTCACGGCGATTGGGGCTATTCGATCTACACCCGGCGGCCCGCGCTCCAAGAGATCGCCGACCGGCTTCCCAATACGGTTTACCTGATGGGAGTTTCGTTCGTCGTTGCGCTACTAGTCGGCGTCCCGATTGGCCTGATCGCCGCGCTCAGGCAGTATTCGCTCTTCGACCTGGTCACCACGACGATCGTCTTTGCCGGGCAGTCGATCCCGGTCTTTTGGTTCGGACTGATCTTGATCATCGTATTTCACACCGTGCTGAAAAACCCGCTCACCCAGGGCCCCTTGCTGCCCGGCGTCGGCATGTACACGCTCGGCACGCCTTTTTCACTCGTCGATCGGCTGTCCCACCTTGTCCTGCCGGCCGCGATGTTGGCGCTCTACCAGACGGCTCACATCACCCGCTACGTGCGGGCCAGCATGTTGGACGTCGTCCATCAGGATTTCGTCCGTACCGCGCGCGCCAAGGGGCTGAGGCCGCGCGCCGTCGTGCTCGCCCATGCATTCCGGAACGCGGCCCTCCCTCTCGTAACGGTCGTCGCGCTCGAGCTCCCCGGTCTTTTCAACGGCGCCATTTTCGCCGAGACCATTTTTGCCTGGCCCGGCATGGGGCGCCTCTTTGTCACTTCCGCGGCGCAGTTCGATTATCCGGTGTTGATGGCGGTGCTCATGATCAATGCGGCGCTCATCCTCTCCTTTAACCTGGTCGCCGACGTGGCCTACGCCGTGATCGACCCACGGATCCGCTACGCCTGACACGCATCGATGGTCGACCACGCCTCCTCGGGTCTGATCCATTCGGAATTCGCCGGTCCGCCCGTTGCCCAGCTCCGACCGAAGCGTGCAGGCATGGGGCGACGATTCCGGCGACATCCGCTCGCCGT
>JAMCRS010000071.1:0-650 GCA_023380675.1 Chloroflexota bacterium
GAACAGTCGAATGCGCTCGAGATCGACCCCGCCGCTCACGACGATCTTGACACGGGGAAAACCGGCCTGATCGAGCCGGGCACGCACTTCGGCGACAAGTTCGGGCGTCACGCGCCCGCGTTCGCTCGGCGTATCGAGGCGAATGCCCCACAGCCGATCCCCCATCGCCTGTGCGACGCGGACCGATTCCTCTGCTTCGTCGTGAAAGGTGTCGACGAGCGCGATGCGGTTGACCTCTTTGGGCATCCACTTGTCGAACGCGGCGGCCGCCTTGACGGTATCGCCAAAGATGAGGACCATGGCATGCGGGATGGTGCCGGCAGGTTCCTTGCCGGCCAGCCGCGCGCCGCCCGGGGTCGCGCCGGTCACACAGCCGCCTACGACGGCCGCGTACTCCAGCCTGGCCGACACGTCCGGATGCACGTGCCGCGCTCCGAAAGAAATAACGGGGAGCGGCGCGGCGGCGGAGACAATCTCGCGCGCGGCGGTTGCCCAGCCGGATTGGGACGCGAGCATCCCCAACATCGCCGTCTCATACAGCCCAAAGGCGGAGTAGCGCGCGCGGATGCGGAGGACCACCTCCCGGGCGCTCATCGGCGCACCCTCGTCCAGCGCCTCGACCTGCGCTTGGGGCGCGGCATCGCGCAGCA
>JAMCRS010000071.1:762-2731 GCA_023380675.1 Chloroflexota bacterium
TCAGATGTTTTCATGAATCGACCTCGAACCAGACTCCACGGCCGCTCACACGATCTCCTTGACAACCTCGATCTTGTTCAGCGCCAGCATGTAGAGAAAATACGCGTGGGCGAGATCGCCGTCGTGGGGAAGCGCGCCGATCTTGCCGGCGAGGTCGACCGGCAGATCGTACGTATTGACGCAATTGACCGGCACGATCACGCGACGCGGAATGTCCCGCGAGTTGGCGCGCAGCTTGAGATCCAGCGCCAGGTCGTACGTGCAGAGGTCGGTGCACACGCCGGTGACGACGAAGGTGTCGATCAACGAGTGCTGCTCGAGCCACTGCTCGAACGTGGTCCCGACGATGGTGTGGAGGGAGTTCTTGTGGACGGTCTCGACGGTCCGGGCGAACGGGAGCGACGCCAACTCGCGCACCAGCAAGGCCTCCGATGAGTCGCGGACGCAGTGCTTGCCGTAAGCCTTGAATTCTTCGGCGTGCTCACTGTGCCACTCCTGGACCGACACAAAGTTCCTCACGCCGTAGCCGTACGCCCGCTGGAAGAGAGACGCGATCGGCGCGACGCAGCCGGCGGAGCGAGGGCTGGACAGATTTCCTTCGTAACAGAATCCATTCAGCATGTCGACCGTACAGATCGCGGCGCTGGCTGGCTCGTCGATCGCGTCGGCGAGCGTCACGGGGGCGAGACCCGCCGTCCAATCGCTCAGCCAGTCTAGAAACTGCTTTGATTTTACTTTGAGGTCGATTCTCTCGTCGGTCGCGGACATGTTTGCATCTCCTGTGCGGGCGGAAGCGAATTGTCCGATGCGCGTCGAGCTCACGGTCGCGGGATCATCCATTAACTCGTTGGATTCGGGCGCCTAACCGCTGCAGCTTAACTTCGATTTGCTCGTAACCTCGATCGATCTGACCGATATTCCCGATCACGCTGGTGCCGCGGGCGCACAGCGCCGCGAGCAGCAGCGCCATCCCGGCGCGAATGTCCGGCGACTCGAGGCGCTCGCCGTGCATCTCGCTGGGTCCGACGACGACCGAGCGATGCGGATCGCACAGCACGACCCGCGCGCCCATGTTCAGCAACTTGTCGACAAAATACATGCGACCCTCGAACATCTTTTCGTGCATCAGAATCGTGCCGTCGCACTGCGTTGCGGTCACGAGCGCGATGCTCATCAGGTCCGAGGGGAACGCCGGCCAGATCCCGTCGTCGATCTTGGGAACAGCGTTGTGCACGTCGCTCTCGACCTTGAGCGACTGGTTGGCCGGGACTCGGATGTTGGGGCCCTGCACGTCGCATTTGACTCCCAGCCGCTCGAACGCGAGCAGGACCATTTGTAGATGTTCTGCGGCCGCATTCTCGATGAGGAGCTCGCCGTGCGTGACGGCGGCCAGGCCAATAAAGCTGCCGGTCTCGATATAATCGGAGCCGATCTCGACCTCGGCGCCGTGCAGGGAATCGACCCCTTGAATCACCAACGTGTTCGAGCCGATGCCGGCGACGTTCGCACCCATCAGATTCAGGAGGCGTGCGAGGTCCTGCACGTGCGGCTCGCTCGCGGCGTTCCGGAGGACGGTCGTTCCCCGGGCGCGCGCGGCCGCCATCAGCGCGTTCTCGGTCGCGGTGACGCTCGCCTCGTCCAGAAAGATTTCCTTGCCGCGCAATTCCTTCGCCTGCATCACAAAGCCATCGTTCACGCGAATGTCCGCGCCGAGCGCGCGCAGCGCGGCGATGTGCGTATCGACGCGCCGCCGGCCGATCACGTCGCCGCCGGGCGGCGGCATGTGGACCGCGCCGCGCCGCGCGAGCATGGGACCGGCAAGCAGGATTGACGCGCGGATTTGCGCGCACAGATCGCGATCGAGCCGGGTTTCGCGGATGTCCTGCGCGCGCAAGACCAGATCGTGCGCGCTCAGTTCCGTGATTTCGACGCCGATGCCGCGCAGCAGCGCGAGCATATCTTCCACGTC
>JAMCRS010000072.1 GCA_023380675.1 Chloroflexota bacterium
GCTCGTAGTCAGACTGGGATGGACTAATCTCCCTGAAGCGCGGCGCTATTTCGACGCTCATCCGGCCAAGGCGCAGCAGCTTGTCCTACGCAGGTTGTCTGACTTTTGAGAAGCCGTGTCTCGGGCCGCCTCGTCCTTGACTCGCGCCGTCATCCGGTTTAGAATATTCCTGCAGTCTCGTTCGCCGTGTCCCGGCCCAAGCACGAACGCGATAGGCTGTCCGGGCATCGAAATGCCGGTTTCATTCCGCACCGGCGGAGTGGGGCCGGTTTTTTTCTGCAGTCAAGCGATTCGCAGAAGGAGAATGAGGCGATGAATGCCAATTCACGCGTCCGCTCCCGCGTCGCAGTTGGTCTCTGTCTGGCTCTCTCCGCCTGCTCCTCGCCTCCGAGCACACCCACGCTTCTTCCCAGGTCGACCGACGCGACGGCCAGACCGTCGTCCACTCCGGCGCGCGCCATCGCCGCCGGCCAGCCATTCGCGCCGGCACAAGACCAGACGGTCCTCGGCGGCACGTACAACGTCCCCTCCGTCATTATTCCGCAAAACGTCACTGTCGCGGCGGCCGGCGATCTCGTCCTCAACGTGACCGGCGACATCGAGATTCGCGGCGCGCTGACGGGCAACTGCGTCGGCTTCGCGCTGAACGGCAGCAAGGACGTAAGCATCACCGGCGCGTTGGATAATCGGTGTGCGGAGGGCAGCGGCGATTCGAGAGACCTGAGCATCCAGACAAGCGGAGGAGTGGTCAAGATCGGCACGCCCGAGCGTCCAGCCGACCTCGCAACCTCGGGCAACCTACGCATTACTAACGATCCCAACTTGGCGCCGGACGACCTGTACGTGCTGCCCCGACAGCGGTCGGCAAGCTCCAAGCCGCCGGTCTGCGCGGCCGCGGCGAGCCAAGTCCTCGCGGCAGCGACGCCCGAGTCTCAGGCGTTATTCACTTTTTCCGGCGCCGGTGTGGATCCGGACGGCGGCCCCGTCACCTATGCGTGGGATTTCGGCGATGGCGCATCTGGCGCGGGCGTCGATGTCGCGCACGCATTCAAGGCCTATGGCGTTTACGACGTCGCACTCACCGTCACTGACGACGAAAAGGAATCGTGCAAGGCTGGCCTGCGCGTCGTCGTCACGGACGGTGAATCGAATCTACCGAACGCGCCGGCAGTCTGGGCGCAGCCGTTCGTTCTAGTCGCTCAGGTGGGAGAGGAGGTCCTCTACTTCTCCGACGCGCAGGATGCGCGCGGTCACGCGCTCAACTACCAGTGGGACTTGGGTGACGGCTCCGCTTCGACTGATCCGATGCCGTCGCACAAATACGCCGCTCCCGGCCGCTATGCGATCGCCCTTTCGGTCTCCGACCCCGACGGACAGAGATCGACCGGCACCGCGTGGGTCTACGTCTATCCCGCTCCGACGGCGGGAGCGGCCGACTCGCCGGCCCCCGCGATACCCGCCCCGGCAGCGACGACGACGACGTACGACAAGAACGAGATCCGGTTCAGCGTGCGCGACCCCCGAAGCGTAGTATTAACCTTCAATGGACCGACCGACGTGGGCGGCCCCCGGCATAGTGCACGCCGCAAAGAATGGAGACGACGGAGCTAGTCTCTATCCACGCGGCATGGGCAGGGATGGCGGCACGGGAGGCTACGAAATCATCTACGTCGCCGGCGACCTCACCCTCTTGACCGACCTTTCCATCACCGCGGGCGACGGAGGCAACGGCTTTACGACGCCGCTCGCCCCGCGTTTTGGCGGAAACGGCGGGCGCGGTGGAGACGTCCTGATTACGGCGGTCGGTAACCTCGCGGTCAAAACACGAGTTGCGATTCAGGCCGGCAGCGGCGGCAACGGCGCCTCGGTCGGCGACAGGGAGTACGTCCAGGCCGGCAACGGCGGATCGGGCGGCAGCATCCGGCTGCGAGCGGGCAAGACGCTCACCATCGATTCGGGAGTGACACTCACGCTCGCAAGCGCCGGCAACGGCGGCCACGCGGATTCGTATGGCAACTCTCCTCAAGCCGTCGCCGGCCGGAGCGGCCTCCCGGGCGGCTTGTACCTGTCCGCGGATACGTATACCTACTCGAACGTCAGTCCGAACCCTATCGTCACGAATCTCGGCAACGGTGGTAACGGCGGAGACGCAACGGCATACGGCGATTTGGGCACGTGTGCGCGCCCGGGCGGGGCGAGTGCGTCCGCCTATGCCCGCGACGGGGGCAGCGCTTCGTACATCGCCTGGAACTGGCGCCTGGTCCAGCGGAACGGCGTGGTCATGAATCTCGCGGGAGCCCAAGCCGGTAAGGGAGGCGAAGCGATTGCCGCCGGCGGGAGGGGAAGCGACGCCGGAGAATGCGCCGGATCGATCAATGGCGGCCAGGGTGGAAGAGCGGAAGCGTACGCCGGCAAAGGCGGCGCCGCTCGCGCGCTCCAGGACCTGGCGACGCTCCCGGCGTTTGCGATCGCCGCCGCGTTCAACGCCGGGGACGGCGGGGATGCGCGCGCCACGGGTGCTCCGGGTGGCGACGCGGCGTGCGCTCCGAACGGCACTGGGGGGGCGGGAGGAAACGGAGGGGAAGCCAAGGCCACCGCCGGAGACGGCGGCAGCGGCCTGAAGGGAAACGGAAACGGCGGAAACGGCAACGCGGCCGGCGGTGACGGCGGCAAGGGGGCCAAATGCGTCAAGGGAGGTCCCGCCGGGAACGGCGGCGCCGCAAAGGCAAAGGGAGGCGCGGCCGGCGGGCCGCTGCCGGCTAAAACGGGTGCGGCGCAGGGAAACGGGGGCAATGGCGGAAACGGCGGAGACGGCAACCCATTCGGCGTGGGTGGCAAACGAGGCGTGGGAGATGGCGTTGCGTCTGGCACCGCCGGCGCAAATGGGGTCCTCTTCCCCATAGGGACTCCTGCGCCAACCGGCGCGCCGCAAACGGAGACACAGCCGCGGATTGCCTTCGCCTCAAAGCGTGACGGCAGGCAGCAGATCTATTCCATGCGTGCCGGCGGTACGGGGTTGGTCGCCTTGACCGCGGCCGGTAACAATTGGGCGCCGGCCGCGTCCCTGGATGGCGCCCGGATCGCGTTCGTCTCCGACCGCGACGGCAACGCGGAAATCTACGTGATGAAGGCAGACGGATCGGAGCAGACCCGTCTGACCCGCAACGCGGCGCAGGACGTGTATCCGGCCTGGTTCCCGGACGGCCAACGCATCGCCTTTTCCTCGAATCGCGACGGCAGCCTGGAGATCTACACGATGAATGCGGACGGCAAACAGGCGACCCGGCTCACGAACAATCCGGCGACGGACTATGTCCCCGTCGTCTCGCCGGACGGGAAGCAGATCGCGTTCGCCTCCAATCGCGAGGGCAATCTCGAGATATACGCCATGAATGTCGACGGGACCCGGCTGACCCGCTTGACGGACAATGGGGCGGACGATCTGCGTCCCGCGTGGTCGCCGGACGGGACTAGGATCGCCTTTACCAGCGACCGCCGAGGCAACTGGGAGATCTTTACGATGAACGCCGACGGCTCCCGGCCGGCCTGCCTGACGAAT
This sequence comes from Chloroflexota bacterium, assembly GCA_023380675.1. The sequence continues at coordinate 3,560 of JAMCRS010000072.1, forward strand.
CATTCGGCGGACGAGCAGACCGCCGCGTGGTCGCCGGACGGCAAGCGGATCGCCTACTACTCCACGCGGGACGGGAACCGGGAAATCTACGTGATGAACGCGGACGGCTCGGGGCAAACGCGGCTGACCAACAGTTCGTCAGACGAAGACTGGCCGACCTGGCTGGCGGGCGCCGAGAGGGCCGCGGCGGCGTCCAGGATCGCATTCGTTTCCTCGCGCGATGGAAACGAGCAAGTCTACGTGACACTCGCACCGGCAGGTGCAGGTGTGAATTCAGACGGCACGGGGGTGACTCGCCTCACCCACGGCACGGCGAGCGACACGCAGCCGGCCTGGTCGCCCGACGGCAAGCGGATTGCGTTCACGTCGACCCGCGACCGCAACGAGGAGGTCTACTTGATGAACGCCGACGGCTCCGGCGTAACCCGCCTGACCGACGATCCGGGCACGGACTGGGAGCCTACCTGGTCGCTGGACGGAAACCGGATCGCGTTTGCGTCTTACCGCGACGGCAGCTCCAAGATATACGCGATCAATGCCGACGGCTCACGTCTCACCCGCCTGACCAACAGCCGGTACGATACGCTGCCGGCCTGGTCGCCGGACGGGAAACGGATCACATTCGTCTCCGAGCGGGACGACGACGACGAGATATACACGATGAACGCGGACGGCTCGGGCGTGACCCGCCTGACTAGTAGCGCCGGACTCGATACCGCTCCCGCTTGGTCGCCGGACGGAAAGCGGATCGCGTTCGTCTCGGCGCGTGACGGCAATGACGAGATCTACGTGATGAACGCGGACGGCGCGCAGCCCGTCCGTTTGACGAACAACCGGTCGGAGGACGAGTCGCCGGCTTGGTCGGCCGACGGCAAGCAGATCGCGTTTTCATCGATGCGGGATGGGAATCGGGAGATCTACGTCATGACTGCCGACGGTTCCGCGCCGACGCGCCTGACGGCGAACGACGCGACCGACGACGAGCCGGCGTGGTCGCCGGCGCCGGCGGCGGGACGCTAGCGCTGCTCCTTCTCCATGATCAAAATGTACTCCACCGGATAGGCCAACACCTTCTTGGAATTGCTCGAAGCGGTGAAGCGTCCATTGTGCGGGTCGCGCGTCTGGGGAAGGATCTTTGACGGAATCTCTCGCTTGACGATCTTGCTGGTGCAGAAACCGATGTGGTTCATCTGCTCGGCAAAGACCTGTGCGTTCAGGATCTCGACGCCCTGCAGCTCGGTATTTCCAATGACGATGCAGGCTTTGCCGCCGGGTTTCAGAACGCGCTTCATCTCCTGGAAACATTCCAACATGTCGGCGAAGTAGTTGCGCACCTCGCGACCTTTCTTGGTCGCGCCCAGCTTCGAGCAGATCGCACCTGCGGTCGAGCTCTTCAAATCTATCGATCCTCGCTCGGAATGAGCCGACCCAATGAAGCGCTTGCGGAATTCTGGCAGAGAATCGAAATACTCCAACCACAGCGCGGTCAGTTGGTGTAGGTCGGCGTATTCGTACGACGTGACGTACGGGGGACTCGTCACGACCAGGCTGGCTTGTCCGTCGCCGCATGGCAGGTTCCGGGCATCGGCGCATTGGATCGTTCGATAGCGGTCCAGATCGTCGCGCACGGCGGTCGGTACCGCCGCCCAGAGCTCGTGATTGCGCTTTTGCATGGAGCGAGCCTGACGAATGAACGCTTCGAGTGGGGCGGACGGGACCTTGTTTGGATCGCGCGTCGGCTTGACGCTCCTCTGGAGCCAGATCGAACAAGATTTCAGGATCTGAGAGAAAGCGACGAGCAGGAAATCGCGAACGTCCGCATCTCGCACGTCGGAAATTCTTGCAAGGACCTCGCCCAGTTCTCGTTTCTGCGGAGCACGAAACCAATAGTCGATCCGGCTGTTCGCCGGGGTGATGCCGCGAACACGGCGCGCCGAGCGGCCGGCCTTGCCGGATCTGGTTGCCAGATCGATTGCCGCGGCAGCGATCTCCCGCTCGAGCCGCTCAGGCTGAATGGGCGTCGCCTTTACCTTGGCGACGAGGAACGCAACCGGATTGATGTCTACGCCAACGGCGCGCCTTCCGTGAACCAGCGCCTCGACCGCGGTCGTGCCGCTCCCCATGAACGGGTCGACGACCGTCTGACCCTCCTCTGAAAGCTCCTCGATCAACCGAGCGGCAAGCTGGGGAATGAATTTTGCCGGATAGGTATAGTACCCATGACTTATGTAACGAGTGTCTTTCTGCGTTAGAGTCGCAAAGGACCAAGTAGGATCAGGCTTTCGTTTCGCGAAATTCTGTTGCCGGGTATCCGCCGTTTGCACCATCGAACCATCCTTAGGCAGCAGTCCACATGACCAAACGCTTGTTACGGCCGCATCGCAGCCTGCCGACAGCATTGTTTCGCGGCCGAATGGCGTTCTCTCTCCTCGCTCGGTAGCCATCGAGTCCGATTCCGCGGTAGCGTGATTATATAACGACGGCCGCTCGACTGCAACGTTCTCGTTTGTGTGCCGGACTTGCCAAGCCAGACACGGCCGAAGAGCCGAACCCGTCCCAGGAAGTGAACTCTCGCCATGTCGCGGACCGCTGGGCATACGCATTGGCAGCAGTAGATCGCGTCAATTGACACGCGGTGCGCTCACACTGTCCCCAGATCGCCTGCCAGCTTGAAAACTGAAATCAAGGCGCAAGACGGTCCAAAGTTGGCAAAACGCCCAAAAACGGGGTCTTGAACTCCCCAAAGGTAGGGCATTACCCTATCGACCGCGCCCCAGACCTGTGACATGATGTGCTCGCGGGCAATCAAATTCCAGGGGGCGCAAAATGAGCATGAATCGCTCGATCCGGCACAGTTCCCAAGGGAATGGGCATGGAGACAACGTTCCCGGCGAGCGCAAGATCGACGTGCTGCTCGTGGACGACGACCCGGCATTCCTCCGTTCCGCCCGGCGTTTGCTCGAAAAACGCTATGGGGACCGGGTGGACATTATCGGCACCGCCGGCAGCGCGGAGTCGTGCCTGGCCCAGGCGCAATTGCTCGCGCCGCAAGTCGTCCTGATGGGAGTCGACACCTGCGGCTTGACCGGGCTGGGCACCATTCCCTTGATCCACATCCTGTTCCCGGAAATCCGCGTCATCGCGTTGACGCGCGGCGACAAAAAATGCTCGCGGCGAATGGTCCTCGCGGCCGGCGGGCACGATCTCGTCGCCAAGTCCGCCCTCAAAACCGACCTGGTGCCGGCGATCGAGGCGGCGATGAAACTCGACCTCGTCGGAACGCTCGCGCTCGCGGACGTCTGATCGCGGCCGGACCGGCGGCGGCGACCGGACCGCGCCGCAATGTCAATCAGGAGCTCTCACCGAATGCCGCGTCGACCGCCAACGAAGTCGAGCCGAGGACCGGCGCCCAAGCGCAAAACCTCGCCGCAAACCAAACCCACCTTTCGCCTGTACGTTACACCGCGCGACGACACTTGCGCACGAGCCGTGGCCAACCTGAAA
>JAMCRS010000073.1:0-2287 GCA_023380675.1 Chloroflexota bacterium
CAATATCTACTTTGACGCGATCGACGGCCGGCCCAATACCCGGGGCGGTGCCTATCACATCAACCTCCTCCCGACGACGGTGCACGTTTATTTTGGTTCAGTTCTCGGCGCGACGCCTGACGGGCGCAAGGCCGGCCAGCCGGTATCCGAAGGCGTCTCGCCGGTCCAGGGCGCTGATCGGTACGGGCCGACGGCGGTGTGCAAGTCCGTCGCCAAGATGGACCACGCGCGCACAGGGGGGACGCTCCTCAACCAGAAATTCACTCCCCAAGTCTTGAAAGACGACGAGGGGCTGGACAAACTGGTGCAGTTGATTCGGACCTATTTCAAGCTCGACGGTCATCATATCCAATTCAACGTCGTCGACGCGGCGACGCTTCGCGCGGCTCAGCAGAATCCAGAGCAGTACCGGGACCTCATCGTGCGGGTGGCCGGCTATTCCGACTATTTCTGCGACCTGGGGCAGGCGCTGCAAGACGAAATCATCGCGCGCACTGAACACCAGGGATTCTGACGCCGCCAAGGCGGACACGCCGACGGAGGAGCAAACCATGCGGATCCTTTGGATCAATCCGATTGGAACGGGGGCTTTCGACCGGGACACGCTCGAAATCCTGACACAGTGCAAGCGAGAGGACACGGTATTGGAATTGGTCTCGCTTGCGCCGGACCGCCCGCGCCATCTGGAGTACCACGCGTACGAAGCGCTCGTCGTCGCCGATATCGTCCGCCTGACGCAACAAGCCGCGAAGACGCACGATGCGGTCGTCATCGGCTGCTTTTACGACGTCGGCTTGCGAGAAGCACGCGAGGTTTCCGGCCGCGCCGTGGTGACCGCGCCGTGCCAGGCGGCGACCTCGATCGCCGCCAACCTGGGCAACACGTTCTCCGTTCTGGTTGGGCGCCGCAAGTGGATTCCCAAGATGCGCGAGAACATCATCCGATACGGTCATGGCGAGCAACTGGCGTCGATGCGCCCGGTCGACCTCGGGGTCCACGACTTTCAAGCCGACCAGGCCACGACGAGCAATCGCTTGATGACGGAAGGGCGCAAGGCGGTACAGGAAGACGGGGCCGAGGTGCTGATCCTGGGCTGCACCGGCGAATACGGCTTTCACGAAAGGATGCAGCAGGAACTGGGCGTGCCGGTGATCGACGCCGTTCTCGCGCCGTTCAAGTACGCCGAATTCCTTGCCGAGACCGCCCGGCGATTCGGCTGGTTCCCGAGCCGGGTGTGGGGGAGTGAGGCGCCGCCGGACGTCGAGGTGTCCGCATGGGGACTGTTCGCGCAGCCGGCACCGGTCGGCGCACGATACACGCAGGAGAAATGACCTTGAAACTGGACCCCTTTACCGTCGAGATCATTCGCGAGCAGCTCATCGCAGCCTCGCAGGAGAGTTTCATCACGCTCGCCCGAGCGAGCCAGAGCCCCATCATTTACGAAGTGCTCGATTACGCCTGCGCGCTGACCGACCCGACTGGCGACTTGATCGCGCAGGCAGACGGGGTGCCGGGCTTTTTGGGCACCCTGACGTTCGCCGTCAAGGCGATAATAGAAAAATATCCTCTCGCTACCATGCGCCCTGGCGACATTTTCATCACGAACGACCCCTACACCGGCGGCGGCAACCATTTGTCCGACGTCGCGCTGATCGCTCCCATCTTCTTCGAGCGCAAGATCGTCGCCTTTAGCGTCAACAAGGCGCATTGGACCGAAGTGGGCGGCATGGCAGCAGGAAGTTGGACGACGGACAGCACCGAGATTTATCAGGAGGGGCTGCAGTTTCCGGCCATCCACCTATTCCGCGCCGGCGAGCCAATCCAGGGACTGATCGATCTGATCGCGGCGAACGTTCGGACGCCCGACAAGACCCTGGGGGACCTCTACGCCGGCGTCGCCGCGGTGCGAAGCGGCGAGCGGCGCGTCGTGGAGATCTGCCAGCGTTACGGCCTGCACGTCTTTCAGGCCAGCGTCAACGCGATCCTGGACCACGGAGAGCGCTCCGCCCGGCAGTCACTCCAGGAGCTGCCCAAAGGGACCTTCTCCGTGCAAGAGTGGATCGACGACGACGGCCTCTCGACCGATCCCATCAGTGTGTGCGTCCAGGTGACGATCACGGACGACGAATTCATTGCCGACTTTACCGGTTCAGCGCCCCAGGTCCGGGGGCCGGTCAACTGCACCCGGACCCGGCTGTTCTCCGCCTGCCGCTCGATGTTCAAAGCGATCACCGATCCACAGGCGCCGGTCAACGAGGGATGGTTCCGTCCACTGCGCGTGATCTGC
>JAMCRS010000073.1:2377-3044 GCA_023380675.1 Chloroflexota bacterium
AGCGCGGGGCACTCGTTGAGCGTCTGCGGCACCATCATCAGCGGCAAGGATGAGAACGGCAAGACGTTTATCATGGTGGAGCCGCAGGCCGGCGGTTGGGGGGCGACGGCGACACGCGACGGCGAGAGCGGGCTCGTCGTCGTCGGCGACGGCGAGACGTACGTAATGCCGGCCGAGATCTGCGAAGCGCGTTATCCGCTCCTGGTCGATCAATACACTTTCAACCGGGCGGCCGCAGGCGCCGGACGCTTTCGCGGCGGGCAGGGATTGGTCCGGGATTACAAGATCGTAAGCGACAAAGCAGAGTTGACGACGACGTTCGGCCGCCACATCTATCCGCCGTGGGGAGGCTCGGGCGGCCAGGACGGGTCGCCAAACGGAGTCAGCGTCATCCCGGCCGGCCAAGGCGAGCCGATCTTGTGGCGCGGGAAACTTGCCCGCTACCTACTGAACAAGGGCGATATTGCCCGGCTCGTCACAGGCGTCGGCGGCGGGTACGGCGATCCGCAGTGCCGCCCGGCCGACAAGGTAGCCCAGGCGGGGGTTCCACTCTCGGAGCTGGCGCCCGATGCGCCCGACAGCTATGTGGTGAAGGCGGGTGACACGCTCTGGGACATTTCCAGGATGTTCCTCAGGAGCCCCTGGCGCTGGCCCGAGCTCTGGGGCA
>JAMCRS010000074.1 GCA_023380675.1 Chloroflexota bacterium
TCGTGCGGGGCAGCGCGGTCGGCGTGCCGAACAGGCTCGCCTGGAGCGTCTGCGCGACGACCCGGGTTGCAGCTGCAAACACATCCGCCGGCGTCGGCGTGCCGGTGATGACGGCGAAGGCCGCGGGTTGGGCGACCAAATAAAGCGTTGGCTGTCTCACGCCTGGAGTCGCGTCCCAGACGAATAGGTCGTCGTCCCCTTGCGTAGGCCCGCTTAGCCGCACGGCGACGGTGCCAACGTCGATCTGCTTTTGGAGCGCCGCAAGCTGGTCTGAAGTAAACACGAATCGCTTTCGCGCGCCGGCCTCGAGCTCGCCGGACGCGAGCGGCGCGGTGATCGGAATCAAGACCGGCACCTGCCGAATCGTGTCGAAAGTGGCGCCGTTCCAGCTCGTCGTCGCCGTGTCCAGGAGGTCCAGGTGCCACTCCCCTTGCGCCGCCAAGCTGTTCGCGTTCCGCCCGCTCAACTCCAGCGCGGCGAAGTCGATCTTGGAACCAGGCGCGAGCCGGGTCACGTCGAACTGCACGATGCTCTCGTACGCTTGACCTTTGAGCACGCCGACGCTCAGGCTGTTGTCCGGACTGAACGGCGCCGTCCCGCCGCTGGCGACCCAACCCGTCTCATTCTCGTCCGCGGAGAGGGTCAGCGTCACTCCATTCGGGGGCGGGGTCGGCAGAACGATGGGTCCTAGCGTCGGGTTCTCCGTCGGCGCGGCGGTGGACGACGGCGTGGGCGTCTGCGTCTCGGTAGGAACGGCCCGCGGCGAGCTCGCGCGGGTCGTCCGCGCGAACGGTGGCGTCTCTGGAGTTGGCGCGGCGCAGGAAACGAGCACAGCCGCGGAGACGAGAATCCAGATCGGCGTACGCCCCGGCGCGCTCCAGGCGCGCCGGGATGTGGCTGTCTTAGAGACCCGCCGGATTCCCATCGGGTCGGCCGACCCGGTCATGCTCGTCATTACGATCTTCTCCTTCGACAACGTCGATCACCGGCCGCGCTTGGGCTGCGGTTGCCCGGTGGGTAAGGGATATCCGGGGGTGGGAGTCTCCGGCGGGCCGGGAATTTTGCTTTCCTGGGTGCAGAGTTGGTACGGGACCGTGACTCCGCTCGTGTTCGTGACCCGCACGTAGTAATAGTCGCTCTTGGTCAGATGCCCCTTCCAGGTGGCCGCATAGTCCGGCTCGTTCGGATTACGCGTGCCGCGGCCGATCGGTTGATCCATCGTCGGCCAATACCGGACCTGGTCAGGCGTGAACACGTCGAACCCAACATCCGGCGACGCCGCAATCAAGTAAAGCTCGAGTTCTTTTCCGCTGTGATACGGGACCTTGTGCCAAACCTCGGACCCCGCGTCCGCTGACTCGTACGCGCACGACGGCGCCGTCAGCCCGTCCGCCGGACTGTCTCCGCTCGGATCCGGCACGTCTGCTTTGATTCCTTTCGAGCACAAACGGTATTTCGCTTCGATCCCGATCGTGTTCGTCAGTCGAACGTAGTAATAGTCGAGTATCAGATTGTCGGCCTGCGTGAGCCGTCCCTGCCAGGTCTGCTGGTGCGCCGTGCCCTCCGCATCCGGCTCGCTCTGACCCATCGGCTCCCCTAGCGTCGGCCAATCCACTACCTGGTCCGGCGCAAAGACCTCGAAATACACTCCGTCGATCGCGGTCAGGTCGAGCTCCAAGCCCATCGCCGGATCGTAGGGGACTCGAAACCAGGTCATCCCGCCCGCCGCGACCGACTCAACGCTGCACGTTACCTCCCGGCCGTCGAAAGGGCTTGTTCCCCTCGGTTCCGCCTCGAGCAGCGACGACGATCCGTACAAAGCCGCCAGCGCCAACAACAACACGACCAACCCACGCGCGATCCGCTGTGTTCTCAACATCTTGTCCATGACGAATTAGAGGATAGAGGCGCGCGAAATCGCGCGCGGCGTCCGACCGCGTTCCACGACCGTTCGTTCATTCGTATCGCAGCGCCTCCATCGGGTCGAGGCGCGAAGCGCGAAGCGCCGGGTAAATGCCGAACACGATCCCCACGATCGTCGCGACGCCGAACGCCTGGGGAATGCTCTGCCAGGTCAGCGACGCCGACAGATCGGGTCGGTAACGCGTCAGGATCGGTATCGTCAGAATGCCGACCGCGATGCCGAGCACACCGCCGCTCAAGCTCAACGCGACGGCTTCGATCAAAAACTGTTGGACAATGTCCCACTGCCGCGCGCCGACGGCGAGGCGCACGCCGATCTCGCGCGTCCGTTCCGTCACCGAAACCATCATGACGTTCATGATGCCGATTCCACCGACGATGAGCGATACGATCGCCATACCGACGACGAGGAGCGAAAACGTCTGCGCCGATTCGGACTGCGCCTGCGTGATCGCGTTGAGACTCGTCACCTGGACGTCTTCCTGCTGATTGTCCGGCGTGTCGTGCGCTTGCCGGAAATAGGCCACGATCGCGTCCGTCGCCGCCGGAATGTCCGACTCGTCCTTCACCTGGACGCGCACCGAGACCGAGCGGTCCCGGCCGAACAGGTCGTTGATTGC
>JAMCRS010000075.1 GCA_023380675.1 Chloroflexota bacterium
CCAGCATCCCGCTGCCTTCGCCGACGCCGGGTCCGGTGTCATTCGTCTGGAAGATCACCGGCGAGCCAGAGCCGCTCATTGCGCCCACCGGTTTGGCGATGGACAAGCAAGGGAACCTACTCGCCTTTGACGCTGGCAACGGACATATTCTCAAGTACAGCCCGGAAGGAAAAGTGGTCACCCAATGGGGCAGTTCCGGTTCGGGTGATGGGCAATTCGACCTGAGTCCAGATCCGGACTATGGGAATGACGATATCCCATTGGGTGACATGGTGGTGGATGCACAGGGCAACATTTACGTTGCCGACGCGGGCAACGCGCGCATTCAAAAGTTCGACGCTAACGGCAAATTCCTCGTGGCGTGGGGAAAAGCCGGCAAAGGCGATGGAGAGTTCATGCGCCCGATTTGTGTGGCGCTGGATGCGCAGGGGAATGTTTATGTCGTCGCCGACCGACTCGAGCGGATTCAGAAATTCGACAGCGCCGGCAAGTTCCTGGACAAGTTCGGTACCACGGGAACGGGCGATGGTCAGTTCGTCATGCCAGGTTATCTTGCCATAGATGACCAGAACAACATCTACGTCCCCGAATGGCGGAGTAATCGCATCAAGAAGCTGGATGGGAATGGCAAGTTCCTGGCAAAGTGGGAAAAGTGCGGGGACAGTCCGATCCTTACTCCGACGAGTGTCGCAGTGGATGTCCAAGGCAATGTCTACGTCGCTGAACGCGGGGTGCCGCAAGGACAGACTCGTGGGACTGGTACCCGGGTGTGCAAGTTCGACCGCGCCGGACAGTTCCTGTACGCCTGGGGCGGCAGAGGTTCTGGCGATGGTCAGTTCTTCTCGCCCACGGGCGTTGTGGTGGACAAAGACGGGAATGTCTACGTTGCCGACACAGGCAACCATCGCATCCAAAAGTTCCGGCAGCAGTGAGCGCGTCGGAAACAAGTGAGCGAAATAACTCAGTCTTGCGAAGGTTCGAAGGCGAATTGGGCAGAAATCGGTATCGCGAGAGAAATCTGCTTGGGGTGACGAGTGCGTTCGCAACCTTCGCAAGGTTTGACTGAAATCCAGGTGAGCATACCCAAAGCGGAGGTGGGAGGCATGGCAAAAATCGAGCGAACCATCTGCATTGACGCCCCGGTCGAAAAAGTCTTTGGCTACATGCTGGATCCCATCAATCTGCCGGAAATCTGGCCCAGCATGGTTGAGGTCAAGGATGTCAAGCGGATGCCCGAACATATCGGCACCACGTACAACTGGGTCGCCAAAATGGCGGGGATGCGCTTTGAGGGCAGCACGGAAGTGATCGAATCGTCGGTCAACCGGCACACGGTTGTGAAAAGCCGAGGCGGTATCCCAAGCACGTTCACGTGGTTTTATCAGAACGACAGCGGCAAAACGAAACTGACTGTGGAGGTGGAGTACAGCATCCCAATGCCGCTGTTGGGCAAACTCGCGGAGGCGATCATCGTCAAGCAGAACGAGCACGAAGCGGACGTGCTGTTGGCGAACTTGAAATCGCGAATGGAGGCATAACTCGGACTTGCTCTCTTTAACATCTCTTCCACGAAGGTCACGAAGGACACGAAGAGAAAAACCTTGGTGAACTTTGTCCTTCGCGGACATTTTCAGTTGCCGCGATGAATGCCATGCGCATGGGCGTATTCCAATGATTCCTTTTCTAATTCGCCGCTTCGTGTGGATGATACCGGTACTCGTCACGATCTCGGTCATCACGTTCACGCTGATGCACTTGACGCCGGGCGGACCCTGGGATAGCGCGGATGACAAAAGCAAAACGGTGTCGCCGGCGCTCATTCAAATCCTGAACCGCAAATTCTACCTGGATCGTCCGCTGTGGGAGCAGTACGCGCTCTACATGGAGAACGCGCTGCGCGGCGATCTCGGACCGTCGTACCAGTTCATCGATCAAAACGTCAGCGCGCTGCTCTTTGCGCCGCCGCCCAACAAACCGTTGTGGGAGAGCCGGTTCTTCCGGTCGGCGGCGCTGGGGCTGCTCGCGCTCGCGTTTGCGTTGGTCGTCGGAATTCCGCTCGGCGTTATCGCCGCGCTGAAACAGAACACGTGGATCGATTACGTCTCGCTCTTGCTGGCGACGTTGGGCACCGCGCTGCCGTCGTTCGTGATGGCAGTGTTCGCCATCGTCGTTTTCGGCTTATGGCTGCGTTGGATGCCGATCGTCACGAACTGGAACGAGCCGGAAGCGTGGCTGCTGCCCGCGCTCGTCCTGAGTTTTGGGCTGATGGCGTTTCTCGCGCGCCTCACGCGCGCGATGCTGCTCGAAACGTTGCAGCAGGACTATTTGCGCACCGCGCGCGCCAAAGGGTTGCGCGAGCGCACGGTGATCTTGCGGCATGCGCTGCGTAATTCTCTGATTCCCGTCGCGACGGTTCTAGGACCCTGGCTCGCCACGGTAATCACCAGTGCTTTTTTCGTCGAGACGATGTTCTCCTTCCCCGGCATGGGACGCTTTTTCGTTCAGGCGGTGAACGCGCGCGACTATTCGATGATTATGGGCACGACGCTCTTCTACGCGGTGCTCATCAGTTTTGCCAATCTCGCGGTGGACCTTGCGTACGGCTGGCTCGATCCGAACCTCAAAGCGAGTTAGATGGTTGGGTGGTTGGGTAGTTCGGTCGGCTGTCCCAACCACCCGACCCCCGAACTACCTAACCTCCAATTATGGAATCTACACTGACCTTTCGAGGAGCGCGCGAACAGGAACATGCTCTGACGCTGGTACCGCACAGCCAGTGGTACTACGCATGGCTGCGCCTACGCCGGAATTACGCCGCGATGGCGGGCTTTATCGTCATCGTCCTGTTTTATCTCGTCGCTATTTTCGCGCCGCTGCTCGCGCCCTATGATCCGCTCAAACAGCACTACGCAAGTACGCTGCAACAAGGCGTTTGGGTGACTGGCGACTGGCAGTTCATCCTGGGCACGGATGAACTCGGGCGCGATGTGCTGAGCCGCGTGCTGTACGGCGCGCGCGTGTCGATGACGATTGGGTTGGTGCCAATCACGATCACGCTCATTCTCGGCGGGACAATTGGGATGATCGCCGGCGTCAGTCGCGGAACGACGGACGATCTGCTGATGCGCCTCGCGGACGTGATGTACGCGTTTCCACAACTGCTGTGGCTCATCCTCGTCACGGTGGCGTTCCGCGAATCGTGGATCGCGCAGCAGATGAGCGGACTGTTGCTGCTCTTTATCGCGATTGCATTTACCGGTTGGGAGGGGATGGCGCGCTTGGTGCGCGGGCAAGTATTGCAGGTGGGAGAAAAGGAGTACGTCGTCGCCGCGCGCATGATCGGAGTCAGTCGCTTCCGGCTGATGACGCACCACATCCTACCGAACATCCTCGCGCCGGTGATCGTCGCCGTCGCGTTCAGCGTGCCGGGCGCGATCATGGGCGAAGCCGGCTTGTCGTTTCTGGGGCTGGGGATCACTCCCCCCAACCCGAGTTGGGGCTCGATGATTAACGAAGGGCAGCCCTTGCTCTTCGCGCAACTCGCGCTGATGTTCGCGCCGGCGTTTTGCCTTGCGTTGCTGATGCTTAGCTTTGCCGCGTTGGGTGACGGTTTGCGCGACGCGCTCGACCCGCGGACGCGATGGACACCGTGAAAACGGCGACTTGTCAAAAACACGCTCAAGACACGCTCGCACACACATTGAGGGACGCGATCCTGTTAAACTGGATGCAGAAATCGGGACAAACAAATCCACACCCCGATCCAGAAACAGGAGGGCAAAATGTTGCGCCACCGTTGGTTCGATTGGTTCGCTGCGCTTACCGTGATGACAGTTGGCTCAGGGATCGTCGCCTGCGCCACGCCAGCCCAAGCGGATGTCAGCGCGATGACCCAGACCGTGATCGCCAAGGAGCAGGCAGAGCCAAAATGCCGTGAGCGAGTGGTAACTTGGGCGGGCGGATCGACAAGCCCACTTTCACGCCGGGTAGTCGATG
>JAMCRS010000076.1:0-2648 GCA_023380675.1 Chloroflexota bacterium
GCCGATCCGCCCGGCGGCCGAAACATAGTCGAGCGCCGCCGCCGGCACGTGCATGCGGCGGGCGAGAAAGGCAACCACACTCTGGGAAATCGACATCGACGACCTCGCCGCGCCATTTTACACGAGAATGGAGAGAGAAACAACTACGCCGGCGTTTCCGGCTTCAGTTTGTCTCAAAAGCCAAAGTGCGCTATAATAGAAGTGGTTCGCGCTCCCGGCAAGTAACCGACGTATCGTCAAGTGCTGCGGTGACGATACGTCATATTTTGACCCAAGCGGCCCGGGACGGACGCGAACGCCGGCGCTGCGCGCCGGCGCCGGATCCAAAGCCCGTCAGCTCTTTGGCAAATTAGAAGGAATGGATGTCCAGCACTGATTTTTGGAAACAAGTCGGGACCACGGATGCGGATGTAGAGCACCTCTACGGTTTTCTCCTGGAGCGCGGCACCCCGGCCGCCCTGAGCGAACTGACAGCCCACCTGATCGAATGGCGTGTGCGTGAAGAGGATCGAAAGCTGGCCGAGCTCGCGGCGCGTCGCGCGCCCCTCTACCAGCCCAAGCAGACGTTCGAGGTCGGCCAGCACCTGGTCTTTACCGCGTTCGACAACCGAGAAGGGGTGGTAACGCAAGTCCGCGCCGGCGAGAACCCGCGTCTGGGCGAGTTCCAGGTTATCACGGTCCAGCTCGACGGCGACGGCAAGGTGCACGAATTCGCCGGCGGATACGCCGTCGAGCACCCGCTCAACGCGGACCACGTTCGGTCGGCCGAGTCCCTGGAGATGACGCCGGAACAGGCGGTCGAGGCGCACGGCCAGACCGTGGCCGCCGCGCTGCGCAAGCGCTTGAGCTCGGACAAGGAATTCGTCCACGTCGGCGACGAGTGGTTCCTCCGCGGCTTGCTCCCGGAGATCCATTCCGGCTATATCAATCTCGCCGAAGCCGCGATCGAACAAGCCGGCGACTCGGTCCGGACCTCCGACCTGCTCAAGGTGCTCGAGCTTCCGCCCGAAGTCAAGCGCGCGGCCGCGTTCTTCGCGCTCACCGTCGCGCTCGAAGGCGACGGCCGGTTCGAAGACGTTGGGCCGGTTGGCGACGCGCGTTGGTACCTGACGCGGTTGGAGCCGCCCGAAGCGCGCGAGCGGCCGCCCGCGCTCGAGGCCGCGCCCGTCGGCCGGATCTCGCTTTCCGGCGAGCTGGAGTTGATCGCGGCCGAATTGTTCGACGAGGCGGACTTGAACGGCGACGCGAACGCGCAGCCCGTCCCGCGGCGCGACGAGATCACGCTGGTGCTGACGTATCCGCACCGGCAGGCCGGCACGCTGCCGCTGACGCCGTTCGTTCTGGGCCTGGTGCCCGAATTCAAGCGCCCGCGGCTCAAGATCAATTTCGTCGACGCGCAGACGCAGTCCAAATTCACCGGCTTTGCCGTGGCGCAGGGTCACTACCTCGCCGGTTTGATGGAGTGGTTCAACGCGCGCCGGCTGTCGCCGGGGGCGTACGTGACGCTCAAGCGCGGCGCCGATCCGCTGACGCTTCAGATCGACTACCAGCCGCAGCGCGAGCGCAGCCTGTGGGTGCGTGTCGCACGCGGCGCGAACGGGCACCTGGTCTTTTCGCAGGAAAAGCGGCCGGTCTCCCACAAGTACGACGAAGAGATGCTCATCGTCGTCGGCGATCCGATCGGGATCGAGGCGGTGGCGGAGCAGGCGCGGCACGAGCGGTCGCTTGCCGCGCTGTTGGAAGACATCTTCCCCGAGCTGGCCAAACTGAGCGGCGCCGGCCGGGTCCATGCCAAGACGCTCTACAGCGCGATCAACCTCATTCGCCGCGCCGGGCCACGGTCGGTGATGAGCGCGCTCATCGAGAGCCGTGCGTTCACCTCCGTCGGCGGCGGCTATTTCGTCCTGAACGAAGCGCACCCGCGCCCGTAAACCATTCCGGGCCGCCGGCACTGAACCGCCGCCGCCCATTCCAACATCGATCCTCATGGCACCTGTAGCGCGACCTGACACCAACAGCTTGTTCCACGTCGACCTCACGTGGTTTGAAAAGAACGGACGCGACCTGCGCGAAGCGATGCACGAAGCGCTGTGCGACGAATGCCGCGCGCGGTATCCGGCGCCGGCGGACGCGCGCGTCGTCGACCGCGTCCATCCGCAGACCGGCGAGGTGACGCGCGTCGACGCGTTGTGGGAATCGATCGTCGACCACTGCGCGCTCAAGCCGGAGTACATCACGCCGGCGACGCCGCTCACCGCCGCGATCTTTCGCGCGCTGTTGGCGAACGGCAACCAGCCCATGTCGAGCGAGCAGCTCCACAAGCGGGTGGGCAAGAGCAGCGCCCATTCGATCCTCAAGCTGCTGTTGGGGTCCGAGATCGAAAACGGGGTCGTGCCGTACGAGCCGTAGCGAGGTTTGACAGGCCTGGGGATTGTGTCTATAATTGCGACCGAAATGCCCTCGTGGCGGAATTGGCATACGCGGCAGGTTGAGGGCCTGTGCCCGTAAGGGCGTGGAGGTTCAAGTCCTCTCGAGGGCATCCCTCACAAACACTCGGTTTAGAACCGAGTGTTTTTTGTTTCCGCCTCGACAACGTCGACGCCGCGCGCGACGGCGTTGGCCCGACTGCTCCAGGAAAAGCGGATTTT
>JAMCRS010000076.1:2658-8234 GCA_023380675.1 Chloroflexota bacterium
GGGCCCTGTTCACACGGAGCGTATTGGAATACAATTGGGAAATCTTCCGGATTCGGTGGACGTGAATTGCATTGAGGGCGCTCGACACGACAAGCGCCGTCCGCCTCGACAACGTCGACGCCGCGCGCGACGGCGTTGGCCCGACTGCTCCAGGAAAAGCGGATTTTCACGCGGGACATAGCATAACCGCGTCGGGCAATGTCCTAGCTGCCGGCCGTCCGACGATGATAAGTGTGACAGTAAGGCGACTTTGCGTCCTGTGCGCGAACCCCTGGGCCCTGTTCACACGGAGCGTATTGGAATACAATTGGGAAATCTTCCGGATTCGGTGGACGTGAATTGCATTGAGGGCGCTCGACACGACAAGCGCCGGTACGGTATGCCGATTTCGGTCGGGCGAAGACATCGGTCGGTCGAACAAGGCTATTTCATGCCGTGGATTGATGAGGAGGTCCGGTGGACTCGAAGATGAGCAAGTGTCCCAAATGCGCGTCCGACAACGTCTATGTGAAGAACGGAGACGCCGTGGGCTTTGACGTCTATCTAAAGGTCGGATTGGGTTTTGGAATGAAGTCGACCGGCGAGTGGGTCACCTACCTGTGCACCGATTGCGGCTACTTAAAACTATTTGACCAAGCAAGAATGGCTGACAAAGATCAAAACCGACCCTCAAGGCACCGGATGGCTCAAATCGGAATGACGAGCCAGAGCGCTGAAGCATTGCGCAACCCTCATCTCGACGGTGACGCATTCTTCCTCAAGGCTGGCGAGAGCGGCGCACTGCTCGTCCACGGATACACCGCGACCACGGCCGAAGTCCGGCTGCTGGGCCAGTATCTGCACGAACACGGCTGCACTGTTTCCGCACCGCTCCTGCCGGGGCACGGCACGACCCCCCAAGACATGAATCGCATGCGGTGGCGCGACTGGGTGGGAGAGGTCGAGCGCGCGTACACGGCGCTGGCGGAAGGCTGTCGGCGCGTATTCGTATGCGGCGAGTCGATGGGCGCGCTGCTGGCGCTCTACCTGGCGAGCGAGCATCCCGAAATCGCCGGCGTCGCGGCGTTTGCGCCCGCGCTCTTGCTCCGAAACAATGCCGCGACCATGCGCCGGGCCCGCCTGCTCCATCGCTTTGTGCCTTTCGTGCGCAAGCCGGTCCGCGAACCCTCCGCCGCCGACACGCGCTGGAAAGGCTACTCTGTCAATCCGGTGCCGGCGCTCGTGCAGTTGGGTCTGCTGCAAAATGAGGTCCGCCGGCGGCTCGGCGCGATCCGTCAGCCAGTCCTCGTCGTCCAGGGGCGGCTCGACCAGACGATCGATCCCCGAAGCGGCGCGGAGGTCCTGCAGAACGTTTCGTCGAAGGTAAAGGAGCTGCGCTGGCTCGAATGCTCGACACACTGCGTGATTCTCGACCAAGAGTGGGAGTTGGCCGCGGAAATGACAGCGCGATTCCTGGAAACGACTAGCCCGTTGCCCATCGAGCACCAAGGAGCCAATGATTGATTTGTCGATCATTCCTGGCGTGCTTGCGCCCAGATCACGGTGAGACAAGAGAACGCTGGCCGCGGCGCGCCGGCTTGCGCCTCAGGGGGCCGACCCTTTGATCGGGCCGGGCAATCTGAGACCGTCACTTTGGTGTTCGTTGCGACGTGACTCTATCGGCGCCGCGGACCGTCCGGCGATGGCGGGACGCATCACCGCTCGATTTGCCGATCTCTTTGCAGCGACCGTCGCGGTCCAGGTCAGGTTCGTCGATTCGGTTCAGATGACCGCCGGAGGTAAGATCAATCCGGTCGTGCCTCTGCGCCGATGGGATTCGTAGATACGGGTTGTACGGTGCATTGCGACCGCGACGCCTTTCGAAGGCATTTGCGACGAAGTTGAACATCGCAGGCCGGAAATTCGCCACACTTGACCGCGATGCCCCTTATTCAACTAGCTTCTTCCTCGTGTGTTCGCGAAGCGCGAGAGACAGAGGCCGGGTTGACTCATGCCAAGTCGTACTATCCGAAAACAAAAAACCCAGCCCTGGTCTCCCGGATCCAGGGCTGGGTAGCAGGGGGGTGGTACGGACTGCACTTATGCTGCAACGGCGCGTGCCGGGGGTTGCTCCTCGCCGATCACACGCCGGACGGCCGGGATCAGATCGGCCCTCAACGTGCCCTTGGAGATCAAGTCGCTCCCGCCGGCCGCCAAAACCGCCTGCCGCGTCCTCTCACGATCGTCGAACGTCAAGGCGATCACCCGCGTATCGGGAAACAGAACGCGCAGCAGCGGTATCGTCCGCAGTCCTCCCATGCCGGGCATCTGCAGGTCCATCAGGACGACTTCGGGCGCCAGCAGTTGCGCCTGAACCAGGCAGTCCTCGCCGGTGCTCGCCGTCCCCACGATATCGGTCTCTTCCGGCATGCGCGTTTGCAGCAGCGTCTTGGCAATCTGCAGAAAGGCCTTGTCGTTGTCCACCAGCATGACACGCACCTTCTGGCCCGCCCCGCCGCTCCCGTTCACGAGATCGTCTGACTCGTACGCGCACATCGCTGGCCCCCATGACCGGAATCTTCTACTGTCCATACTGCCACAAACGCTCGTGCAAGTCGATTAGGGGTCACCCTACCTTTTGAAAAATAAAGACCCCATTCCAGGGGTCTTCAACTTCGGTGCGTCCGCTATTCTTCGATAAAGATCAACCGGTGTTTCAGCGCCAGCCGCACCATTCCGGCCGTGTCGTGCACGTCCAGCTTGGCCATGACGCTGCTCCGATGCTTTTCCACCGTTTTCACGCTGATGTGCATGATCGCCGCAATCGCGTGATTCGTCTGCCCTTCGGCCACCAGCTTGAGCACCTGCCGCTCCCGCGCCGAGAGCCGGTCGAATGGGCTTGCGCTCTCCGTCCCCGCCGGCTGGCCGAGCACGCTCCCGAGGATCGAGTCCGAAATCGTCGACGAAAGAAAGGTCTCTCCGCGGCGGGCCGCCCGGACCGCCAGCGGCAGCTCCTCCGCCACCGAGCGCTTGAGCAAATATCCCTTGGCGCCGCTGCGGAGCGCCTGCCGCACCAGCGTCTCGTCGGAATACATCGAGAGGATGACCACTTGCGTCGGCAGCCGCTCCGCGCGGATCTGCTCGGTCGCCTGCGTCCCGTTCAAGCGCGGCATCGCGAGGTCCATGACGACGACGTCCGGCTTGAGCCGCCGCGCCTGTTCGACCGCCTCTTGCCCGTCCTGCGCTTCGCCTACAACCTCAATGTCGGCTGACTTTTCCAGCAGGGCGCGGATTCCCTGCCGCACCAGGTGATGGTCCTCGGCGATCAACACTCGAATCATGCTTCCTCCACCGGCACGTGCGCGATCAACTGCGACCCTTGCCCGGGCTTGGAATTCACCTCCAGCCACCCGCCAACCATCTTGAGCCTTTCCTGCATTCCGATCAATCCCATCCTTTTTGGATCGGCCGGGGTGCCCAGCGCCGCGGCCGGATCAAAACCCAGGCCGTTGTCTTCGATCGACAGGCGAACGTGTTCGGCATCCCGCTCGAGGCGAACGCGCATCTCGCTGGCGTGACCGTGCCTCACCGCATTCGTCAGCGCCTCCTGGAGGATCCGATAGAGGGGGATGGCGGCCGGGCCGGTCATCGGCGGCGCCTTGACGCCGACGTAACTGATCCGGATCTGGGTCCGCCGCGCGAACTCACCGCACAATCCCTCCAGCGTCGCGTCCAGGCCGGCCGCCTCAAGCGCCGGCGGGCGCAGGTCGTGGGCTAGCCGCCGGACCTCCTCGATCGTCCGGTCCGTGAGCGTTACCGCCTCTTCCAGTCGACGTCGGTGGCCGTCCCCGGCCGGCGGCGGTTCGTCCGGCGGTAGTTCGTCCAACGTCATCTGCAATCCCAGCTTGAGCGCCGTCAGTGCCTGGCCGGCCTCGTCATGCAGTTCGCGCGAGACCCGGCGCCGCTCCTCCTCTTGCGCGGTGACGATGCTTTGGGCGAGCAAGCGCAGTTGTGCGTTCGCCGACCGCAGCTCCGCGGTCCGCGCCGCGACCACCGTTTCCAGCTCTTCCTTGCTCGCTCGCAGCGCCTCCTCCATCCGTCGGCGGTCCGTAATGTCCATGAACACGACCGCGAACTGGCGCGGCGCCGGGCTGTAGGCGAACACGGCATAGTGACGATTGAGCGACGCAGAATAGCTCTCAAAGCGAACCGGCTCACCGGTCAACGCCACCTTGCCGTACGCCTCGATCCAAAAGGGATCGTCGTTCGGAAGAACTTGATGGCCGGTCCGGCCGATCACTTGGTCACGCAAGAGCCCGGTCTGCTTTTCGAACGCGGAATTCATTTCCAGGAACCGATAGTCGCACGGCGCCCCGCTCTCGTCGCAAATGATCTCGTGCAGCGCAAAACCCTCGGTCATCGCGTTGAATAGCGAGCGGTAGCGCGCTTCGCTCAGGCTTAGCGCCTCCTCTGCCTTCGCGTGCGCTTGGCGTATTCGGATCGCGACGATCCCGAACGCGAGATCGTCTGCCAGCTCGGACAGCAGACGGACCTCGTCCTCCGAAAAGGGGTCCGGTTCCCTGGAGTAGATGGTAATGGCGCCGAAAACCTTGGCGCCCGAGATTAGCGGTAAGACGACGGAGGACGCGTATCCGCGCTTGAGCGCCTCGGAACGCCAGGGCACGAATTTGGGGTCCGTGAGCATGTGTCGGCACATGGCCGGTTTCCCGGTCCGAACCGCCGTGCCGGTCGGCCCGCGACCGCGCTCCGTATCCGCCCAGGTGATCTTCAACGTTTCCAGATAACCTACCTCAAATCCGGCGTAGGCGACGGGCCGCACGGTCTTGGCCTCGTCCTCTTCCGCATAACCGATCCACACCATCGCATGCCCGCAATCCTCGACGATGATCTTGCATACTTGGTGCAGGTATTCGGATTCGTCCACGGCGCGCATCATCGACTGATTGCTGTTGCTCAACGCCCTGAGCGTTCGGTTGAGCCGGTGGAGCTCTGCCTCGTTTTTCTTGAGCGCGGTGATGTCGTCGTCGACCACGATCGCGGCTGCCGGGCGGCCGTGCGCATCAACGTGCAGCACCTGTCGGCTGTTGACGATGATCTCACAACCGTCTCGCCGCACTTGACCAAGCTCCCCCTCCCAGTGGCCGTCGCGGAGCAGCGCCGCTCGTGCTTCCTCGCGCGATTTTGGAAAGACAGTCCGGAGCAGCTCGTGTGATTTCTGACCCAGCGCTTCTGCACGCGAATATCCGTAGAGCCTCTCCATTCCGCTGGTCCAAACGATGACCCGGTCGTCGAGATCACGCGCCCGAACGGGCGCGTGTTCCAGCAATTGCGCTTGTTGGCGCAGCCGTTCCTCGCGTTCGCGCAGCGCGTCTTCGGCTTGCCGGCGCTCGGTTATGTCCCGGCCATAGATCCGCAAGCGGCCGGTGAGCGCAACGGGATAGATCGCTTGCTCAAACCAGCGCCCGTCGATCTCCAGTTCCCGCACCATGGAGGGGGTCTTGCCGTCGCGAAATACCCGGGCGATTGAGCTCCAGTCGGCGAGCCAGGCGTGCACCGCGCCTTTGGCCGTCAGCTCC
>JAMCRS010000077.1 GCA_023380675.1 Chloroflexota bacterium
GGACTATTCCGAGGCGACGGCGGCGCGGGTGGATGCGGATGTGCAGCAGCTCCTGGAGGACCAGCACGAGGTCGTCACCCGCTTGCTCAATCGGGAGCGCGACAAGTTGGACAAGCTGGTCGACGCGCTCTTGCAGGAAGAGACGGTCGAACGGAAGGAGATCGAGCGTCTCCTGGGGTCGCGTCCTCTACCGGAAGAACCCGTCGTCAAGCCCGAGCTCGCGTAAGTAAAGGCAGAAGTCAGAAGGATGAAGGTGGAAGAAGACCCACTCCTCTTTGGGTTTTCTTCCACCTTCATCCTTCATCCCTCATCCTTCAGTAAGCAGCTGGGTGCGCAGCCTCGCTTTCATCAACACCACCATGTGCGGAATCCACGTCGACGTCGTGAAATAGATCGTCTTCAGAGTTGCTGCTTGTTACGCGTTCTCGTCCTGATAGTTCCTCAGAAACGGTACCTTCCACGCCATGAGCGCGACGATGACGACAGTCGCCACGCCGCCGACGACGACCGAGATCGGCGCGCCGACCGCTGCGGCGAGCAGCCCGGCCTCCAAATCGCCGAGCTGCGGTCCTCCCGAGATGAAAATCGCATTCACCCCGGACATCCGGCCCCGCATCTGGTCAGGCGTCCAAATCTGCCGAATCGTGTTGCGCAGAATCGTGCTCACCGTATCGCCGGCGCCGACGATCATGAGCAGGACGAACGAAAGCGCGAATTGCTGCGAAATGCCGTACAGCGCGGTCGCCGCTCCGTACACGGCCACCGCGCCCAGCAAGAGGGCGCCTTGCTTTTTGAGGTGGCTCCTGAGCGACAAGCCAACTCCCGACCCGACCGCGCCGATCGACTCCGCCGAATAGAGCATCCCCATCCCTTCCGGTCCGACATGGAGAATGTCCCGCGCGAAGATTGGCAAAAGGGCGGTCGCGGAGGAGAAAAAGGTGGCAAAGAAATCGAGCACCATCGTGGAATAGAGGATCTCGGAGCGGCGGACAAAGCGGATGCCTTCCCAGAGGGAGGAGAGCGAGAGACGGACGGCGCCGAGATTTTCCTGCGTCGGCAGCTTGATCAAGAGGAGCGCCAGGATCACGGCGAGAAACGAAGCGGCATTGATCCAGTAGACGGCGGCCACGCCCTTCCACGCGATGACGAATCCGGCGAGCGCGGGGCCGACGATCGACCCCGCCTGCTGCATGAGATTCGTGAGGCTCATGGCGTTCGCGAGGTGCTCTTTGGGGACGAGATTGGGGGGAAGCGCTTTGCGCACCGGGGTATCGAACGCGGTCGCCGCCGCGGTGAGCGCCGAGAGCAGGTAAATCACCCCGACCGAGGCCCAGCCCACGTTCGTCAACAGGCCGAGCGCCGCGGCAAAGACCAGCATCGAGCTCTGAGTAAAGATCATGAGCCGCCGGCGGTCGTGAGCATCGGCAAAGACGCCGCCCACAAGCGAAAACGCGACGAGGGGGACGACGCGGGCGAGCCCCGTGAGGCCGAGCGCCAGGGCGGAGCCGGTCAGGATGTAGATATGCCAGTTGATCGCGACCAACTGCATCTGGGTGCCCGCCGTCGAGACGAGCTGGCCCAGCCAGATGAGGCGAAAGTCGCGATATTGCAGCGCGGCAAGCGGCGCCGCGGACGGGACAGTCGCCGTCGAAGATGTCGAGCTCAAGGTTTCCGGTTTCTAGTTCAAGATAAAATTTCGGATTCAAGGTTCAAGTCGATTTCCGCAGAGAGCCCTGGTCTTGCTGAAACCTTGAACCTCGAACTTGCTATCTCAGCGCCGCTCGGTTACCGCGTCGACGAGCGCGGGCTTGCCTTCCGTTTCCACAAAGCGAATCGCCCGTGCGAGCGCGGGGCCCAAGGCATCGGCGCGCATGATCGGACCCTCGGCGTACCAGCCGAGCGAGCGCGCGAGCCCGGCAAAGTCGGGCGGCGGGCCGTCGATCTCGGTGCCGACGGGCACATTCTCACGCGTCCGCCCGCGCCAACCCGCGATCCGGTATTGATGGTCCCACGAATTGTTATAGGCCCGGTTGTTGTACATCACGACCAGCAGCGGGATCCGGTTCTTGCTCGCGGTCCAGAGCGCCCCCACATCATACATCAAGTCGCCGTCCGGCTGCAAGTCCACCACGAGTTTACCCGTTCCCCGGTAGGCGAGAGCGACGCCGATGGCGATGCCAATCTGCGTCCCGGTCCCTTGATGTTTGCCGGCGTGCCGGTAGGGTTGATCGAAATCCCAGAGCTTGCGCGACCAATCCAGCACCGTGTTTCCGGTCAAGACCCAATCTTTGCCTTGGAGCGCCCGGCCGACCTCGAGGACCATGTGCGGGATGGCCATCGGCGAGGCGTCCGGATTCGCCTTGGCTTCCTCGAGCCAGCGGGCGCGCTGGGTGTGATGTTTTTCGCGCCACATGTGCATCCGCGCTGCGCGGTTGTTCACGCTCGACTCGGGCGACGCCTCCGCTGCACGCGCCTTGCACGCGGCGACGATCTCGGGGAGCGCGACG
The DNA here is from genome assembly GCA_023380675.1 of Chloroflexota bacterium. Next base: position 2,508 of record JAMCRS010000077.1, read on the forward strand.
TAGGTGTCCGCGAGGATCGAGAGATCGACCTGGGCAAAGCGCATCGAGTTCTGCGCCCAACTACTCGTTTCGAGGTCGTCCACGCCGATGGAAATGACGCGGCAGTCCTTCGGAATGATCTTGCCGCCGGTCGGACGTTTGTCGCTCGTCAACTCGGCGAGTGTGCCGTAGAGGTCGCGCACGTCGAGCGAGAGGACCAGGTCGGCGTCGGTCAAGACCTTGGAGCCGAGTGTGAAGAGAGGATGGGTATTCGGGAAATTGAGCCGCCCGTCCAGGTCGAGCACCGGCGCGGCGAGAAATTCCGCGAGCTCGACGAGCGTCTGCACGCGCTCGTGATTGCGGCCGACATTCTCTGCCATGATCACCGGGCGCTGGGCCTTTAAAAGCTCCGGGACGAGCGCGGCGAGAGCGGCGGGCTCCATCGCGAGGCGCGAGTGCAGTCCGCCCTGCGCGGGGTTGGGCAGCTCAACCGGCGCGGGGAGCTCGTCTTCCTGGAAGCTCACGTCGTAGCAGATGTACACGGGGCCCGTCGGCTCGGTGCGGGCGATACGGTAACCGCGGGCAAAGCCGTGAATCGCGCCGTCCGCATCAAACGGCTGATCATCCCATTTCACAATATCGCGGATCAAATCGCCCTGGACGACAGCGGTGTGGTCCCAGTCGGTGCGCCGGCGCCGTCCCGCAGCCATCGGGCCGGAGGCGCCGAGAATCATCATCGGCGCGCGGTCGACATACGCGTAATAGATGCCCATCGGCGCATGCATGAGGCCGACGAGATTGTGGAGAAAGACCGCCATCGGCTTGTTGGTCGCTTTGGCATAGCCGTGCGCCAGGCCAATGGCAATCTTTTCGTGCTGGCATTCGACGATGGGAGGGCGGTTGCCCGCGTAATTCAAGATCGAGTCATGGGTTCCCCGGAAACTCGCCCCGGGATTGAAGGCCACATACGGGAAGTCGTAACAATTCAGTAGGTCCGCAATCAGGTCCGAGCCATACTTGGCCATGGCATTCACTCCAACATCCTTTCCACTGCTCCCCCTCCCAGCGGCGGCAGCAGGCTCAGCTCGTCGCCGTCTTGCAGAAGGAGGTCGCCGCTCGCTTCCTCGACGACCTTGCCGTTGACGGCGATGACGACGTGGGTGCTGCCGTGGCGCCACTGATAATCGGCCGACGTACCGAGAATTCCCGGATAATCGTTTTCCAGCTGCGCGAGGGCCTGGCCGAGTGTGCGCGACGGCGGGAGCGGGAGAAGGAGTTCGCGGCGGCCGGCGAGGTCGCGCAGCGCGCCGCTCAGCTTGACCTTAAGCATGCACAAAACCCAATCCCAGGCGGTCGAGCGTGTCCGGGGTCGGACAGCCCTCGTCGTCACAGCCGCGTGCGGCGTACCACTCGGCGCGGTCGTGGAGAAAATCCTCGCGCGAGTACGCGGCGCCCGCCTGGGGACCCTGCGTGAGTGCGTCCTCATGGACGCGCGCGGGGAGGACATCGTCGCGCTCGGGCACCATGCCTTCGCGGATGTTGTAGGCGCGCGCCATGATGAGCAGACGTTCGGCGATCGGATCCCACTGCTCGGGGGCATAGTCCCAGCCGGTCGCGGAAGAAAGCAGCCCCAGATAATCGGATGGCGCGAGGAGGGCCCGGTGCCACGAGCAGCACGCGAGCGAGTCCGCCCACACCCGTGCGTTCTGCTCGGTCGCGTCGAGCCCGTAGTGATGGCAGCCGCCGCGGTCCCCCACCGCATACTGCAAAGCGCGGTCGGGGTGCGCCTGCGGGGCGTAGCCGGCGAAGGACAGCCCTTTGGCGTGCATCGCAAAACGTTCCGAGCCCCGGCCGATTTTCGCCGCGGCCTCGCGGACGCCGTCCGCGAGCAGATCCCCGATCCCTTCGCGGCGCGCGATCTTGAACCACAGTGTCTCGAGCGCCTTGGCATTGCCCCAGGTCAATTCCAGTCCATCGCAGTCCTGCCGGGTCAGCAGGCCGCGCTCGTAGCACTCGATCGCAAATCCGGCGATATTGCCGAGCGTGCTATTGTCAAAACCGAGATCGTCGCCGAGCGCGCTCAAATATTGCGCGCCCGCATAGTCCGTGATGAGACAGCCGGGACCGATCGTGCCGAACGAGTCAAAATCCGGGTTGGTCAAGGTGCCGGCGTGCTCGCCCTCCCGCAGCACTCCCGTTTGCATACAGGCGATCGGACAGTTGTAGCAGCTGCGCGACCGCACCTTGCTGCGCCGTTCATACTGCAGTCCGCTGATCTTGTCGACCTCGGTCCAGTGCGCCTCGCGATAGTTGCGGACGTCTAATTCGGAAATGTCCGAGTGCGCGTCGTGGCTGATGGTCGAGCCCCAACGGCTGAGGGTGTAGCCGCGCCGCTTGGTCGTCTTGGCATCGCGCAGTTTGGCGTACACCCGGGCGTAGCGGTCCGCGTACTCTTCCCGACGGGCGAGCGGAATGGGACCGTGCCCGCGCACGACAATCGCCTTGAGCCGCTTGGAGCCCATCAGCGTCCCCGGCCCGCCGCGCGCCGCGGCGCGGAAATATTCTTGTGCGATGCTTGCATAGCGCACGAGATTTTCGCCCGCCGGCCCGATGCACATGCTGCGGCGCCGCGGATCGCCCAGTTGGGTCTTGAGCAGCACCTCGGTCTCCATCACCCCCTTGCCCCACAGGAAATCCGCGGGGCGGAGCGTCACCTCTTGGTCCTCAATCGAGAGGTAGACGGGGCTCGCTGCCCGGCCGGTGATAACCACGCCGTCATAGCCGGCCGTTTTTAGTTCGGTACCCCACTGCGAGCCAGTGAGCGCGTGCCCGAGGGTGATGCCCGTGTTCGGGGATTTAAAGACGACGGCCGTATGGGCGGAGCCGGGTGCAATACCGGTGATGGGGCCGGTGAGGAACATGAGCGGACTCTCGGGCGCGAGCGGATCAGTCCCCGCGGGCAGCCACTGCCACAAGAGGCGCGCGCCCAGACCGCGGCCCCCGATATAGTCCTGCGCAAACGCGAGATGCTCATCGCCGGTCCGCACCCGGCCGGTCGTCAGGTCCACATGCAGCAGCTTGCCCGTATAACCGCCCTGGGGATTCATAGCTTCTCCTTGGCCGGGTAATAGATGCACGCAAGCGACCGGGCGATTTCCTCTGGCGGCGCCATCATGTAATGGCTCGGGCTAAAGGCGCTTCCCGGCACCCACTGGAGACAGCCGGTGGGACACGCGGCGACGCAACGCGGGCTGCCGTCGCAGAGGTCGCACTGCATCGGGAGGTTGGTTGAAGGGTGAGGGGTAATGGACCCGGTATGGGGGCAGGCGGTGTAGCAAGCCTGGCATTGAATGCACGCGCCGGCGTCCAGTCGCACGACCTCGGCGGCCGCATCGAAGGCGAGCGCGTCAGTCGGGCAGGCGGCGATACATTGGCGCTCGAAACAGCGATGGCAGATCACCGGAATATCAAGGGGACCGGGGTAGAACTGCTCCACGCGAATGCGGGAAGCTTCGGGCCAGACGGTACCCTCGTGAAACAACGAACAAGCGGTCTCGCACAGGCGGCACCCGGTGCACGCCGCGTAGTTGATCTCGATGCTCGCGCGCCTCTGACCAGCCTGTTTGCTCATGGCACCCTTTCATCGGATATGATGCGTAGCGCGGCGCAGAACCGCGGGGTATTCTTCGCCCCTGGCAATTTGGACGTTAATCAAAGAGTATACAGCAAGGATTATGACCGTCAATACCCAGACGGGTAGTCATGGCAGCTCCTTACCCGGCAAGGGACGCGGAGGTTGCATTCCCAACTACCCGTACGAGTGCGGACGCGCTAGTCGAAAGCATGTTGACTTGGACCCGGATTTGTATAATTATAGTACATTATAGGTCGGCGGCCGCCCAAGACTGGCGGTGCCTCTGCGACTTGGCTCGTGCGGCATGGTTCGATGGGTTTTTTCCGTCTGTGACGTCTGCAGATAAGCGAGAAACCAAAACTCTTTGAAGGAGGCCCCATGTCTCGCACCACGCTTGCCGTCGTTCTATTGATTGTCGCGCTCGTGGCGATCGCCTGCGCGCCCGCACCCGCCGCGGTGCCGACCGCCGCCCCGCCCGCTGGCACAACGGCTCCGACGACGGCGCCCGCCGCGTCGACCGCCGCTCCCCTGGTCAAGGTCAATTCCTCCTGGTCCATGACGAATGCCGACCCCGCGCCGCTGTGGGTCGCTCAGGACGTCGGCTTTTTCAAGCAGAACGGACTGGACGTTTCGCTCATCTTTATCGACGGCGGCACCAAGCATGCCCAGGCGCTGATTGCCAAGAGCGTCGACATCGGCATCAGCTCGGCTGCTCCGGTGGTGAGCGCGGATGCGGGGGGCGCGGACCTAGAACTCATCGCCGGGTTGGTCAACCGGATCAATTATGACTTTATCGTCCGCCCGGGCATCAAGTCAGGGGCAGATTTGAAGGGCGGCAAAGTCGCCATCAGCGGCCCTTCCGGCTCCTCGACGACGGCCATGCGCATCGCGCTCAAGCAGCTTTTTAACCTCGACCCGGACAAGGACGTCGTGATGATTACCATCGGGAACGAGACCGAACGCGAGGCCGCGCTCCTCTCGGGGCAGATCGACGCCACCATCGTCAATCCGGACACGTCGATCAAGGCGAAGAAGGACGGCTTGGTCGTGCTCGAAACCCTATGGGGTAAGCCGATCGATTACGAGCACACCGGCGTTGCGACGACCCGGTCTTTCGCGGAAAAGAACCCGCAGGTGGTGACCGCCTACCTCAAGAGCATCATCCAGGCGATCGGCTATATGAAGGACCCGTCGAACAAGGCAAATGTCGAAAAGATCATTGCCAAGTATTTGAAATCGAACGATACGGAAATGATCGACCAGAGCTATACGCGCATGAGCCAGACGATCCTGCAATGCGCGCCCTACGTCACAATGGGCGGAATGAAGACGGTCATCAGCGAGAGCAAAACGGCGGTGAAAGCGGGGCTCACTCCCGAGAAAGCCTCCGATAATTCTTACCTGAAGGCTCTCGACGACAGCGGATTCATCAAAGCCAACTGCAAGTAGGATAAGACGGCGCCCGCAGAGTCCGCGGGTACGGCTTCGCCCTTTGAAAGATAAAGGACGAAGCCTCGCAATGACAAATTGCCGCCAAGTTGTGAAAGCCAACGGCAAGTAAAGAGGGAATAATGCTCTTTTTGACGAACGAGCACGTGCAAGCGGTGCTCGATATGCCTGCCTGCCTGCAAGCGCTCGAGGACGCTTATGCCGAGCTCGCCGAGGCGCACGCGGCCTATCGCCCGCGGATGGACATGTACGTCCCCCAAGAGCCGCACTATTATCGCTGGGGGACGATGGAAGGCGTCTCCAGAAAGCAGGGCATTTTCGCGATTCGAATGAAATCGGATATGCTTGTCTGGAGCGGGGGAACCGAAGAAAAGTACTGCCTCGAACCGGGGACCTTTTGCGGTCTCATCTTCCTCGTAAGCGTCCGGAACGCCGAGCCGCTCGCGATCATGAACGACGGCTATGTGCAGCATATGCGGGTGGGCGCGGCGGCCGGCCTGGGCGTCAAGTATCTGGCGCGGCAAAACTCGCGGGTCCTCGCGATGATCGGTTCCGGCGGCATGGCGCGCACGTACGCGGAAGCGATCTGCGCGGTCCGCCCGATCGAACGCATCCGGGTCTACAGCCCGACGCGCGCGAACCGCGAAGCTTTTGCCGTCGAAATGCAAGCGCGACTCAACGTGCCGGTCGAAGCGATGGAATCGGCAGAGCAAGCGGTGCGCGGCGCGGACGTCGTCGCGCTGACGACCGATTCGCTCGGGCCGGTCATCAAGCCGGAATGGCTCGAGCCGGGGATGCATGTCACCAACGTCCGCTCGAACGAAGCCGGCCCCGACGTTTTTGCTCGCGCGGATGTGGTCTTCCGCCTCGGCTTCGCGACCTTTATGTTCGACCCGCCGCCTCCGGGCACGGTGTGCGGCTCGGATGGAATCTTTGGCTACTGGGCCGGAACGCCTGAGGAAGCGAAACGAATCCCCGCCGCGCCGCCTGGCCGCAAGATCGATAGCGCCAAGACGCCGACGCTCCCGGACCTGATCGCAGGTAAATGTGTAGGGCGGACGGAGGACCGTCAGATCACCTTTCTGAACAATCAGGGGACGCAGGGCCTGCAGTTCGCCGCCGTCGCCGGAAAAGCGTACGAGCTGGCGAAGGCGAAAGGACTGGGGCACTCGCTCCCGCTCGAGTGGTTCGTGCAAAAGATACGGGATTGAAAGCGGGGCTGGAAGTGGATTGCGCCCGTGGAGACCACGGGGCGCGAAACGGACAAGCGGATAGGAACGGATGTTTAGGCGGCTCTCGGGGTAGGGACCCGGGAGCCGCTGCGCGTTTGCGCGCAATCGCCGCGCCAACTCTGCTCGGTGCATGACTATAAAGCGATGCATCAATCCTTCCGGAAACGGGCGCCCAAGCCGGCCTTCCTAGCCCTACTGGGGAACCAGCCCCCGACCTCCTCAAGCCCGATTGAGGCATTCCCGGACCCGGTCGATTTCGTCCGCCGGGTGCTCGGGGTCGAGCCGGTCGGCTATCAAGCAGGGCGCCCCTATGGGCGCCCCTACGTGCGTACCGACCGGGGGGACCCAATGAAACGGGATCCCGACAAGCATCACCGCCGATGCATCCGTCTGCGCGGATACGATTACACGCAGGCGGGCGCGTGTTGAAGGATAAACCCCGCTAGGATGCGCGGGGCAGGTGATGAGGGTCGCTGGACCTCGCGATCCTCCGCAGAGTCCGCGGAGTCTGCGGACCGCAGACCCCCGCAGGGGTCGCGGGGTCTAGCGACCCGCGGGATCCAAGATCCCGCGATCCCACG
>JAMCRS010000078.1 GCA_023380675.1 Chloroflexota bacterium
TTTTACTAACGCTGTAAAGTGCCTCCCATTGAAAGACGGAAAAATCCGATACCCAGCAAAATCAGAAATGGAGTCTTGTTTCCCTAATTTTGAGATGGAGTTAAACGAATACAGCCCAAGCAAATTAGTACTATTCGGAAATCAAGTCTCAAATTTTATTATCAATAGTTTAGGTGCGTCGCTGGATAATGAACAACCGATAGATGGAGTCTCACTCTATTCCACATCCAGATTCTCTATTATGGTAGCCCCTCATCCCTCGTATATGTTGATTTATAAACGAAAGAATATAGATTGGTACATCGATTCCATAAGACGTTTTTGCTCTGGAAAAGTGAACTCTAACAATGCCATACAGCCGACCGTTTCTCCGCTACGCGGCTCCGCCGCTTCGCTCCAAAACGGCGGCTGATGGCAGGCGTTAGCTGTACAAACGAAAGCCCGAAAGGAGAGACTGAGATGAGTGAAGAAAGCAAGTGCCCGTACAACCACATCGCTGGCGTCGGACGGACGAACCGCGACTGGTGGCCGAACCAGCTACGGCTGGAACTGCTGCACCAGCATTCCTCGAAGTCCGACCCGATGGGCAGCGGCTTCGACTACGCGAAGGAATTCAAGACCCTTGACTACCAGGCGCTGAAGAGGGACCTGGTCAAGCTGATGACCGACTCGCAGGACTGGTGGCCGGCGGACTTCGGTCATTACGGGCCGCAATTCATCCGCATGGCCTGGCACGCCGCCGGAACCTACCGCATCCACGACGGCCGAGGCGGCGGCGGCCGCGGCCAGCAGCGCTTCGCCCCGCTCAACAGCTGGCCCGACAACGTCAACATCGACAAGTCGCGCCGCCTGCTGTGGCCGATCAAGCAGAAGTACGGTCGGAAGATCTCCTGGGCCGACCTGATCATCCTTGCCGGCAACGTCGCGCTGGAGTCGATGGGCTTCAGGACCTTCGGCTTCGGCGGCGGCCGTGCGGACGTGTGGGAGCCGGACGAGGACGTGAACTGGGGCGGCGAGATCGCCTGGCTGGGCGTCGACATGCGCTTCAGCGGCGACCGCGAGCTGGTTCCGCCGTTTGGCGCCACCCACATGGGCCTGATTTACGTCAACCCGGAAGGCCCGAACGCCAGCGGCGATTACCTCGCCGCCGCCAAGGACATCCGTGCCACCTTCGGCCGCATGGCGATGAACGACGAGGAGACCGTCGCCCTCATCGCCGGCGGCCATACCTTCGGTAAGGCCCATGGCGCCGCCCCGGAATCGCACAAGGGTCCCGAACCGGAAGCCGCGCCGCTGGAAGCGCAGGGCTTGGGCTGGATGAGCGACTACGGCACGGGGCACAGCGGCGACACGATTTCCAGCGGCATTGAAGTGACCTGGACCAAGACCCCGGCGCTGTGGAGCAACAACTTCTTCGAGAACCTGTTCAAGTACGAATGGGAGCTGACCAAGTCGCCAGCCGGCGCCAAGCAATGGGTGGCCAAGAACGCGCCGGAGATCATTCCCGACGCGCACGACCCGTCGAAGAAGCACAAGCCGACCATGCTGACCACCGACCTGACGCTGCGCTTCGACCCGGAATTCGGAAATATCTCGCGCAAGTTCCACGATGACCCGCAGGCCTTCGCCGAGGCTTTCGCGCGCGCCTGGTTCAAGCTGACGCACCGCGACATGGGCCCGCGCGCTCGCTACCTCGGCCCGGAGGTTCCTGCCGAAGAGCTCATCTGGCAAGACCCCATCCCCGCGGTCAATCACAAATTGATTGACGAGAAGGACATTGCCTCCCTTAAGGGCAAGATCCTGGCTTCCGGTCTGTCGGTTTCGCAACTAGTTTCGACCGCCTGGGCGTCGACATCCACGTTCCGTGGCTCCGACAAGCGCGGCGGTGCCAACGGCGCCCGCATTCGCCTCGCCCCGCAGAAGGATTGGGAAGTCAATCAGCCGGCCGAACTGGCGAAGGTCCTGCAGGCTCTGGAGGGCATCCAGAAGGAGTTCAACGCCTCGGCCTCCGGCGGCAAGAAGGTGTCGCTCGCCGACCTGATCGTTCTGGCCGGTTGTGCGGGCGTCGAGCAGGCCGCGAAGAAGGTCGGCGTCGAGGTGAAGGTTCCCTTCGCGCCCGGACGCATGGATGCGAGGCAGGACCAGACGGACGTCGAGTCCTTCGCGGTGCTCGAGCCGATCGCCGACGGCTTCCGCAACTACCTGAAGGGCAAGTTCACGGTCGCCGCGGAGCAGCTGCTGATCGACAGGGCGCAACTCCTGACGCTCACGGCGCCCGAGATGACGGTCCTCGTCGGCGGCATGCGCATGCTGGGGACCAACGTCGGCGGCTCCAAGCACGGCGTCTTCACCTCCAAGCCCGAGGCGCTGAGCAACGACTTCTTCGTGAACCTGCTCGACATGGGCACGGAGTGGAAACCGGTCTCGAAAGATGCTGACGTGTTCGAAGGGCGCGACCGCAAGACGGGCAAGGTCAAGTGGACCGGCACGCGCGTTGATCTCGTCTTCGGTTCGAACTCGCAGTTGCGAGCCCTCGCCGAGGTCTATGCGAGCGAGGACGCGAAGAAAAAATTCGTGCAAGACTTCGTGGCGGTGTGGGACAAGGTGATGAACCTGGACCGCTTCGACCTCGCCTGATCCAAGATGATGGACAGCTAATTATTGTTGGGCAGACATAGGAGCGTGCGACGTAGGGGTGGTGCGGGAGGGGTGGATATGGGGTCATTACTGAACGCAGGTGACCGGCAGGTGCTGTTCGGGCGAGTGGCCTCGCTGAGCGAAGCGTCCACACCCCTCTG
>JAMCRS010000079.1:0-4564 GCA_023380675.1 Chloroflexota bacterium
TGATGAGTCTCCTTTGGATTGTTGCACACCTTCCAGGGAGGCTCATCATACCCACATTTTAATTACTCGCCACGGTAGAACCTTTTCACTCTACTCACTGCCAGAGGCAGTGGTTTAATTCGATAATTAATGGCTCGGTACGGTTGGTGATTATCAACAAGGCCTTCAGTCCCCATCAGGACGGTGATCTGATGGTTACCGCCATCGCCTGGCAGCGGAATCTCTTTCCCGGGCAAGGCTGCTCCGTCGAGCGTCACCTGCTTGACGCCGCGATTGACTCCCGACGGGTTGAGCACCCGGATGTGTAGGGTCGATTCGCCGTTGCGATACGTCACCTGATAGTCCTTCCAGTGGCCGGGGATGCACGGTTCGATTTGCAGGCCTTTCCGTGTTCGCCGGATTCCCAGGATCGTTTCCAACCCCACGCGATACATCCAGCCGCTCGAGCCGGTGTACCACGTCCAACCGCCCCGGCCGGTGTGAGACGGCGCGCTATAGACATCCGCCGCGACGACGTACGGCTCAACCACGTACCGTGCAGCTTTTTCCGGCGTGTCGCTGTGGTAAATCGGATTGAGCAGACGGAACAGCGCTTCCGCGCGATCGCCTTGCCCCAGCTCGGCAAACGCCCAAACCGCCCACAGCGCGGCGTGTGTGTACTGTCCGCCGTTTTCGCGGATGCCTGGCGGGTATCCTTTGATGTAGCCCGGATCGCGCGACGAGTCGTCGAACGGCGGCCTCAAAAGCAGCAGCAGTTGATCGTCGACGCGCACCAGAAGGTTGGCGACCGACTCCATCGCCTGCGCCGCTCGCGCCGGATCGCCCGTCTCAGACAGGACTGCCCACGATTGCGCAATGGAATCGATCCGACAATCCGCGTTTGCGGCTGACCCCAAGGGCGTGCCGTCGTCGTAATACGCGCGACGGTACCACGCGCCATCCCAGGCGTTGGCTTCGATAGATTTGGATAGAGCGCCGGCGCGATCCCGCAGGGCTCGCGCTTGGTCCCGGTCACCCCTGCAATCGCACACCTCCGCAAAGCGCGTCAGGGTTGCGCACAGGAACCATCCGAGCCACACGCTTTCTCCGCGGCCGCCGACACCGACCCGATTCATGCCGTCGTTCCAATCCCCGCTCCCCATCAGCGGCAAGCCGTGCGGCCCGGCGGTGCTCCCCTTCTCCAGCGCGCGCCGGCAGTGTTCGTACAAGGAGTACGCTTCAGCCGTTTCTGGGTACTGGCCGTAGCGTTCCGCCTCGCTCTCCTCCAAGGGAGACGCTTTACGAAATGCCACGTTCTCGTCGAGTATGGAGTCATCGCCGGTGGCGGTCACATAGTGTGCGGTGACGAACGCAAGCCACAACGGATCGTCGGAAAAGCGGGTCCGGACGCCGTTCCCGGCCGGCGGATGCCACCAATGTAACACGTCCCCAGCTTCAAACTGGTATCGCGCGGCCTGCAGGATGTGCTCACGCGCGAGGTGAGGCGCGGCGTGGACCAGCGCCATCACGTCTTGAAGCTGATCGCGAAAACCATACGCGCCTGATGATTGGTAGAATGCCGAGCGCGCCCACACGCGGCAGGCCAGCGTCTGGTAGAGCAGCCAGCGATTCAGCAGTAGGTTCATCGCCTTGTCGGGCGTTTGGACCTGGACGCGCCCGACCAAGTCGTCCCAGATTTCGTTGACTTGCTGCCACGCCGCCGCCACCTGTCCGGCTTTCTGAAAATGCTCGATCAGCCGCAGCGCCTCTGCCCGATTTGCACCTTCGCCGATCAGGAAAAAGACTTCTTCCGCCCCGCCGGGCTCAAAGTCAAGGTGGAGCTGGACCGCTGCGCATGGATCGAGACCGGGTTTGACGTTACTTGCCAGTCCGATGCGGTCGAGCGCGGCGGGGTGACGCTCGTCTCCCATACGTCCGAGGAACTCTGTGCGATCCGCCGTCAAGCCGTGCAGGCGCTTGTTGGCAGCGACGAAGGCCTCGCGCTCCCCGAATTCCGTGTTGTAGGCATTGCGCACCAGGAGCGCGTGATGGTCGCCGTCGAATTCGGACACGACCTGTTGCTGCGCAGTATCCCGCGTCACCCCCAAGACCCACTCGACGTAGAAGGTTGCGGTGATTCGTCGACTATGTTCCAGCGCGTTTTCCAGTCGCAGCTGCACGATCTTGACTGGCGCGTCGGGCGCGGCAAAAATCCGAAGGCTTTGCGCGAGCCCGTGGCTGTTGTGCTCGAAAATTGAATACCCGGTGCCGTGCCGAATCCGATAGGGCGCCGGCGCGGGGCACGGCATCGGCGTCGGCGACCACACCTCGGCGGTTTCTTCATCGCGGAGATAGACCGCCTCGCCCGGGGGATCGGCGACCGGATCGTTCGACCACGGGGTGAGCCGGTTTTCGCTGCTGTTGCCGGACCAGGTGCAGCCGGCGCCGGCTTCGGAAATGGTGAAACCGAAATCAGGATTGGCGACGACGTTGATCCACGGAGCCGGCGTCCGTTGTCCCGGCGCAAGGTAGATGACGTACTCGCGCCCATCCGCGCTAAACCCACCCAGTCCGTTATCAAAGAGGAGATCGCCGGGACGCGCAACCGGGGGGATCGCCGTCCCCTTGGATTCGGGAGTATCGGTTGCAAACCGGGGCAGATAAGTGGGCTGCTCGTATAGCGCGGCCAACTGCTCGTCTAGCGAGCCTTTGGCCGCGTCGAGCACTGCGCGCGCTGCCGTTTCCAGCAACACCCGGTCGGGGTCACTCAGTTGATCGGCATAGAGGATAAAGATGCCGCCGCGCCGGTTGAACCAGTCCTGGCTGTTCTGGCGCACGAGGACTCGCTGGAGCTGCCCCCGCAATTCCTGACCGTACGTCGTCCCCTGTTCGTTGAGAATGACCAGGTCGATCTTGAGGCGTCGACTGCGCCAGTACGCGTGCGCTTGGACCGCCTGCTGCACCAGCGCCAGGTCTTCCGACTTGGTCATACGCACCAAGAGGATCGGATAGTCGCCTGAGATGCTAAAGGGCCACAGCCCGGCCTGTCCCTTGCGATTGGACGCGAGAGTCGCGGGTGCCGCGCGCAGCGCGGCCCGCGGATACAGCAGGGCCGACAAGAGCGCCTGGATCCGCACCAGGTCTGCCATCGTCAGACTGAGTTGCTGCAGTTCTGCCTCCGCGCGGGCACGGGCCTGCTCGAACGCGCGCACGATCACCCGGCCATCCTGATAGCGACGTGCCAATGCATGCGCTCGTTCTCGCGAACCCGCGGCCAGCGTGACAAAACAGACCTGCGCCGACGCATGTGGCTCTAGTTCGATTTCCTGACGCAGAGCCATGATCGGATCAAGTGTCGAACCGGTCGTTCCCGACATCCCGCCGCCATCCGGACTGAGAGCTGCCGGCGCCCGCAGCGTCCGTCCCCGACCCAGAAAGCGGGCCCGGTCGGTCTCGTACGCGCCGGTGACATTGTGTCCCGGCGACACGGCGGCACCGTGCGCGAGGTAGACGGGCTCTTCGCTCGCCGAACGCGGCCGACGCCGAAAGAGTAAAGCATTGCAGTCGGGCAGATACTCGCTCTCGACGAACAGTTTGTTAAAGGCCGGATGTCTCGCGTCGGCCGTTTGGGGGGCGAGGATGACTTCGCCGTAGCTCGTCAGCGCGATGCGCCGGGCGCGGTCTTCATGATTCGTCAGCGAGATTCGACGAATCTCGACGTCGTCCTCCGGCGCGACGGTCACCTCCATTGTCATGCCGATGCCGTGATCGTTGCGCCGAAACTCGGCCATGTGGGGGTGGAAGCGCGCATCCAGGCCCTCACGCGCGCCGCGTGTCGGTTGCAGGGCGCTTGACCACAGGTCGCCGGTCTCCAAGTCCTGAAGATAGATCCAGGTCCCGCAGTCTTCGCGTGTCGCGTCGGGACGCCAGCGCGTGAGGTCGACGTCTTGCCAGCTGCTGTATCCGGCGCCCGCACTCGTGATCAACACGCCGTACCGGCCGTTCGAAAGAAAATGAACTCGGGGCGCCGGAGACTGCACCGGCACTCTCCACGACGCCGCTAGGATTGGATGGGTGACCCGCTCACGCCGGCCGGCCCGCGCGTCTCTCGGTTGCGGCGGCTCGGACGGCGCGTCGAACGGCACCTTCTCCTGCAGGAGCAATTCAACGCTGCGCACGAGTGGGTCGGCGTGAAAACGGCGAACCATCCGGTCGTCGTGCAAGTAGTTGACGAGTGACAAAAGAATCATGCCTTGATGGTGCGCCATATACGAACGCACGATCGCTTGCGCCTCTCCGAGCCCGAGTCGAGAGGGCGAAAAATCAACCGACTCGTACAAGCCGTAGGTCCCCAACATTTGCATTCGGGCCAGACGCGCCAGATTTTCAATGACCTTGCGTGGGCGCAGCGAGAGCGCCAGGAGGGAGGCATACGGCGCGACCACCAAATCCTCGTCCAAGTCACGCTTAAAGCCCAGCCCGGGAACGCCGAAAGACCGGTATTGATAGTTCTGGTTCGCGTCAAACGCATAATAGCCTGACTCGGAAATTCCCCACGGCACGTTCTTCCGGTTTCCGTACGCGA
>JAMCRS010000079.1:4574-12257 GCA_023380675.1 Chloroflexota bacterium
CGTCGAAGCTGCGCATCATCAGAGCGGGCATCAGATACTCGAACAGGGTGCCGCCCCAAGACAATATCGTGGGAGCACCGGCTTCCTGAGTCAGTGGACGACCCAGGTGCAGCCAATGACTTGGGGGGACCTGGTTCTCGGCGATGGCCACGATACTGGCAATCCGCGCTTCGGAAGCCAGCAAGTCGTAGTAATTGCTATCGAGTTGTTCCGCCGCGACGTTGTAGCCGATGTGAAACAACTGGCGCTGCGCGTCGAACAAAAATCCGAAATCCATGTCTTCGAAATATTGCTCCGACCGCTCGCCGATCTCGCGAAATCCGATTGCAAGAGCATCGGCAGTCGTCGCGGCAGACTGCAGCTGCCCTTGCAGGCGTACACACCAATCACGCGCTTGCGTTCGCTCTGGCCAAGCCCGCAAAGCGTCTTCGTCCAATCGATCTTGCAGTTCAGCCAGCCGCGCTAGACCGGCGGTGCAGACTTTGCCCAGTTCGTCCAGACTCGGAGCGGTCGGCAAGGAGTCCTGGAGCGCTTGCCAGGCATCGTGCACGACGGGGGGCACGTCGGCGCGGGTGAAGAGATCAGGAGGCCGATTAGCGGACACAAGCCAAGGGGAGAGTCGCTCCATCTCTCGCTGCATACCGTACAAGTGATTCTGAACCTGGTCGGCGGACAGCCGCAGCCGGCGCAGCATCCCAGCGTCCATCGCGGGCGCTTTGGCGTCTACCAGCGACAAAAGCGATTGGCTAACCTGACTCCAGCCTTCGCCGGTCAATCGAGTCAGCAACTCCCCCCAACCGGCGGGGTCGTCTTGCGCCGAGTGCACCTGCTCCCGCAATTGCGCCAACTGCGCCCGCAGCGGTGTCACGGCCGGCTTGAGCCCAGCGGTCTGAAGATCGCTCGCGATCTCGTCCAGCAGTCCGAGCGCATCGAGCAACCCTTCCCAGTTCTGCCACCGCAGAACGGATTTCTGACCAAGGTCCCGGCAACCCTGCACCAGCGTGCGCAGACAGGCAACCAGGTTTCCGCTGTCTACGGTGGAAACGTATCGTGGAGGAAGCGGCTCGAGACTGCGCGTATCGTACCAATTCAAAAAATGACCCTGATAGGTCTCAAGCCGCTCCATACTTTCAAAGGTGTCGCGCAAGCGCGCGGACAGGTCCCACAAGCCAATGTATCCAAAGTCATAGGCCGACAATGTCGAAAGCAAGAGCAGGCCAAGGTCGGTGGGTGAAGTGCTGTGCGCGACGATCCCGCGAGGCGCCTCCTGAAAATGGTCCGGGGGCAGCCAGTGGTCTTCGGGGCCTACGAATTGCTCAAAGAAGATCCACGTTCGCCGTGCCAGGTTGCGCAGCCTTTGGCGCTCTTCCACGGAGAGCGATACCTGCGCGCGGACGGAAGGGCGGCTGATCCAGGCGGCGATCTCGGGGGAGAGCAGCCACGCGACCAGGAGCGGCGACGCGACCATTAGCGCCCCGGGTTTGACCAGGAGGATCAGCAAGGCCAGTGCGGCGGCCGTGAGCATCGCCGTGAGCATCTGCTGCCAGGTTACACCCGCATCCAATCGCATCGAATCGGCATAGCTCAGCCACTGGAGCATGCGTTTGCGGGTAACGACAATTCGAAAGAGCGTAGTGGCAATTCCGCCGAGACTGAATAACGTTTCGTAGAGAAGGAATACGAGCTCCAAAATCCAGCGGACCACGCCGTTCCGGAGCGAGCGCAAGACACGCTTGGGGCTCCAGCGTTCTCCTCTTACTCCTTCGCTCAACCCGAGGACCAATCCCGTCAAGACCGGCACGCCCGGCGTCAGCACGCCGGCCAGCGTCCACACCATCGGCAAACCCGGCAACCAGAGCCATCCGGCAACGAATAGAACGAACAGCGCTGGCGCAAGCAGGCTGCGGCGAAGGTTATCGAGTATCTTCCAACGGGCGATGGCGGAAAGGTCGTTTGGGATGGTTCCCTTGCCAGCAGAAGGTACTCTCGGAAACAGCCAGGGCAGCAACTGCCAATCGCCGCGAATCCATCGCCGGGACCGACGCATGTGCACGAAATACTGCGCGGGATACGCTTCATACAAAACGACGTCTGTGGTCAGCCCGACTCGCCCATGGATTCCTTCGATCAAGTCGTGACTGAGGAGGGTGTTCTCAGGCATGCGCCCGGCCAGGCTGCGCTCGAACGCGTCGACGTCGTAAATGCCCTTGCCGACGTAAATCCCTTCGCCGAACAGGTCCTGGTACGCGTTGGACACCGCCCGTGTGTACAAGTCCAGCCCGACATCGCCGGCAAAGATGCGGGTAAAGCGGGAGAGATTCGCGCTCGTCGAAGTGATTTCGATCCCGGGCTGAAGTAGAGTATACCCGGCGGTCACGGCGCCGCTGTCCGGATCGAACTCGGCTTGGTTCAATGGATGCGCCAGCGCGCCGATCAAACGGCGAGCGGCCGAAAGCGGCAGGATGGTGTCCGCGTCCAGCGTGATGACGTACTTGATTTCGCGGAGAGCGCCCAGGTCGCCGGTTTGCACGCTGAAGGCGGTTTCACCGCTCCCCCGTAGCAGCAGATTCAACTGGTGCAGCTTTCCGCGCTTGCGCTCCCAGCCCATCCATTGCCCTTCGCTGGGATTCCACCGGGCGTCTCGATGCAATAGATAGAATGGGCCAGCGGTTTCGCGCGGATACCGCGCGTTGAGCGCGCCGATCCCTGACGCGGCCTGCTCCACGAACACGTCATCACCCGGCCGTCGCGGTTGAGGCGTGTCGGGCAAGTCGGTAAGCAAGGCAAAGTACAGATTCGAGTCTTGGTTGCGAAGAAAATGCTGCTCCAGTTCTTCGAGCAGCGATTTCACTTCGGCGGCGCTGGAGAGGAGGGAAGGGATGACCACGAGCGTCTTGCAGTCGGTCGGGATGGAGTCTTTGAAATCCATCTTCGGGAGGACTCTGGGCGGAACGGCGAGCGAAATCATCCAGTTGACCAGACTTACAGAGACGGTGAGCGCTGGAATGAGAAGAAGCAAGCCTGCCGCGAGCCACTGCAGCGGCGCGCCGGATTCCCGAGCGTAGCCCATTCCGGCTGACAATAGGATTGCGGCGAGCGATCCGATACATCCCAGGTAGACCAGCGTCGGATGATGCAACACCCACCGGCTCAACCGGTCACGCAGGGAAACGCGATGGCCCACCCGCACTTCGAGCTGTGTGCGCCCGGCATCTAATAGATAGTAGCCGACATGCGCAGCACGCGGCGATTGCATGGTCTCTTTGCAAGTGGACAACTTTGTGGCATGCTGTTGTGCCAGTTCGATCGCCGCGCGTGCGACTTGATGCTCGTCCCGGCTGGTGCCTTGAGCCAATTCTTCGACGACCTTACGGTACCGATCGCGCGTCTGCCGGTCCATTGCGGCATACACATTTGCCGGATCCTCGCGCAGTACCTGCTCCACCTGGCTGACACTCTCGAAGAAGACCTGCCAGTCCTGAATCGCCAGGGTGCGCAGGCTGACAATACAGTTGGCGACAATTTCGTCGTCGACCGTCGCGTGAGACAAGGTCATGGCGGGGAGCGAATGTTCTCTTTGGAGGCCCGCCACGCGGCCTATGGCTTGGGCCAGACACTCTAGGATGCCCAAGCGCAGCATGGCCGGCAGTGCCCACAACTCCCCCATCGTCAGCGACGCAAAATCTTGATAGAGGTGCATGAACCGCGTGACGCGGTCCATCTCGAGATGCGCCTCGCTTGATACGATCAGCTCTTGTGCGACCGCAAAGACGCGAGGAAAACCCGCCATGGGGCCAGCGTCTAGTTTGGGAAGCTGCCGGTAAAAGCCGGGCGGCATATCCTCGCGGACCTGGCGGAGGGATTGCTGAACCAGATAGTAATTGTCCAGGACCCATTCCGCCGCACGCGAAAGAGGCTCCGCCGCGGATACCTCACCAAATCGCACGGTTGCTTCGCGCACGAGCTGTTCTCGCTCCTCAAGGTGCTCCAAGAGCGAGAGCTCGTGACCGCGACGTCGATTGAGCACATGCGTTTGGGCATGCTGGCGTGCCAGGCTCTCGGCTTGGACATCGTTCGCGGCATCCCCGGCGTGAGGCCGAGTCGCCGTCGCCTCTGTATCGGCCGGCTTAATTTCCATTCGTCATCGCCGTAGTGATCCTAGGGTCATTCTCCATTCTTTCGGGCAGCCGCCTCAGACCAGGCTGGCTCGAGGCTTCCGTGCGGCAAGTCTTGCACAATGAGCAAAGGGGTGGTTCCATATGAAATGAAACTGCTGACCACGCTGCCGTAAGGCCACCGCGTCAGCGCTGAATAGCCGTGGGCGCTCAGCACCACCAAGCCCACCTTTTCCTGTTCGACCAACTCGTGGAGCGTGGCAACGCCGTGCTCGCTCACGACGACGCGGACCTGAGTATTTCCAGGCATCTGGGTCCGGATCTGCCCCAGGTATTGGATCGCCTCTGCTTGATTCCGTTCGACGATCCGGTCGGCCAATTCGACATCCTCATCCGTGGGAGGCGTGCGCCGCGGCATTTCCGGTCGCCTGACCACGTGGGACAGCAGCACGAGCGCTTCGTGGGAACGGGCGAGGGTACCGGCCACGGGCAAGACACATTCGGCGCGCTGCGATCCATCCAAGGGAAGGAGGATTCGATCGTATCGCAGGCTGGTCACGTCAGTCTGCCCTGGCTGCTGTGCTCGCACGATCAGGATCGAAGTGTGGACGGCGAAGATGATCTTTTGCACAACGCTGCTCACGTTCCAACCACTCAAGCCGCTCTGGCCGTGGCTGCTGAGCACAACGAGAGGGATCTTGTTCTTGTGCGAGTACTCGACGATTCGATCGGCCGCCTGGCCTTCCAAGATCTCGCTGTCGGTGGCTAGACCGGTCTTTTGCAGCCGGAGTGCCAGGTCGCCCAGGTAACTTTCCGCTTCGGCCTTTCGGATCCGCCAATTGAGTGGGTCCACCCCGCGGCGCCCGTTCGAGTGACGGGGTGAGTCCATCACGTGTACAAGCGTGACCCGGGACTCGAAAGAACGCGCGATCGCCGCGGCATGGGGCAGCACGCACTCGGCGAGCGGCGAGCGGTCCAAAGGAAGAAGGATTTGGCTGAACATGGGTCTCTCCC
The DNA here is from genome assembly GCA_023380675.1 of Chloroflexota bacterium. Next base: position 9,704 of record JAMCRS010000079.1, read on the forward strand.
TTCCGGCGACAAAAAAACCTGTCGTTCGTGCATCCCGCGACGCGGGCAGAACAACAGGCGTAGGGACATCCATATGGGATCGTCTGGGGGGGACGATAGAATTCGTGCCGGGCCCCTTGCGCTTAACTCGCCTTCGATCATCTGTTTTTCAGCCCTACGGCCCTATACAAACAAAAACGCCTTCGCATACCGTTCAGGAACCGAAGGCACAGTCCTTTGTCGAATTGGATTGATATGCGCTTTGAACGGCGCCCGCCTCTTCATTGCCTGACGCCGATCGATGATGCATTATATATCTGGTCGGAGTGCGCGTCAAAGGCGCGAACCCAGGAGGATGTACGGCTTCTCAAAAGTCATTTGACATGTCCAGCCCACCTAACCCCCCGGCCCCCTTCCCTAAAGCGGGAGGGAGTCAAGGACTCCCTTCCCTAGAGGGAAGGGCCGAGGATAGGTCGGCTAATGACTTTTGAGAAGCCCTGAGGAGGATGTTGGCAGACGCACGGAACTGGGTTATAATGGACATGAGTGATGCTGCTCCGCCGCTTGGAATCGCGTACTGTTACGGTTTGCAGGAGAAGCGGAGATGATCCCCTCGTTAGGGACGGCTCTCGACAGGCACCTTTCGACCCAACAATCAAGCACCTGACGTTTGACGTGTACGCGCGTCGCGGCGGGTGCTTTTTGTTTGGCGAAGACTGGATTCCCGTATCCAGAAGGCAGGAAACGATCTGATCGGCTTTGCTCCCCACACCGAAGCGGGAAACCACCAGTGACCCGCAATATGACCCGATTCACGACACGAAGGAGGCGTTAAAATGGCAGGGAAGATCGAAGGCAAAGTAGCTCTCATTACGGGAGCCGGTTCCGGAATGGGACGCGCAATGGCGAACTTGTTTGCCAAAGAGGGCTCCAAGATCGTCGCGGGTGAGTGGAATGACAAGACCCTCGCCGAAGTAGTCGCAGAAGTCCGCGCGGCGGGCGGCGAGATCACGGGGAAAAAGTTCAATGTCGCCGTCCAAGCCGAGGCTGAAGGCTTGATCGACGCGGCGGTCAGCGCCTACGGTCAGCTGGACATTTTGTGCAACAACGCCGGCGTCATGGACCTGAACCAAGGCGTCGGCGAAGTCACCGACGAGATGTGGCAACGGGTGCTGAGCATTAACCTCAACGGCCCCATGTACATGTCCCGTCGCGCAGTTCCGATCATGATCAAGCAAGGCGGTGGGTCGATCATAAACACCGCCTCGGTAGCGGGCATTGGCGGCGGCGCGGCGGGTGCGGCCTATACCGTCTCGAAGCATGCACTGATCGGCCTGACCCGGAGCATTGCCTGGATGTACGGGCCCAAGGGCATCCGCTGCAACGCCATGGCTTGCGGAGGGGTCGAAACGAACATCATGACGAGCGTCGACGCAACGAAAATGGACCCCGAGGGCTCCAAGCGCACGGGCGTATTCATCGCGGCAATGCCGGGCTTGTTGAAGGCAATAGATATCGCGAACCTGGCGCTGTTTCTTGCCTCGCCCGAGTCGCGGAATATCAACGGCGCCATCATTCCAGCCGATGCCGGCTGGAGCGCCGCGTAAGGGCAGGCCGTCTATAGCCATTCGACGTGGTTCGACGATTGGCCAAGAAAGACAGCAAGCTCGCGTAGTCGGCCTCGGTTAGACGCGAAAAGGAACAACCGGACGCCCGGTATGATGTGCGGACAACCGCGGCCGCGCGCCTATGGCACTCTCATTTGGCATAGCGGGAGGCTTGAGACTCATTACCCGAGGGTCCCGAGTTACAGACTCGACCGCACAAGTGATGACCGCCGCATTGCCCGGAAGGGGCAATGTGGCGGTTGCCTTTTTCGTCAAGCTCGCTCGACGCACAACGAGGCGGCTTGCACAGATGTCGGTAGCTCTAGGTGAGTCCCCACTTGCCGAAAGCGGCCGGCGCGCGTATAGTTGCGGGAACGGAAACTACTGAACGCGCAGGTCAAATCGACCGCTCGCGTTTTAGGTGGAGGCTCGTGTGAAGCAATCGATCGTCCACGTAGCATTGGTCGTCAGGGACTACGATGAAGCGATAGAGTTCTATACCAAGAGACTCCATTTTACGCTGGTCGAAGATACGTTTCAGCCTGAGCAGGACAAGCGCTGGGTCGTGGTCGCCCCTCCCGGGTCGGCCGGAACGACGCTCTTGTTGGCCCGAGCTTCAAAACCGGAACAGGACAATTTTGTCGGCAACCAGACTGGCGGGCGGGTGTTTCTATTTCTCAATACGGATGATTTCTGGAGAGACTACAACGAGATGGTCTCCAAGGGGATCAACTTCGTGAGGGCTCCAAAACGGCAAGCCTACGGCATGGTGGCGGTCTTTCAAGACCTATATGGAAATCTATGGGATCTGCTGGAGCTGAATCCCGATCATCCAATTTCCAATCGGTCCGGCTAGGCTCAGTACATCACAGATTGAGCTAGAGAGGCGAACCTGAACTATGGCATAATGCTTCCATCCCGCCAAGGAGGAAGCAGCCATGTCCAAGTCCGCCTCAGCCCAGCCAGCC
>JAMCRS010000080.1:0-460 GCA_023380675.1 Chloroflexota bacterium
CCGGTCCCGCGCCGTCATTCGGCTACCGGACCCCGCCGACGATCTGCTCGGTGTGCCGGGTCGCGACCCGGGCCGCGCCTGCTTGGAGCATTTCACGCGCTGCCTGACCGGTTGCGATCCCCCCCGCGGCGATCACGGGCATGTTCTTGAGTGCGGCGCGCAAGAGCTGGATTTCGCCGCCCGACGCGTTGGGAAGGCAAAAATCGGTTGCCGTCTTCACCGCGGTCGCTTTGGCGGCATCCGCGATCTTGCACGCTCGGGTCTTTTCCTCGTCGCTCAGATAACAGGTCTCGAGAATGACGGTGATCGGATGTCCGCGTGCCACTTTGACGACCGACATGATGTCGTTCTTGACCACCAGGTCATCCCGGTCGCGCAGCGCTCCGATATTGACGACCATCTCGACTTCGTCGGCGCCGCGCTGCAAGACGTCTTGAGTTTCGAACATCTTGGTCGCCGT
>JAMCRS010000080.1:470-4558 GCA_023380675.1 Chloroflexota bacterium
AGGACGCCCGTCTCCCTTAGCAGCTTGCGCGCGAACACGATATAGTGCGGTTTGACGACCACCGAATGACAGTCGCAGCGGACGGCGATCTGACAGCCGGCTTCGACTTCGGCGCGCGAGATTTGCGGCTCGGTCAACAGGTGATCGATCTTGCGGACGAATTCCAGAGGTACCATCCCGGCCATCGGCGCCGCTCAGCCCCCTTTCTCCGAAAGCACCGTCGCGAGGTCGACTCCGTTCAGCGTGACCGAGACGGACTTGACGGTCGAGAACTGGAGCGCGGTCTGCTCGATCTGCGCCTGGACTCTCGGATTGTCGCAGACTCCGCCGAGAAGGAGAGACCCACTCAGGCTGATCGCGGCCTTGCCGCCGGAGATCGAAATCCCGTCGACCTTGAGCTTGGATTGATAGAGCGAGTTGTACAGCCCGGATTGGCCATAGTCTTTGTCAGTCAGCGAAAAGAGCTCGTTCAGAGTCGCCGTCAGCGGAGCGTTCGTAGCCGGAATCTGCTGATCGACGGCGACGATGCTGTCGCCGCAGCCGATCTTCTCGCCCGCCTTGCCGCCGTCCCCCACTGCGACGAAATAGAGCTTGACCCGCATCATACCGGGAGCGAGCATCGCCGGGCTCGTCGGCGCGGACGCCGCGGTAGGCGACACGAGACCGGACGCCGCGTCCGCCGGCGTAGAGACCCCGCTCGACGCGGCGTCGACCGTCGGAATTTCGGAGGCGGGCACGGTCGACGGCGGCCACGTGGGATAAAGCGTGGGTACCGCGGCCGGGCTGCAGCCGATCAGGCCGGACAGGGCGACCAGGTACGTGACAAGCCAGCGGCGCGTCATTTCATCCTCCTCGATGCGGAACCACCGCGTTCGACCCGGCCATTAGCCGGCGCGCGTCGGACAAGCGAAAGCTCTTCGTGCTGAATTCCCCGTGCCCGGGCGCGAACAGCGCGAGTTCAAACGGGTCACTTACTGTTCAGCTCTGCAGGCACCGCGCCCGGTAGAGACGTGTCGGTGACACGTCTCCCACATCCTCGCTTGGATGAATTACGAATGTCCGTCATCCTGTTGAAAGTGATGATGCGTATGTTCGTTCCTCAGCTTGGCCATGTCCCGCGAGTGAAGCGGATTGCCGCAGGTCGGGCAGAGATCCAATTCCGAAAGCCGGTCCAGGTATTCCAGCACCGTCGTGACGAGCGCGGCGTGGCTCCAGGTCAGAGGTGAAACGCTGAGCGGTTCGTCGGTGTAGGGATGAACCTGCTCGGCGCGCACGCCGCTCGAAAGCGAATGCTGCGCGATCCAATCGAAGATCTCGAGCGCGGGCTTCATGTCGTCCTTGGTTTTTGCCTTGGCGATGTGCCAGGAAGCGAGCCACAGCGTGCAAATGAACCAGGGATTTCCCGGTACGTTTGCAATGTCCTGGCTCACCTGATGGTAATAGTCGTTCTCGTACCGCGCGGCGCCGCCCACCTTGGTCTTGATCCAGAGTCGATCGTGCACTCCCTCCATCGTCGAGACCACGCGCGGATCGTCCGGGGCATACATTCCAAACTGGAACAGCGCGTAAACGGCGGCGTCGATCGTCCAGTCCACGTCGTACGAGCCGTCCCCCTTGGGAATCAGCCGCCGCACGAACCGCTTCGCGCTCGGCTGCCAGAGGTACTTATCGCTCGCGGCCTTGATGGCGTCCGCGGCGGCGCGCCAGCGCGCCGCACAATCGTTCTCGCCGAACGCCTCCGCGAAATTGGCTGCGGCGCCCAGGCCCGCCCACACCGCCGCGACGGTAAAGGCGTGAACGCCGCGGCGTTCCTCCCAAAGGTCCCAGCTCGGAAGCACGAGGCCGGTTTGCGGGTCGCGAAAATCCGCCATCCAGTCGCCGGCCCGCTTGATGAGAGACCGGTAGAGCGGCTTGATGAACTCGACGTCACGGAACTTGTCAAAGTGCTCCCAGAGGGCCCAGATCACGAGCCCGGTTTCATCCTCCTGGACCGGCAGTTCTTTCTTGCCGTTCTCGAACCACGGGTGCCACGAGCTCGCCAGGGAGCCGTCCGGGTTGTACTTGTGCAGGAAAAAGCCTTCTTGCGTCAGGACCTTTGCGCAAAATGCAAAGAACGACTGCGCCAACCCCTGCTGGTCGGCGAGGTCGAGCGCGTGCGCCACGAGCGCGCCGTCGCGCGGCCACATGTACGAATACGTATCTCGCACCAGGCTGGCGATGTCGCTGTCGTTGGCGGCAATGATCGCGCCGCCGTTGTCGATCTGGGTCCGAAGGATCAACAGCGACTGCTTGAAGCTGTGCACGACCTCGTGCTTGAGGTCGCCGAAATCGTATTCTTCCTTGTTCACCCACAATCGCCAATACGCCGCCGTCCGATCGAGGAACAATTGCGGGCCGCGCTCCCGCACGAGGCGGTTGGTCTCGGTGACCGTCTCGAAATCGTCGCCGACGCAGATCCAGTAGTAGAGCGTCTTGGTCTCGCCCCCCTTGAGATCGACGTGCAAAGCGATCGTCGAATCCACCGAGCCCTGCGCGATCGGATTGCCGCCGAGCGTGCCGTCTTCCGCATCGCGCCACGTGCCCTCGCGCCCTTCGATCTCCTTGAGTCCGGTCGCCCACTGATCGACCTGCGGCTCTTCTCCGGCCCGGCAGCCGTTGATCAGAAACCACCGCCGCCCTTTGTAGTGAAACATGGCGCGGCGCTGCGGCTCGTAGTACGCCGTGTCTCCCACTTCACTTTCGGACCTGCCGATCGCGCGGCGCGTCGTTGGCGACGTCGACTCGGCGCATGTAAAGGTTCTGATGAAAGTCGACGGCGTCGCTGCAAAGCAGGTGCAGCGACAGATCGGGATGGGCTAGGGCCACGCGCGAGACCAGCGTGTCGTGCTCATAGTCCATTTGGCGCGTCCACTTGTCGTCGGTGATCCAGCGAAAATTGTTTTCCGCCCAGACCCCGAAGCGGAACGGTCCGCCCGTGGAGTGGTTCTCCTTGCCCACGTGCGGGTAGTAAAGATCGCGCAGTTGGTATTGCGTATCGAAATTGATCAGCAACGTGCCGTTGCCGACTGGAAGGTCACGCGGCATAAACTACCTCGAGCGATGCGTGTGATGCGGACCGATGTCGGTCCGCCGGACGAGAGTTCCGGCGAGGGTGCGCGCAATCATCCTACGCCATCCCCGCCAAGACTTGACGTGCTTACGGCTCGTGCCGAGTCGCTTGACTCAAACTGTAGCGTTGCTGCCGAGAGATGTGGCTCGCCTTCCTTCTGGAAACCGCGGACTCGTTGCGCCTTTGCGTGAGGCGGAGCTTTATTTCACGCGGCAAAGTCCGTTGCTGACTTCCCGCTGGCGCCTCTCACAAACGCGACTCCCCCTTCGCCTTTAGGTCGAAGATCCCCGCCCCGCACTTTGAGTCCCGCGGGGTCTGCGGGAAAGTGAAACGGAGGGGGAAAGGGGGCCGGGCGATGGAGCATCTCTGAAGCCCGGCCATTGGCCGGGCGTAATGGTCGCTCCATCGAGGTCGGCAAGCGCTGTCAAGTGACTTGGCAAAAGCCGGTCCCTCCAGATATCCCAATCTGTAACATTTGTACCACTGGCCGAAATGTAAGTCAATTCCCAGGATTCCTGCTATCTCAAATCGGTTTGACGTCTTTGCGGCCCAAGGGGCGGCGTCGGCCGACATCCCCCCTCTTCCGTCGCGCGAGTCGTCGTGAAAACCTATTCCGTCTTCAAATACTCTCTGATCGCGATCGCAGCGCTCGCGCCCTCGCCGACGGCGCTGGCGACCTGCTTCGTAGACCCGGCGCGGACGTCGCCGGCCGCAAAAATACCCGGGATGCTGGTCTCCATCGCAAACGGCATCCGGCCGTGCCCGGCCCCTGTCCCGGTCTGCGCTCCCGGCGCGTGCACGAGATCGTGTCCGGTGACGATGTAGCCGTAGGGGTCCAGCCTGACGAGGTCTTTGACCAGGCCACTGTTGGGATTCAAGCCGATGAAGATGAACGCGGCCGCCGGATGTAATTCCTCGGTCGCGCCGGTGGCCGCATTCCGGACCACCACGCTTTTCAGCTTGCCGTTCCCGCGGAATT
>JAMCRS010000080.1:4568-5088 GCA_023380675.1 Chloroflexota bacterium
GACCTCCATCGATGCCATTTCGGCGACCTTGTCGCGCGCCACCTTGCTTGCGTTCAATTCCTGCCCGCGCACCACCAGCGTCACCTTCTTTGCGAACTTGGTCAGGAATATCCCCTCTTCCACCGCGCTGTTTCCGCCTCCGACGACGACGAGCTGATCGGCACCCTTGTAAAACGGCCCATCGCACGTCGCACAAAAGTGGACCCCCGCCCCGATATAGTCCTCTTCTCCCTTGACCCCCAGCCTCCGATAGTCCGCACCCGTCGCGATCAGCACCGCCCGCGCGTTGTAGACGCTCTGGTCCGTCGTTCTGACCACGCGATACTCGTCGGCGACTTGGACCTGGTCGATCTCCTGCGCCTGCATCATCATGGTCGTGCCCAGGCCCTCGATTTCCGCGTCCGTCAAAGACCCTGATTCCATTCTGCGGATCGCTTGCCGTTCCAGGAGTTCATGCAGCAATTTCACCAGGGTGAGCACAAGTTGCCCGAGCCCGTTTTTCACGCTGTTCGGGTCGAGG
>JAMCRS010000080.1:5098-6245 GCA_023380675.1 Chloroflexota bacterium
TGCCGCACGATCCGCTCGGCGAACTCTGCGCCGCTCAACCCTTCCGGAAAACCGGGAAAATTTTCCAGCCCTTCGGTGATGCTCGCCTGGCCCCCCAGTGAGCTCCGCTCGACGACGAGCGTCTCTAGTCCCTCGCGCGCGGCGTAGATCGCGGCGGTCAGCGCCGCCGGCCCGCCTCCCACGATGATCAGGTCGTAGAACTTCATCCGCGCTTGAGTCTGGAGCCCCAACTTCTTGGCCAGGTCGGCGTTCGACGGCTCGACCAGGAACGAACCGTCCTCGAAGACGATCGTCGGTATGATGCGCTTGCCGTTGTTGATCTTTTCGACGAACGCACGCCCGGCCTCGTCCTGTTCGATGTCGACCCAGTTAAAGTGCACCATCTGTTCGCCGAGGAACTTTTTCGAGTGCCGGCAGTCGGGGCACCAATATGCGCCGTATACGGTAACACTGGTATGCGACATGATTCGCCTCTCAGTCACTCAGCTCGATGGTCGTCTTGACGCCCTTGCGATCGTCGAGAACGTCGACCGTGAAATCGGAGAAGGGGACGCGACGGGTGATGAAACGCTCCAAGAGCCCGGGCCAAAGCTTTTCAAACTGGGCCAGACTGTCTACCCCCATGTCGAAATAGCGTCGGTTGGCGTTCACCGTCCCGAATGCGACCATATTTCCGAGCACCATGCGTTGATTGACCTTGTCGGCTGGAAAATCGACGGTCTTGCTTCCGCCGGTTACCGAGGACAGAATCGAGACGCCGTTCGTGCCGAGGATCTCGAGCGTCTTGGCGGCGATGAGACTGGAGCCGGTCGCCTCGAAGATCACGTCGATGCGCCCGAGATGCTTTGGCAGATCGTCGACCGGCAGTTCCTGCGACGAGATGTACTCGGCGCCCGCCGCTTGCGCGATCTGCGAGTTGAGCGTGCCGCGCGGCGACCTTGCAACCACGGCCACCTGCAGTCCTCTCGCTCGCAGCGCCAGCGACGCCAACAGTCCAACCGTCCCGGCGCCAAACACGACCGCGGTCCGTGGGTCCCACACCATCCGCTGCTGGATCTTGAACGCCTGCCACAGTCCCTTTTCGACGGTCGTCAACGGCTCGAGCAGTACGGCCACGTCGATCAAGTCGGGCGGTATCTTCACGAGG
>JAMCRS010000081.1:0-335 GCA_023380675.1 Chloroflexota bacterium
CGCCCGCGCCATGCTCGAGACGCTTTACAGCTCGGGCCTTCGAGTTTCCGAGCTGGTCGGCCTCGATCTGGGTGATGTTGATTTGGCGCTCGGATACGTGCGCTGCTTTGGCAAGGGCTCGAAAGAACGGGTTGTTCCGCTGGGAAGCTTCGCGGTCGACGCCATCCTCGAATATTCGCGAAAAGGGCGGCCGGCGCTGGCGGGCGATAAGCGCCCGGCGGCTATGTTCTTGACGCGCCGCAGTTTGCGACAATTCTGGGAGCGGCGAAAATTTCCGGCAAAACTGCTAATGGATTTTCCATCGGCGCGCTCGAGGCAGTCACGCGCGAAGATAA
>JAMCRS010000081.1:345-2741 GCA_023380675.1 Chloroflexota bacterium
GGCGGTTGTCCCGCCAGAGCGGTGGGGCGGCGGTGAAAAAGGCGGCGGCAGCCGTGGGCATAGAGGAGATATATCCGCACTCGCTGCGTCACTCTTTCGCCACGCACCTGCTGGAAAACGGCGCCGACCTGCGTGGCGTGCAGGAGCTTTTGGGTCATGCGAGCATCTCGACGACCCAAATCTACACCCACATAACCAAGGAGAGGCTGCAGAAGGTGTATGAATCGGCGCATCCGAGAGCACGGCGTCGGCCGCCGGCGGCCGACCGCAGGCGGCCGCAAGGCAGCTAGCGCCCGCCAACTCATACATCAAGAGGAGAGCACAAGGCGACTGCGAGCGACTCACCGGCCGCACCGGTTATCGGTGAAGAAACGAAGATGGGGTCATTGCGGGAAGGGCGCCGTTTGGCCGACGCGGCAATCTCGAGGCGGGAGCACTCGTACCGCAAGCCAAGCATAGCGGGCTCGCCACGCCCTTGAAAGGCAGGGCTCGCGATGGCAAGCGCAAAAACAAGTTGGAGGCGCACCAGGGAAGCCCGCGTTTTGGCGGTCTGCGGTCGTACATCGACACCTGCTACGCAAGGAAGTGCTACCAATGATCAATCGAACCATCATCATCGTCCTGGACAGCGTCGGTGTCGGCGCTCTTCCTGACGCTCGAGAGTACGGGGATGAAGGAAGCGATACTCTCGGCAATACCGCGGCAGCCGTGGGTGGGCTCGAGCTTCCCAACCTGGGAGCCCTCGGATTGGGCAACATCATCGAGGTCGCCGGCGTTCCCCGTGCCGGAGAACCTCAGGGGTGCTACGGTAAGATGGGCGAGCTTTCGCCGGGGAAGGATACGACCACCGGGCACTGGGAGATGATGGGAATAAAGCTCTCCACCGCCTTCCCGACGTATCCAAGCGGTTTTCCCAGGGAAATTATCGAGCGTTTCGAGCGGCTCATAGGAAGCGAAATCTTGGGGAACAAGGCGGCATCGGGGACCGAAATCATCGAGGAGTTGGGTGAGGAGCACATGCGAACGGGCCGGCCCATCGTGTACACCTCGGCCGATTCGGTTTTCCAGATCGCGGCTCACGAGGATGTCATACGGATCGGGCGGCTCTACGAAATCTGCCGCATCGCGCGCGAGATACTCGTCGGGGAACACGCGGTCGGCAGAGTGATCGCCCGTCCGTTCGCCGGCAGCCCCGGCAGCTTCGTAAGAACCCCCCGACGCAAGGATTTTTCTCTGACGCCCCCAGGTAAGACGGTTCTCGATTACGCGCGGGAAGCGGGGCACAAGGTCTACGGTGTAGGAAAGATCGGCGAAATCTTCACGATGCGCGGCATCGACGAGTCCATCAAGACCGGGAACAACATGGAGGGGCTGGATAGAATCGCCGAGCTTATGTCGAGCGTTACGGACGGCATCATCTTCGCCAACCTCGTCGATTTCGATTCGGTATGGGGCCATCGCAATAACGTCGGAGGCTACGCGGAGGGTCTCGAGGCTGTCGACAGGCGCCTACCCGAGGTGCTTCGAGATCTCAGGAGCGGCGACGCTCTCTTCATAACGGCGGATCATGGGTGCGACCCCACCACCCCCTCGACCGATCACTCCCGGGAGTACGTGCCCCTTTTGGTTACCGGACCGCGTCTTACCGCGGCGGTCGATCTCGGGATCAGAGAAAGCCATGCGGATCTAGGGAAGACGATCGCCGGCTTGATGGGCTTCGACGCCCCGGTGGAGGGCGAGAGCTTCGCATCCCGGCTGGTTGACTAACACGCCACGAATCGCGCGCTAGGCGGCCTTGCGAACCGCACCTTTTTCGGCCGCGCGGTATCTCTCCAAATGACCCGGCGGCGGCCAGACGGGGTTTGGATCTTCTTCATATCGCACCCCACCGTCTCCCGCAAACGGCTCGCTGTGCGGGTTTCCGTACCAAAATATCTCGTCCGGAATCCCCTGAGGGAACGCTTCACACCCGGTTGGGAGCAGGTGAACGCATGTAAGGCACGCGCTTTTGTCTTCGGCTCTTTTCTCCATCTTCGTCTCCCCGACGCCTTAGACAATAGTTTTCACGAATCGATCCGGCGCAAACGGTCTTCGTAAACGATACCGGTTTCTTCATCCCTAAAGCGCATCGGCGCTAAGCTCCGATTACGCTAGTACCTAAGACACCGCTTACCAGCCTAGCGAGCGATTTTTCCGGATTACACGACGAGTGCTAATGCGAGCTGGTGTATTGCCGATATATGTTGAGTATCGAGAGGCGCTGCGATCAGGCGAAATTCGCGACGTTCCTCGCTGTCGTGTCTATGACGGCATGCTGCCAACGAAGAGGCGGGCGAAGATGAGAAGCAAGCGAAGCATGCGGTCCATGATCCCTCCGATTAGGCTGAGGCCCGGAC
>JAMCRS010000082.1:0-2911 GCA_023380675.1 Chloroflexota bacterium
GGGGAGATTTGCGGGTTTTTTCACGTACGATTCTGCAGAAATTTACGGTAATGACACAGAATGGCAGGCCGGGAAGGCGCCTTCCCGGCCTGCCATTCCGAACCGTGGTATTAAAGCGGGAAGAACTGAGAGAGCTGTGGGGAAACGACCGCTCGTCGTTTTTCTGGCCGAAGTCTTTCGGCCTTTCTGCAGGCGTGGCGCGGACTAAGTGTGGCGGGCCAAGCGGCCTTAACCTGACGGGTTATGTTCCGGCGTGCTCGTCCGGGTTTTCCTCGTAGCGCAGATCGACGACGCCGTTCGTCGTCCGCATCGTCATGGTCCGGCGCACGTAATCGCTCGTCCCCATCTGCGGGAACGGCATGTATTGGACGCTCGGATCGGCCGGTCGTTCCGGAACCGCAGCACGCGGCCGCTGCCGTCGCAATGGACGCGCCGCGCCCATCGACGACAAAGCGGCCACGAGCCGTTCCAGGCTCACCAGGTTGTGCACGGGCAGAAGGTCGTCGACGAATGGGAGGGCAACTTTCAATCCCAGCGTCGTCGGCTCGAACTCTGGTTTTCCCATTTGCGGATGAAGCCACATCAGGCGAAACGTGCTCCGCTGCAGCCGGGCCATTTCGTCCCTCAGCGTCTCGAGGTCGCCGCAATCCCAACCATCGCTGATGACGAGCACGACCGCGCCCGAATGCAGCACTCGCCGCGCCCATTTGTAGTTGAAGGTTTTGATCGCGTCCCCGATGCGGGTCCCACCTGACCAGTCGGCGACGCGGTGGGTGACACGCGCCAGCGCGTCGTCGACGCTGCGCCGTCGGAGGTCGGCTGTAATGCGTGTCAGCCGAGTGCCGAAGACGAACACCTCCACCCCCGCGACGCTGCCGTTCGAGCGCGGTGAAAGGGCTTGCTGAGTCAGGACGTGCGTGAGGTGCAGCACCATGCGCGTGTAGCGCTCCATCGAGCCGCTGATGTCGGCCAGAACGACGAGCGGACGCGGCTTGAGTTTGCGCTCTCGCTTGGGCAAGTAGAATAGCTCCGAGCCGTATCTCAAGTTGCGTCGCACCAGGTGCGCGAAATCGACGCGTGCGCCGCGTGGAGCGCACCGCATCCGCCGGGTCCGCCGATCGCCGATGCGCCATTCCATGCCCGCGATCAGCCGGCGCGCTAGATCGATCTCTTCCGGCGAAAACTGCGAGAGGTCCTTGCGGCGCAGGACTTCGAGCGGACTGTATGTCATCGCCTCGTCCTGCTCCGGTGGGGCATCGTTCTCATCGCCGGTTTTTTTCTCGCGTTGTTCCATTTCACGAGCCGCCTCCGCCTCGATGGGCTTGGGCTTGAGCACGCGCTTGACCGGGCTCTGCGTTGGATCGATCACCGACTGCTGCGGTTTGCCGTGAATTCGGAAAAACAGGTCAAAGGCGCGGTCGAAGATAGCGACGTCCTCCCGCCGGCGCACGAGGAGCGATCGCGCGGCATAGTAGACGTCGTCGCGCCGCTCGACCCCGATCGTCGACATTACGACGGCCAGGTCGCTCACCTGTTCAGGAGAAACGCGAATTCCCAGCCATCGCAGCAGCCGGGCAAAGACGAGCAGATTGTGGAGGAATGGGTTGTCCATTTTCTACCTACACTAATCACTCCCCAACTGCCCACTGACCTTCGTCACGTCGTCCTGATACTTTAAAAGCACGCCGAGCGTGTCTTTGATCACGGATTCGTCTAGCGAATCTTGCTTCAAGGCGATGAGCGTCTGCGCCCAATCGAGCGTCTCGGCCACCCCCGGGAGCTTGTAGAGGTCCTGGGTCCGAAGCTTTTGCACAAAGGCGACGATCTGTTTCGCCAGCTCTGCGTCAAGACTGGGCACCTTGAGCTGGACGATCCGCATCTCTTTCTCAAAGGATGGAAAGTCGATCCAGTAGTAGACGCAGCGCCGCTTGAGCGCGTCGTGGATCTCGCGTGTCCGGTTGGAAGTGAGGACGACGATCGGCGGCTCTTTGGCGTGGACCGTGCCGAGCTCCGGTATCGTGATCTGCCAGTCGGACAGGAGCTCGAGCAAATAGCCCTCGAACTCCTCGTCGGCGCGATCGAGCTCGTCGATCAAAAGGACCGGCGGACGTCCCGAGTGGTTCTCGATCGCCTGGAGGAGCGGCCGTTTGAGCAGGAACTCCTCTGAAAAGATGTCGTGACGGGCTTGTTCGCGCGAGACTCCCTCCGCTTCGAGCAGCCGGATCTCTAGTACCTGTCGCGTATAGTTCCACTCGTATGCGGCCGAGCTGATGTCCAGCCCTTCGTAGCACTGGAGGCGAATGAGGCGCGTGTCCGCCAACCGAGCCAGGACTTTGGCCACCTCGGTCTTGCCGACGCCGGCCTCTCCTTCCAGCAAGAGCGGCTTGTTCAGCCGAAACGCAACAAAAATCGCGGTGGCTAGTCCGCGATCGCTGATGTACTGGCCCTCGCTCAGCGCGTTCTCAAGCTCGTCGATCGATTCAAACATGGCCCGTCACCGCAGGAATCCAAAGTACACCACTAGCGCAAGTACGACGAGCACGCCGAGGACGACCGCTATGGTCTGAGAGGAGATCCCTCTCGTTTGCGCGGTCGATCCCGCGGCCGAAAGGTTAGACGCACCCGCCGCCGCGGCCAGCTGGCCGGACGCGCCAGCGGCAGCCGATGTCGACTCAACCGTCGCCGCGCCCGGGCTGGCGCGATGCCGCGCTGCGATCTCCTCCGCGAGGACCTTGGTGCCCTGATCGATCAACTGGCGGCCCACCGTGTCAACGAGGCGTTGGCCGACGCTGGCCAGCGGTCCGCCGAGGTTGCCCTGGCCGGCATACGTCATCAAGGTCTTACCTTCTTGCTCGGCAAGCGTCAGCGATATTTCGCCGCTCGTCCAGTTGCCGCCTCCCTTGCCCTCGCC
>JAMCRS010000082.1:2921-4044 GCA_023380675.1 Chloroflexota bacterium
CCTCGCCCTTCATTCGCATGAATTCAGGCGCCCGCTTTTCCAGAATCGTTATCGTTCCATCGTACTTGCCTTTGACGGCGGCCACGCCGTTCGTCGCCGTCCCTTCATAGTGCGTATCGTCGATCTGGTCCAGCCGCTCCACGTCTACGCCGGGCACGTGCGCGGCGGTGTTCTTGAGGACCTGTAGGTCCAGAATCGAGTCCCACACCTCCTGGCGCGGGGCGTCGACGCTGACCTGTCCTTGAATCTTGATTGGCATCCGTGCTTCCTCTCAGGCTCTGGGATTGACCGTCACGTATTTTTGCGGTTCGCCGTCGAAAGACGTCTTGCACGAAGCGCAGCAAAAATAGTACCGGGCGCCGGCGAACTCTGACACGTAACGCGCGCCGGCGATTTCGACCGTCATGCCGCAGACGAGGTCCTGCGCTTCCTCGACCATCATCTCCTCTACGGCGGCGACGGCGCGGGCGGCTTCGACTCGCTGCGGAGCGAACTGCTGCCGGCGCACCTGGATCATCTCGGCCAGAATGCTCGCGGCGATCTCGTCCGGCGTCACCGCGCCGACGTCGAGCCCGGCCGGCGCCTTGATCCGTGCGATCTCCTCTTCCCGCACGCCGCGGGCGCGCAAGAATTCGGCACGACTCTCGAACTTGCGCCGGCTGGCGACGAAGGCGACGTAAGGAATCCCGCTGCGCACCGCCGCTTCCAACGCCATTTCGTCGTCGTGTCCCTGCGTCGCCACCACGGCGAACGCGATCGGACGGATCGTCAGCGTCGAAAGGTCCAGCTCGTTCGAGAATACGTCCACGTCGGGAAATTCGCCGCGCGCATTCTGGCCGAGATGATCCACGACCTCGTACCCCAGCACCCGGGCCAGCCGGCCGAGCGTGATCGCGATCGGCGAATTTCCGAGCAGGACCAATTGCGGCCGCGGCAGAACCGGCTCGATGTAAATGTCCAACGTCCCTCCGCTGTGGCATGTGATCGGAAATTCGAGGACCCCCTCGCTCTTGTCTGAGACCGCGCCTCCCTTGCCGATCAATCGCAGCAAGCGCGGCTGGCCTTCGTGGATCGATTTTTTGGCTTCGCGCACCACGGTATCCTGCGCGCAGCCCCCGCCTCA
>JAMCRS010000083.1 GCA_023380675.1 Chloroflexota bacterium
GGCCGAGAGCAGCGGGGAACGATCGTCCGGGACGTCGACGCACTCTTAACCAATCAGACTGGAATCCCGCTCATGCTGAGGTATGCAGACTGCGTTCCGCTCATGTTGTTCGATCCGGTGCACCGGGCCATCGGCCTCGTGCACTCCGGCTGGCGCGGTACCGTGGCGAAGATCGTGAGCAAGTCCGTGAGGGCAATGGTGGACGCCTTTGGAACCCGGCCAGGCGAGCTGGTCGCCGGAATCGCTCCCTCGATCGGCCCGTGCTGTTACCGAGTGGGTCCAGACCTCACCGCCGACGTGCGCCGAGCCTTTCGACCGTCGGACGACGTGTTGATCGAACAGGCGGATGGAAGCGTCCATTTCGACCTCTGGCAATCCAATGCGCGCCAATTGCGTGAGCTTGGCGTCGGCCAAATCGAGATCGCCGGCGTCTGTACCGCGCATCGAGTCGACGATTTTTATTCGTGGCGCGCCGAGAACGCCAAGACCGGCCGCTTTGGCGCGATCGTGTGCCTGGTGTGAGATCACGCTTGCCAAGCAATGCCGGCCGCTCATCTGTCGCGAATGAATGATCTCGAATCACGTGTGCGCGCCGTCCAGCAGCGCATCACCGCTGCAGCTGCCCGGGCAAAGCGTGACCCGGACTCGATCACGCTCGTCGCAATCTGCAAGACGTGGCCAGCCGATGCCGTTCTTGAAGCATATTCCTGCGGCCTTCGCCAGTTCGGCGAGAACCGCGTGGAAGAGGCGCGCGACAAAATACCCGAGGTCAATCGCCGATTGGAGCCGGCTTCGCAAGGAGAGCCTCCAGGAATTGTGTGGCACCTTGTAGGCCACTTGCAGGGCCGAAAAGCCAAAGAGGCCGTCGGGCTGTTCGATTTGATTCATTCGATCGACTCGGTCGCGCTCGCCCGGCGAGTTGACGAACGAGCGGCCGCCATCGGCCGAACGATTCCGTGTCTGCTCGAAATAAACGTCTCTGGCGAGACGAGCAAGTACGGGTTTTCCGGCGCGCTCGATCCCGGGCTGCAGCAGTCGGTCAAAGAAATCGTCACGCTCGAGCACATCGACGTGCAAGGGCTGATGACCGTAGCGCCGATCGTGACGAAGCCGGACGATGCACGCCCTTTTTTCAGGGCGCTGGCTGAACTGCGCGACGAACTGCGTGGCCGATTTCCGGGCTGCGGCTGGCGCCACCTTTCGATGGGAATGACAGACGATTTTGAAGCGGCAATCGCCGAAGGCGCAACCCTGGTCAGGATCGGTCGCGCGATCTTCGGCGAACGCAATTGACTACAACGGAGACAACCATGGCCTTGTTGGTGAATTTCATCGACCTATTCTTCAGTGCATTGACGCTCGCGATCATCGCGCGCGCACTCTTGTCTTGGTTCCCGATCGACCCCTATAATCCGATTTCACAGATCCTATTCCAGATCACCGAGCCGATCCTGGCACCCCTCCGCCGTCTCATCCCACCCATCGGCGGCATGATGGACATTACGCCCATCGTGGCGCTCGTCATCATCCAGGTCCTACAAGCGATCGTCGTTTCCGCGCTCCGTACCTACTGATGGTTTCGCCCTCGCTTGCGTCCATCCGCGGACTGATTATCGACGCCGACGGAGTGCTGTGGCACGGCGCCCGCGCGCTGCCCGGCGTGCGCGAGTTCTTCCAGTTTCTGAAGGACCGCGAGATCCGTTTCATCAGCGCGACGAACAATTCGGCCCGGCCGGCCAATCAAGTCGTCGAGCGGTTGGCGGCAATGCAGGTCGAGCTGTCGCGCGATCAAGTTCTCACCTCGGCCCAGGCCACAGCGCTCTACCTCCAGCAGATTGCCGGCGCGGGAGAGCGTGTGATGGTGATCGGCGGCGACGGCCTCAAGGATGCGGTGGCACAAGCCGGTTTCGAGCTCGTCGACGACGACGCGCAAATCGTAGTCGCCGGGGTGGATTGGGACCTGACTTACGACAAGCTCAAGCGGGCGACGCTCGCCATCCGGCGGGGAGCGAGGTTTATAGGCACGAACGCCGACAAAACGTATCCGGGCGCCGAGGGGATCATTCCGGGCGCGGGCGCGATCCTCGCAGCGCTGCAAGCCGCAACGGACGTTGCACCCATCGTCGTCGGAAAGCCGGAACGCGCCATGTTCGACATCGCAATGCAGAAGATGAACACTACGGCCGCATCGACCGCAATGCTGGGCGACCGGCTCGATACGGACATCGACGGCGCGCGGAGAGCCGGCTTGAAGACAATCCTTGTCCTGACTGGCGTAACGACCGCGGACCAACTGAGCCAGTTGGCGCCGCAGCCGGACTGGACGTGCGACGATCTCGACGCGCTGCGCGCCGAATGGGTCCGCGCCTATTGACTTTAGCTGTTAGCTTGAGTATACTTTAAACATACGCTCCGCGTTTGCTTTCGAGAGGCAATTCCTATGTTTCCGTTTGGGTTTTTCTTCGACCCGATGTATTTCGTCTTTGCGCTGCCGGCGCTCGCGCTGGCTATGTTCGCCCAGTGGAAGGTCAAATCGGCCTACAAAAAATACGGCGCCGTTCGAAATGTGAAGAATCTGACCGGGGTCCAAGTCGCGCAGTACCTGCTGCGATCC
>JAMCRS010000084.1 GCA_023380675.1 Chloroflexota bacterium
CGCGCTCTCGGAGCCGGGCGATCTCGTCGTCGATCCCTTTGCGTCGACGGACATGGTCGCGCGCGCGGCGCTCCAGGCTGGCCGGCGCGCGATCGCGGTCGAAAGCAGTCCGCGGTGGGCGTGGCTGGCGCGCACGATGGCGGCGCGGCCGCCGGCGCAGCAGATCGACGCGGCGCTGGCGCGCTTGGGGGACACGCTCAAAGACGACGCGCCTCTCCGTGTGCACATCAAGGCGCTCTATGCGACCACCTGCGAAGCCTGCCGCGAGTCGACGGCGGCGGACTATTTCGTCCACGCGCGCGGGAGCGGTCCGATCGCGCGCCACTATACGTGCGTGCACTGCGGCGTGACGCGGGACGACCCGGCGACAGAGGAGGACGTCAAGCGGTCCGAGTCGTACGGCGCCCGCGGGATGCACTATCACCTGGCGTTCGAGCGGGTGGCGCCGGCCGGCAGCCTCCACGCCGAGCGGCTGCGCAAGATGCTGGCGGTCTATACGCCGCGCAACCTCTACGCGCTCGTCACTCTAACGCTCAAGATCGACTCGCTCTTTTACTCGGACCCCGAACGGGACGTTCTCCGTCTCCTTTTGCTGCACCTGCTCGACCGCGGCACATCGTTCTACTCTGACGCTGCGCCGGACACGACGGCGCAGCTCACGGCGCACAAACAGTTCGTCGAATTCAACCTGTGGCACGAGATCGAGAGCGCGGCGCGTCAACTGGCCGGCGCGGCCCCGGCGATCGAGCTGGCCGAATCGCCGCGGGGGGCGATCGAATCCGCTGCGCCTACCGCATTCGTGGGCGCAAAAAGCGCGAACAGTCTCGCAGCGTATGCGAACACCACCGCGCTCGTCGTCACGGCGCTGCCGAGCCGGCGGACGGCGATCTGGGCGCTCAGCTATCTGTGGGGCGCCTGGGTATTGGGCAAGGAGACGGCCCAACCGCTCATCCCATTTCTCGACGCCAAGAAGGATGCCGCGTGGGAGCGCCGATGGTATTTTGACTCGCTCGTGCGCTCACTGCACGCGGTCGCCCGAGCCCTGCGGCCGGGCGGCCACATCGCGTTCGCGTTTGGAGAGTCGTGGCATCCGATCGTCGAAGCGGTGCTGCTCGCCGCCGCGGGCGCGCGATTCGAGCTGAAAGGTTTCCTATTCCAGCCGCGGCAAGGCGAGACCCCGCGTCGAGAGTTCGACGACCTACGCGGCGAATACAGGATCACTTGCATGTTCGCGCCGGGCGAGGATACGAACGGCAGCGAAGAGCGAGTCGAAGCGGTGGAAGCGAAGATTCGAGCGGCGTCGCTCGCGGGTGCCTCGGACGTGCTGCGGCGACGCGGCGAGCCGCTGGCGTACTCCTGGGTCCACCACGCCGCCTACGTGCGTGCGATGCGGGAGGGGTTGTTGTCACAGGCTGCGAAGCTCAAGGGCAAGACGCCGCCGGGCCGGCTCGTGCACAACGCCGTCGTCGCCGGCCTGAGCGAAGGTTACGCGCACGACTTCGACCACTATACGAGTCCGGGACAATTTCTGTGGCTGCGGCGCTCGACGGAGATCGATCCGCCGCTCGTCGAGCGGGTAGAGTCGGAGGTGCGGCAGAAGATTGAAACGCGGGGCACAGTCTCGCGCGACGAGCTGGAAGACGAGATCTATGCGACGTTTCCGGGCGACCTGACGCCGGAAGCCGGCTTGATCGATCTGTGCGCGCGGACCTACGCGGACGAACAAGACGGCGTGTGGCGCCGTCGCGAAGAAGATTTCGTGAAGGCTAAAGCGCGAGCGCTGGATCTGATCGCCGAGTTAGGCACGCGTTTGGATTACGCGATCGTACGCGGCGAAGACCCATTCGACCTGGCGTGGCAGACTGGCGGCGAGACCGTTCACGGCTTTGTATGGCGCGACCAAACGCGCATTGGGGACGTGGCCGGCACTCGGACCGAGCCGGCACGTGGTTACCTGGTCGTACCTGAGTCACGGGTCGCACTCCTTCGCGAAAAAGTGCGTCGCCTGCCTCAGAGCGCCGATGCGCTGCGTGCGGCGGGCTGGGATTTCGTGCGGATTCCCCCGGTGGAGCAAGTATTGGCGGCAGACAAGCTCGAGCCGAACGCGCTTGCGCTCGCGGTCGGGCTCGTGCCGCCGGTGTCGGAGGAACGGGCCCAGTTGGAGATGTTTTAGAGGCGTGAAGTCCGCCACGGTTAGCTCGCGGGATCTCTTCGGCCGAGCGGTATGACATTTGTCGGCGATCGTTGCGTGTGCGCTTCGATCGCATCCGTTACGCTGATGCGCGCCGCCCGCGTGCGGTCCTAACCCATCCGCTAACAACCGACGGAAGCCTTTCTAAGACCTCACGCCCGAAGAATATCTCATCGACAAATCCCATGTGTAACATGTCTATGAGTCTGCATAGATATGATCGACCGCACACCCACCATGTAAAGTGCGAATCGACCATCAGGTAATGTTTTACTTCAACGCCTTCGTGTTCACGTAATTCTTCTATTTCCATGCCATCAAGAAGAGTCTCATAGACGCCATCGGCGACCCGGCTGCCAAACGTAGTCGTGTTATAGTACTCTTTGATTTCCCAGATAGCAATTGGGTTGACAGCGCTCGGAAAAGCACCGTCGACCCGACGTGCAAGCGTGCGGAGTGGTACGCCATTCCGGGTCACGGTAGTTAGTTCGTGTGGATCAAAGTCACATGAAAACCTTTTTGTGTTTTCTTCAATGAGCATGTTCACGATACTAGTAAAGTAGGCTGGCGTTCTCTTTTTCCCTTTTTGTTTGTTCATCGGAAAAGGATGGCTTGGGGAGATTCTGGCTGCCAAATCGGAGAATACTTTTTTTGCCTGCCGTGAATCCATTAGTCGTGGTTCAACGAACCGATTCAGAATCCGTGCACGATACTTGAAATACTGGATTAGCAATTCACCAAATTCTGTTGTTTTGCTGTCGTCCGCAATGTGCAAGGTGGATAACCCAAGTCTACCCAGTGCTGTTCTAGTATCGTCGAGTGACGGAACATTGATCTGGCTTTCGCCTTTTGCCGTATAGCCGACCTTTTGACTAATAGTGCGCACGTTTGCCCAGAACTCCCTTGGCTGGCGCAAGAATCGCGCGTTCGGTTTCACTTAATTGAGTCCTCAAACGTATCAACTATATCCTGCAGGCTAGTTCCGATCGCGACGCAAACTTGGCGAATCTCGATCAAATCGAGCCGTCGTTGGCCGGATTCATATTTACTGACGTATGACTGGGGTTGACCAAGGCGCTTTGCGAGATCGACTTGGCGGAGCCCAGCATCCAGCCGAATTTGCCGCAAGTGAGCCTGTAGTTTCTCGCGCTGCTTCTTGACATTGCTCTTGTTCATGATAAGTATATAATTGACCTTGAATGAGCTCCATCATAAGGCAACTTGACATATATCCCAAAATAGGATATTCTCTATTGGCCGTACTTTCGACCTTGGAGAGAGAATAGTGCAGCCTCAATTGTTTGCCGAGCTGAAATATCAGGTGATTCAACCTTTCAGCACGCCTCTACTCAAATGGATTGGCAATAAACAGCGCTATGCAGCAGAGATAATATCTCATTTTCCCTCCTCGTTCGGAACCTACATTGAGCCATTTCTTGGCAGTGGGGGCGTTTTAGGCACACTTGCTCCTACGAACGGAATAGGCTCCGATTCTTTCAAGCCTCTAATGGAAATATGGGAGACGCTTCAGCAATCGCCCGAAACTCTGAAAGAGTGGTACTCCGAACGATGGGAACGAATGAAGCGTGGAAGCAAGATCGAGACGTATGAGGAGGTCAAGGCGGCATACAACGCACGGCCAAATGGGGCCGACCTGTTGTTCCTATCCCGCGCTTGCTATGGGGGCGTGGTCCGCTTCAGACAGACCGACGGGTATATGTCAACGCCGTGCGGTATACATAAGCCGATCTCACCCGGAGCCTTTTCGCGGCGCGTGGATGAGTGGCGTCAGAGAACTAGGGGAACTGCGTTCTATTGCATGGAGTACGAATCTGCGATGGAGATGGCGAAACCTGGGGACCTAATTTACTGCGACCCTCCGTACAAATATAGTCAGTCCATTCTGTACAAAGCTCAATCGTTCGATCTCGTGCACTTACTTAAAGTCATCGATCGGTGTAGGGTCAGAGGGGTCTATGTGGCAATGAGCATTGACGGATCGAAACGATCCGGAACGGTGCAACTCGACCTGCCCATTCCCAGTGGATTGTTCAAGCGAGAGGTTACGATCGCTTGCGGTCCATCCATGTTGAAACGATTTCAAATGGAAGGGAAAACACTTGAAAGCGATAACGTCTCAGATCGACTGTTTTTGACCTATTGAACGCTACATGTTGAAAACTTAAGTTTAGACTAATGCCGAACGCCCCAGCTTTGCCGAGGCCATAAATCTGCACTTGGACAAACAGAAATGATCGTCAAGCCGTCTTGGGCTGACTCTTTTTGACAATCGGGTAACGGGGTACTGGCTTCCGTGAATGCCCTTTCGGCCACCCCGACGCTTTTCCGCGGGGGTTTGGGCGCACACGTCGCTGTACCAATCTGCGCCAAAATCCCGCCCATCCCTTGGCGGACGCGTCCCGGGGTCAACGCCGTTTGCGCCTTTTGCCACGGGAGTGGTTTATCGGCCACCACGGACCGTGCCAACCACAGTTCCCAGGTCATGAACGGCATCAAATCACTCCAGCGTTCGGCTTGCTCGGGGGTCTTCACCTGCGGCAACGTCCAATGCAACGGCCCTTTGGCAAAGCGATACCAATGGTCCACCGCAAAGCGGCGCAGATACAGGCGCCACCATTCGGCGAGTGGCGGCGGGAGTTCTCCAACCCAAGCCACCCAGAGGTCTTTCGGATCGCGCCGCGTCCCAGACGCGTGGGGGCGTTCCAGACACAAGACGGTGAAGGAGTGGGCGGCGGCTTTCTTGAAATGCCAGCCGCGCCAGACCGACAGTTTCACACCTCCCAACTCGGCATCTTCGATAGTCAGAGTTGTGTCTGGCACGGCCCATGTCGTGGGATCTTTCAGTTTGAACTTGGCCCCATGTTTGGGATAGCGCCCTTTCCCTTTGTATGGGGACGGCGGTCCCCACAAGCACAGATTCGGACGCAGGCGCACGATTTTGTCACAGGGAAGGTGGGCACTGGCCTTTACGAAGGGCGCACAGCCATATTCCGAGTCCAAGAGGACAATCGGACGTTGGCGTAAGCGTCGGCCGACCTCATCCAGTTCATCTGGTTTGTCCATGCATCAAACCTTGGTCGCGGCTCAAGGCGCGGCGCGAACACCTCACTTTTCGCGAGTAGCGGGCCAGGGTTTGCGTTTTCTAGGGTCGAGCACATGCTGGCAGTTGACAAGATTGAGCCGAGAGTGCATGCGCTCGCGGTCGGGCTCGTGCCGCCGGTGTCGGAGGAACGGGCCCAGTTGGAGATGTTCTGAGCTATATTCACGTCGTCGTCTCTGTGGCAGCTATTACGTTCGGTGTACGTGGCGGCGTTAGGGAAAGACTTGAAAAGGCTTCTTGCCATGCAGGCGATAAACGGCAAATCCGCGGCGGTCGAGCGTGAAAACTTGGTCCGTGTCCAGTTCTTCACCGAGCGCCACCAGGGTGCCGTCCGCAAAGTCCATGGGCAGATCCTGATATTTTTTCATGAGTTCCGCGACGCGGAGAAGACTGACCGACGAGGAGGGGATCAGTTTCAGTGCGCCGCGGCGGAAGAACTCAAAGCAAACGCGCTGCGCCTCCCACTGAGGGCCGACAAGATAAAGGGTTTCAGTAAGGACTGCTTCCGTGGTGAGAAGTAGCCCGGCCCACCCCTCAAGGACGGCCACACAATCGGCATGACGTCTTTCACTTCGATCCACCAAGGCGACAAAAGCGCCCGTGTCCAGCAACAGCGCCGCGGCCTTGGACACGGGTAGGTCAACGGGCATGGCGCCCCCTTGGGGGGGTGAGGTTTGCGCCGCGCAGCTCAGCGGTGCGCATCCGTTTTACCAGATACTCACGATGACGCTCGCCGAGATCTGGTAGTCCGCTCTCCACCTGACCAAGCAAGTCGCGCAGCCGTTCGATCGGGCGTTCCTCCGTCGGTGCGGCCAAGTATTCCTCCAGCGCCAAGCGCACGACATCCGAGCGGTTGCGCCGCATGCGTTTCGCCGTGCGCTCCAACTGTTCTGCCAAGTTCGCCGGCAAGCGAACGGTCAATTGCTGTCCCATGCGCACCTCTGCAATGCATTGTAGTGCAATGGGATACTCTTGTCAATTGTGCCTTCGCCGCGCCGAAAGCCGATTCCGGAAACCACTCACTTGATTTCACGACGACTTGTGCCAAGGAGGACGGAGCCATTCTTCCCACGCGTCTTGCCACCACTGGCCGGCCTGCACCGCGCGCTCCATGTCCAAAAAAATCCACACATCCGCCGAAGGGTCGAGCTCGAACTCTTTGACGATCAACCGCTCCATGCGTGCGGTCGACCGCCAGTGGATTCGGCTGAACGAGTCTCCGGGCGCGTACTCGCGCGTCCCGGCGACGTTGGTGGTGGCGTGGTGTGTGCGGCGCTGCAGGAGCCCTCTATTCTGCACGAAAGACGGTATGCTTAACCGATGGCGCCGTTCGAATTTGTCTGCGAGTCTGAGGGGCGGGTGCCTAGCACTAGACTGGATTGAATTTGACGCCCATTTCGCAGCACCGTTAGACTCAACGTCTCGCCGGGCTTGTGCGACAACAATACTCCGGTCAGCACGTGATCCTGATCGAGGGTCTCTCCATTGATCGCCAGGATGACGTCACCTTCCTGCAAGCCGGCTTGAGCCGCCGGACTGCTTGGATCGACTTGCGTGACCACGACGCCATTCGTCGTGTTGAGATTCAGTTGGGTCGCGATTTGCGGGTCGACCTGCTGATACGCGATACCGATATACGGATGCTGGACGCTGCCGGTCGAAATCAACTGCGAGACAGTAGCCTTGACGAGGTTCGACGGAATTGCAAATCCCAGCCCTTCTGCCACGTTATCATTGCCCGAGCTTCGCACCACCAGCGTGTTGATTCCGATAACCTGCCCCAAGCTATCGATCAAAGGTCCGCCCGAATTGCCGTTGTTGATCGCCGCGTCGGTCTGGATCAAGCCCGTTTCGGTATCGACCGTTCGGTTCAGGCCGCTGATTACGCCAACCGTCACCGTGCCGCGATAGTCACCCAGCGGGCTGCCGATCGCGATGGCCACTTGGCCCGGCTCAAGCGAGCCCGAGTTGCCGAACTGCGCGACCGCCGGCATCTTGGCGTTTACTTTGATGACCGCAATGTCAAGGACCGGGTCCGCGCCAACCAAAGTGGCGTCGGCCTTGGTTCCGTCCGCGAAGATGACTTGCAGGCTCTGCGCGCCGTCGATGACGTGATTATTCGTGACGATGTGTCCATTCGCGTCGATAATTACGCCGGAGCCCGATGCGGTTGGCGAAACGGTCAACCCGCGAAAGCCCTGCTGCGGCTGCATTTGATTGACGACGGTCACGACCGCGGGCTGGACTTGTTTCACGGCATCGACCACCGCGGAATCTTCCTGCAGCGTGACATTGGCCGCGGTCACGGGGATGGACGCGCCCGCTGGTTTCGCTGGCAGGACATTGGCATTGGACTGCGCGGAACTAGTTTCGGCGGATCGCGCAACATAGTATCCCGTCAAGCCGCCCATCACACCTCCGCCAACCACGCCAACTAGAACCGCAAACAGCATCGCAAACGTCAATAAAGCCATATAGCGCTTTTGCACAGTTTTGCCTCCTGAGTTCCATGGACGTCCACTTCCACTTTAATTTTCTCGCCGACTTGTGAGATGCACGTGGGGCCCGTTTAAGAGATCGGTGAGAAATGCGCTCGTCTCAAAAACCACGTTACATCTTCGCGGCTGAGGGTACCCAGTACGTGTCCGTCGGCAACGACGGGCAGTGACGGAGCTCCGTCCAACGTCAGCTCTTCCGCCGCGGCTCCGAGTTCCGTGTCCGATCCGACCGAATGCAATTGTCCCATTGAAACCATAGCCTGCGATACTGTGGTCGTCGGCCAACGAGCGTGTGGGATGGCTTGGATATCATGCCAGGACAGCAATCCGATGATTGCATCGCCTTTCTGCACCACGAACGCGCGCTGCCAGTATGCCAATAGATTGTGGTCGACCAAGAACTGCAACGTCATCTCGGCGGGGGCGAGAACGTAACTGCGATTCATGGCTTCGGACACACGATGCCCTGCGAACAGCCCATACAGATTCTGTTGCTGCAACTGACTCGTCGCGGCGCTTTGCAGGTACCACCCGATCAAGACAAACCACAGGCCGCCCCAATCCCCGCCGACCACCTGCCATATGCCCAAGGCGATAAAGAGAAACGAGATTCCCCGGCCGACCTTCGCGGCGATTTGAGTCGCACGGTTCAAATTGCGCGTAATGCCCCAGACCAGCGCGCGAAAGATGCGGCCGCCGTCTAACGGAAAGCCAGGAACGAGGTTGAACAGTCCCAGTGAGCCGTTGATGATTGCCAGGTATTTTGCCAGAACGAAGAGGGGACTGGGCGAGACCACGATTGTTTGTGCCACACCAAACAATGCGGCAAGCCCAAAACTTACGAGCGGACCCGCAATCGCGATGAAGAATTCGGAAGATGGACTAGGCGGCTCCGCGCCGATTTCGGCGACACCGCCAAAAAGGAACAGCGTAATCTTACGAACGGGAATCTTGTAGCGCCGAGCAATCACCGAGTGGCCCAGTTCATGTAATAGGACGCTCCCGAACAGCAGGATGGCCGTGATTGCGCCCAACGCCCAATAGACCCAAGCGTTCACGCCGCCCAGTTCGGCGGGATAGTAACCCATAGCGAGATCCCAGGTCAGGAATGCAAAAATCAAGAACCACGAATAGTCTAGTCGAATTGGAATGCCCAGGATCGTTCCCAAAGAAATCGTTCGCCTGTTCATATCGCCTCCGTGAGCGGCAGAAGGGACACTCTATTACCGGTCTGTCACATCGAGTATCGTCGTTTGGTTGACCCTATGATCGATATCTGCGATCCCGCTCCTAACCAACTAGCATTGTCGCGCCTAGGGATTAATCTGGGATGAGACCTGAGTGAAGATAAGCCGTGAAACTTGCCTGGATTCAAGCCCTCTCATTCGGCCTCTGGAAAAACCCTCACGTGAACGCCGCTGTCCTAACGCATCACAGCTCGAATACAATCGTAAATCGAACCTGACCACACGTGGGGCGGCCGAAGTGTATTCGAATATGAGTTTTTCCTTACTTCCCGAACAACGAGATGCGGTTCGACTTTTGACTAGGAGAAAAATGCTGGCCGTTGACAAGATTGAGCCGAGGGTGAACGCGACTGTAAGGGGTTTGCGTTCTACCCAGAACATGGAACGCAATCCTGACGACGGTGGTGATCAATATGCGACGCGGGAGATGCTTCGCAAGAGCGGCTCAGCATGACAAGCACTCTCGTATCCGAATGCCGTTGGGCGGTAATGCGCGCTCAACGCGACAGCGCCGTCTGAAGGTCGTCTCCCTCGCAGACAATGTACGTCGGCACGCCGCTCGCGGTTAGCTCCGCTGCCGCGCCGTGCGCATCCCCCTGACCGCCGAAGGTGCCCCGGTCGGCCACCACCGCAATCGTTCGCAGTCCCCGCCGCTTGGCCTGTCGCAGTGCTTGCATCCAGCTCGATTCCGGCGAGGGCGTGATCGCGACGAGCGTATTGTTTCGCCCAAGCCGGGCGCTCTCCGCGCCCAGCACGTGCGCAAACGGGATGTTGCCCTCCGCCCGCAGCACCGCGAGAACTTCGAGTATCCGGTTGAGCTGTCGCTCGCCGCGATCGGGCTGCACGATCTCGTGCTGGTGTCCGTAGCCCACAAGCCCCACCGCGCGCTGCTGCCTGAGAAAATACTTGGCGATCGAAGCCGCGGCGACCACCAGGTATTCCTCGGTGTTCGGAGGCAGGTGCAGCGTCCGGGTCGCCTCGCCGATCCAGAGCCGGGCAAGGTCACGCTCTTCCCAGGCGTCCTGCCACCACTGGCCGGCCTGCACC
>JAMCRS010000085.1 GCA_023380675.1 Chloroflexota bacterium
TGGGCAAGTCGCCCGCGCTGGCGCGCGAGGTGAATCAACTCCTCGGCCGTCGCCGCGTCGTGCCAACGCGCGGATTCCTCGATCAACCGCTGGAGGGCGGCGCGATGCGGACCGGGCAGATCGTTGAACGAACTCATCCGCGCGTAACGCGGATCCGCGACGGGAACGGCGACGATCACCCGATCCACGAGATCGCCTTGCGTATACTCCAGTGCTCCGACCGCGTGCGCGGCGATGCGCGCGTTCGGTGAGAGCGGCAGATCGGAAAGTAGCCACGCACGCAGCGGTTCGCCGCGCGGCGTCGCCGATCCCGCGATTAGGCCGCGATCGGCAAAGGCGGGTGCGTCGACGCGCACGACGCGCTCCAGACGAATCATGCTAGTGGATTCATCGAACGCGTATTCGTTTACGTCGTCGCGTGGCTGTTCGACGATGACGTCGAATGTGAGCGGCTGAGCCATCACCTCACGTTTTCGCGGCTAGGTCCGCCTTCAGGCGCTCGTTCTCGGCGCGCAGCCGCTCGACGGTCGCCTCGGAGAGCGCCAGCAAACCCCGCAATCCCGTTACGTTGAATTCGAGTGTCTGCATGTCCTGATGATAGGTGAAGGCGCGAAACTTCATGATCGAGTACCCGGCATACATGTCGTTGCCGTACCGGGCGAGACGCAACATCTCGGCGTCGCGGTCCTGACCGTTCCAAAGCGAGAAATCGCGTTCGTTCTTCAAGTAGGCGATGCCGTTCGCAAAGACGGTCGGCAAACCTTCTTCCTCGCTCCAGCCGTTCGCCTGGCACAGGGTCATAAACTCCTGGTAGGTTTCCTCTAGGAGCGAGAACGTGACCGCACGCCGTTCCGCCCCTGCGAACAGTTCTTCGTCTTTTTCCATATCCACTTTCCCAATTCGTTCGATTGGATTGTTGAATCGTCAGTCTCTCTCGCCGGTCGCCGTGGCTTGAAGATCAAACAATAGGCGGATCAGGTGTTTCAGCCGTGGTTCCAGCGTTTCCTTTAGACCCGGGTCGACCGAACCGTAGTTTCTAAGCCGACGCGGGCGTACTTCTTCCAAGCTCTCCCAAGACATCGCGAGCGCGCCCACAATCGCGCGCGCAGCATTCTGCTCTTCGCTCGGCAATTCGTATTCCGCTGCCACGCGGCGAATTTCGTCACGCATCGCCGCGATCAGAGCCTCCATTTGCGTGACCTGCCCTACCGTAAACGGCACCGGGCGGCTGTACAAGGTCCCTTGCTCGCCCTCGTGGATCATTCGGTCCACGTTGGCGAGACGCTCCTCCAAAAGCCGCAAGGAAACGGTGACCGCCCTGCGTTGATTCTCGCTCAAACCCATATCCGCACCTGCCTGTTAGCCGAGCAATTCTCGTCCGCGCGTGAACTGTTTCCCCGAGACCTCTGGCCGCACAGCATCGGCGAGCCGACTGCGCGTATCGATGCGCGCGCTCGAACATGCGGCGACGGGCCGGACGGCGTCCTGTGACGTCGCCGCGCCTAGTCGTTCAAGCCAAGCGCGAAGGCAGCGCGGCCGAAAAATATATAGCCTCTACCATTGGCTTGCGCCGAGGTAGAGGCTATCAGTCGTTCGTCCGACGGTTTAGAAGTTCCGAGGAAACGGGGCGAGCCTCATCGCCCGTTTCAGTATCGTTCGGTAGACATTCTAGTCCAAACGCGTTGTCAAGTCAACCGTGCCTGCACGCACGGCAATTGCGGATGGTCTGGTGGTTACCCACATGTAGGGGCGATCCCTTGTGGTCGCCCACAATTGGGCAGGCACAAGGCGCTACCCCTACGCGATGTGTACAATCACCAGCGGATGGTCTCCGAGTCGTTCGGTTCCCACGTATGCTAGACGCCAAAGAGCATAGAGGCGTGGCGGCCAGCCCACGGATCCGCCGATGTGGTGCTGCACGTGCGCCAGCGATTGCACGGTCAGAGTTGAACAGTTGACGTCGGAAAGCCGGTCTCATGCAATGCAGCGAATGGAGTACAAATTGAAGAACCAGAACGTGAGCGGAATGTTTCTCGCCCTGGCGCTCGCGGTTGCTGCCGGCTGCCGTTCCGTTCCGCCGGTGACCGTGCCGCCTTCGCCGGCTAGTGCTGCGACGCTGCCGGCTGCCGTTCCGTTCCGCCGGTGACCGTGCCGCCTTCGCCGGCTAGTGCTGCGACGCTGCCGGCGCCGGCATCGCCAAAGTCGCCGCCGCAACCGTTACCCTCGCTCTTGCCGGCTCCATCACCTCGACCGAGTGCCGCCGTGCAACCGACAGTTGCGCCCAGTCCGCGAGTCATCACATTCACCGTCGCGCCAACTGTTACCGCCCAGCCCTCGCCCCAGGCTCGCACGAGCCGTGACCCCCAGCCGCGCTCGAGCGCGTCGCGGGCGGCCGCGGCCGAGGCTTTGGTCAGCCTGCCAAGCGAGTTGCCGTCAAGGTAGATAAGGTCTGGATCGTCGACGACACACTCGTCGCGGTAAGGGGCGAGAGAGTCGTTCGCATCCAGCGCAAGAGCACATTCGCGACCAGTGTCCATTTGCCTTGATCCAGCTTGCCTTATTACTACACGAACAAGCCAACCGACCCTACTAATTCCCCAACCACGCTGCACGGCCAGGAGCCATAGTCCGCCATTTCCCTGCGCAATTCAAGCTGGCACTAAGCGAAGCCAGGGGCACCAGAAATCAAATCGTGCCATCTCATTGACTTTGCCGCATGCTCGTGTTAGAATTGTAATACATAAATCGTGAACTAGGGAGTAATGTGCCTCCGGGCGTCCTTTGGCCGCGGAGGCGTTTTTGCCGAATTTGCATTTATAGGTTGTAAACCGGCCCGGTTCCGTTGTTCGCTTTGTGGGGGGACAAAGCGATGAGAGTTCGGGCTGCATCGATCTCATCCCAGTCTTTCTTTCGCTGTTTTCACTGGGTCTCGGCACCTGCTGTTTGACGCGCACGCACACGTCGAAGGCAGGTGTTTTCGTTTCCCCTCAGGCTGCATCGGCCAGCCCGAACGCGAAGGAGGTGATGTCAATTTAGTGTTTCCACTCTCCGACGGCGAATTCAAGAATGGCTCAAACCCCCAGTTGGGACATGACGTCCCAACGGTCGATGAAAGTGAGATGGACGATGAAGAACCACATCTTGAGGATGGCACTGCTGTTTCTGGGCAGCGCGCTGCTGGTGCTCAGCGCGCAAGCAATCCAGGCGCAGCCCGCCACGCCCGGCTTGCGTGCCGGCGGACCGGTCGGGCCGGCGGTGTTCTTCGCCGCCCCCGTGCCAGAGCCCAAGGCAATGGCCTCGATGCCAAGCCTTGGCCGCCTCTTCGTTGCGAGCAAGAACACAAAATCGTTGGTCGTCCTGGACGAGACCGCCCAAACGGTCCTCAAAAACATCCCCGTGGACAATAGACCCTGGGGTGTGGGGGTGGCCAACAACCGTGTCTTTGTCGCGAACAGCGGCGGTGCGAACGTTTCAGTGATCGATGCCGTGGCGATGACTGAGATCAAGCGAATCAAGTTGAACGGAATCTGCGATGGGATGCCCGCCAATATCGCCGCGGACCCGACCACCAATCGAGTCTACGTGGCTCTTTACGGAATGGGACGTGTCGCCGTAATCGATGCGGTTGCCAATACGCTGATCGACTGCATCCCGACGAACGCAAGCACGTTCGGCGTCGCGGTGAATCCAGCGCTGCATCAGCTTTACGTTACCAATCGCGACGCATTTGACCTGCAAGTGTTCGATATCAGCGTCATCCCGGCACACCGCATCCAGGACCAAGCGCTGGGCGGCGTACCGTTCTTCGTCCAGGCCAATCCCGCCACAAACGCGGTCTACGTGATGGTGGCGTTCGACAAACCCTCTTATGCGAACGCCAGCAGTCTACAGGTGTACGCGGCGACGAGCAGCGGCGTGACGCTCACGCTTACAAGAGTAATCGGCAACACGGATGACGGCGGAACGCTCCTGGTCAGCCAAACGAACGGAATGCTCTACGTTGCGGCGACGGACGACAATCAACTCCAGGTCGTCGATCCGACCACATACACGGTCTGCACGACCGTTCCGATGACCGATCCGTTCGGCATGACCCAGAATCCAACCCTGCATCGAGTCTACGTCGGTAATCGCGAAATCGCCGCGATCAGCATCTTGTCTGACACGCTGTGCAGCGGGCCGTAAGACGCGCGACATTGCGTAGATCCAAACCAGGGGGGCTCGGCAGGGCAGTAGATCGAGGGCCCTGCTCCGACGAGCGAACGGGCGAGCCAGCTCTTGGCCTGCCTGTTCGCCCACCGATGAGTTCGGCGGGCTACAAAACGGCGTCGGACTCGCCACAAAGGGTGGCGAGTCCGGCTCAGCCCCGCTCACGGGGCGCTACTAAATGACCGGAGGGATTCATCCCAGGGCGGACGTTCCGAACGACCAAGCCTCTGACTGGCAGCGGCACTTTCTCCGTGAACATGAGCCTTGATGGCTGTTGACTCTCGACAGCTTAGCCCCTAAGAGTCACTGGAACCAGCAGCCATGACCCCATTTATCGGCAAGCCAAAGACGCTCCCGTAACAACCTGAATCCTCGCGGCCCAACTTGGCAGCGCGGAGATCCGGCCAGACGTTTACTTTGGCCCAGGGCCATTATAGACAAAGATCTCCTCTTCGATATACGTATCTTTGCGCAACCGGCGAGAGAGCACGCCTCTCAACCACCATCTCAGCGTGCCATGCGGAGTCGTCAATGTCGCCGGCGCAGGGACCGGAATCCGGATATTGAACGGGAGTGTGAGGTTCTGCCCGGTCACGAGCTTCGTTCCCCCGGACAACTTGGCCGCAATCGTGGCTTCGTGCTGATGCCCTTGGTCCCTTGGGACGCTTTGGCGCTGCATCAATTCGACGCGGATCTCGGTGACATCAAACTCCTTCTTGGGCGAGATCTGCAGTTGACCGGCGACCGTTTCCCCCATCATCCATTCCACTTTCGAGAGCGAGATTGCCAGATCGGCCTCACCCGGCTCGCTACAAGCGCCGCGGACTCCAACCGAAGCCGGCCTAGCCGGCGCTGCCGCATATACCGGAATGACGACCTTGTCTTCGATGTCGCCGGCCATTCGGCGATCGAGCGTCGCTTTCACTATCCATTCGATCTTGACGATGTCGGCACTGGCGGACGGTGCGGCGTCGACCGGTATTGGCAGCTCAAAGTCAAACGTTTGATTCCCGGCCTGGATCGTGCTTGCGCCAAGAAAGACCTGGCGATTGAGCTCTCTCTCGTCCGTTTCCCACTGGGTCTCAACGCTCATTCGGCGGTGGCCTTGCGAATCCGTTCTCTGTACCTCACGACGGTACTGGTATTCCTCGTGATAGACGAGGGCGATTCGCCCTTCCTGAATCTTGATCTCCTTTTCGCTCGTAAGCGTCAGCTTGGCGCGGACCGTCTCGCCCAAGTAGTACGGGGTCGCCGAAAACCCGCCCTCGACCGGACGATCCAGAGACAGCTTCAAGGCGGTTTTTCCGCCCTTCATAAAGTCAAACATGCCGGTGCCTCCTTGTAGGCGCAAATTGGTTATTGTTCGACGGCGGCGATCGCGATAACGTTTCTCGCCGACCGGGTCACGTGACGTGGCGATTTCGAGTCATCCCACGAAATCGGCCCGAACTGGGCGCCGGGAGCAAAAGTTTCATCTACGTGAATCGCAGGCCCTCTGTTGCTTGTCGACTGCTTATTTGCGTCTCAAGCGACCTCTCAAACAAGTCGACGAGTAGGCCGCGTTCACAAAAGAGAGAACCGGTCGGATCTTCAAATCGACTACGGGGAGGAGCGCCGGCGCAAACAAGCCTTCAGGCGCGTACGAGCGCCTGAAGGCTTTCATCACCCCAGGTATATGTTGCAGTTCTGCCTCACATACAACTCGCCCAGATCTTCGATGCGCTCAGCTATTACAGCGATCATCAATCCGAGATCAACCGCTACATCGAAGCCAACCACGTACCCGACCATCTGGTTCATCCCGCCATCAAGAAGTGAAGCTATTTGCCGAGCTATATCTGGACGAAGACGTCTCCGCGCTCGTCGCTACACTATTACGCGTGCGGATACAATGTGACCACTGCGCGAGACGAGCGCATGCTGAGCCGTGATGACGCCGAACAACTTGCTCGCGCCGTGCCCTGGTCCTTTGTTTGCTTGACACGGGACGAAACTGGTCGTACTATCCGCCGGATTCTCACGTCGCAACTGATTCTAAATGATCGCTGGTACAAACGGACGCCAGAACACGTCGCGGCGCTCGCAAGTCACCGGGCTCGTGCACCCACTTTCGCCAACAACGCTAGGAAGGAGCTATCAATGCCAGAGTCCAAGCATGAATCGATCCCCCAACAGATGCGCCAGACTTACGATGCCATCGTCCTGCTTATGGACGCCGTCTGCAGAGAGCATCTCAACCAGGAATATGCCGATCTCTGCCGTCGGCTGGCAGGTGCACTCGCACGCAAGCGCCCTTCGCCGTTGGCGCGAGGCAAGCCGGAGGTGTGGGCCTGCGGCATCGTCTATACGATCGGTGCAGTAAACTTCCTTTCCGACAGGACGCAGCAACCCTACCTCTCGGTTAGGGAATTGTGTCGTTTGTTCGGTGTCAACCAGAATACCGCGAGCGGCAAGTCTTTCTTGATCAAAAAGATGTTCAAAATCGATTTGATGGATCCTCACTGGACATTGCCAAGCCTGATCGACGTGAATCCGCGGGTATGGACAATTCAAGTCAACGGCTTCATCATCGACCTGCGCTATGCGTCGCGTGAGCTCCAAGAAGAAGCGTTGCGTCGCGGAATCATTCCGTATATTCCGAGAGTAGCCGGTTCTTTGGACAAACAATGAAAAAGGAATCGCGCTAATCTCAAGTGTGACCAGTACTATCACTACCAATCGTGAATATGTCGGCTCGAAACCAGGGGAGAATACCAAGTGCTAGCTTACGTGTTCTGGCAGAGGATTGGTATGTCGTGCAGGACTGGGCTTCGCTGGGCGGCGTTTTGAACGAGGCAGCCGTCTCTTCCAGCCGGGCCGCTCCTCACGATGCCGCGGCAGCCGTGGCCGCGGGCGGTACAGCCGGCGCTTATGGTTTGCGGCTCGGCGACCCTTTCGAAGGCCGGAATTCGCGTACTGGTTCAGCAAACCCGGCGGGGTCTCCTACGCAAAGTGGTCGAAACGCTTGCACCGATCGTGGGCAATTGCCCCGGAGCACTCTGGCTCCGGCAGATGGCGTTGGGGCCGGCGCCTGAACTTTGCCTCCAAACAGCTTCGGCACTGGCTTTCCCGTCGGCTTTCAAGCCGCAATTCGCATCACTCCGGCCAGTTTGGCCTAAATGAGCGAAAACGATGTCGAACCGTACTCGCATACATTCGAGTAATGAACGCACCAGGTTCGACAGAATCTCTTAGCACCTCCGGAAGCACTTCTTTGAAATTCGAACGGAACTTTCCCCGGAGGACAAATCGCGGTAGAATACCATCGTTAGCGAAGATACTCCGCAGCGCGAACTGCTCTTTGAAGTCATCACTCCAATCGGCTTTCGCGTGCGCGTTTCGCGAGTGTACTGGGAGGCGATTGTCACAATCAAACATCCAGTGATGGCGGGTCGCGAGGCCGCGGTTCAAGAGACGCTGCGAAAACCCGACGAGATTCGCTTGAGTAAACGCGACCCAAGGGTTCACTTGTTCTACAGGACTGAACGAATCGGCCGTTGGGTGTGCGCGGTTGCGAAACGGCTCGACGGCGACGGTTTCCTGGTTACAACTTACCCGACCGACTCAATAAAGGAAGGAACGCGAATATGGCACAAGTGAAAGTTTATTACGACCAGGTGGGAAACACGCTTACAGTTTGGTTCGGCAATCCGCAGGACGAACACGTCGCCGAGGAAACCGGCGATGAGATCGTTCTGATGAGAGACAAATCGGGTCAAGTGATCGGGTTCGAGAAGCTGAACTTTGTCATCCCCGAGCCTTCACACTTGCAGGTTGCGTTTGAAACCGTGGGCACGTGACGCAGTTGCTCACCCGCGCCTGGACGCGGCACGTACGCGACTCTTGAAGCGGCGAGCTGTAATTCACGACGAGGCATTTCACGGGTCGACAATCCGGAGCGGCCACTTCGGAAACATGCTTTGGTCGCCGTCGCTTTCGCCCGGCCGCTTGCGAGGTGAAGCCCCATTTTGATGAGTGCGCCAACTTCAGTCGTTTCCCCTTGAATAGTTGACTATGCCAGAAACCCGTTTTCGTCGAGAAAACGGGTTTCGCTATGACAATGGTTAAAGCCTGCAGGCCGTCCAGCCATTCCCCTGTTACGTCAGCGCCATAGGCACGAGACTGTTTAGGGCGGAAACTGACGCTGCAACTCAGAGTATCCTTCACCCAGAATCCGCCGTAAGTCCGGTTCAAATTGCTCGTAAAGCCAACTTTCGTTTTCCTGAGTGGTCAGACAGGTGTCGTAGGCTTTAGCGTCAATGGCTATTTCCGTCAGATTGATATCGATGTCGACGAGAGTCAAAGGGAACAGCGAACAGAAAAACGGCTTGACTGAACTCAACGGAATCTTCTTGTCAAGCGCGAGGGCGTGCAAAGCACAACGCCGGTCCCTCGTAAAAAACCAACAGCGCTGCTGCGGGGTATCAGCTTCAATCACCGGAGTATAAAGGAATGCCGGGCGAGAAAGATCCCACGCGTCAAAATCGAGAGGCTGTTCAAGATACGGCTGGATTTCTTGCGCATGCTGCTTGATATGGTGCGCTTCGTAGAGGCTGAGCCATGAACCGTCATCGCAGCAGGCCGCGGCACATTCGTGGAGGCAACGGTTGACCAACCGCGTCCTTACGAAAAACTCCGGACTCAAGCGATACGATCCAACGGTGACTGGGTTTATCATATCGAGGCATGGTCCTTGGACCGCGAGGCGCTCACCTGCAACACTAGTCGCCCGATTCTGCCATCTCAAGAAAGCGCCCTCGGCAAAGCTGGGGTAACGCCTCAGGGCGAAAAGGCCCAAGATTCGACTTGCAGCGCCCCCGCACATTTCGGAGCATCTTCCCCGATAATCACCTCCATGTCAAGGGGGTGAGTCTGGTGGTTACCCACATGTAGGGGCGATCCCTTGTGGTCGCCCACAATTGGGCAGGCACAAGGCGCTGCCCCTACGCGATATGTACAATCACCAGGGTGAGTACCTAGCGCACGGCTATTGCAAAGTCCGTTGCTGACCTCCCGCTGGCTCCGCCTTGATGCGACTCCCCTCCGCCTTTAGGTCGAAGATCCCCGAAACGTAGCGGAGGAGAGACGTGAAGCCGCTGTCCCAGAAACGCTGCAGAATCCAGACGAAATCCGTCTGAGCAAGGGCGACCCGGCCGTCTACCTGTCCTACAGGTACGAACGACTCAGACGTTGGGTCTGCGTTGTGACGCGACGTCTCGACGGGGATAGTTTCATGGTGACGACGTATCCGACTGAGGCAATCAAGGAAGGGGTGCGACTATGGCCCAAGTGAGAGTATACTACGACCAAGCTGGAAACACGCTCACAGTTTGGTTCGGCAATCCGCAGGACGAGCATATCGCCGAGGAAACTGGCGATGAGATTGCTCGCTATCCCCGCCCCGCGTACTCGTGGACGATCGCGGCGAGGGCGGCGATGAAGGCGGGAGTGGCGTTCGGGGATTCGATTCGACGCATCTCGAGGCCCAGCGATCGAGCGCGCTCGGCACACTCGACGTCGATGTCGAACAGCACCTCGAGGTGGTCGGCGACAAAGCCAATGGGCGCGATCAGCATGCGGCGCTTGCCGGCGGCCGCCAACTCGTTCAGCGTGTCAAGAATGTCCGGCCCGAGCCACTTTTCGCCGGTGCGGCCGGCGCTCTGGTAGGCAAAACGCCAGTCGGTCAGCCCGAGCAGCGTGCTCATCCCTTCGCACGTCTCGCGCAATTGCTGCGGATACGGATCGTTCACCTGCAGAATCCGCTCGGGGAGGCTGTGAGCGGAGAAGACGACCGGAATTTCTGACCATGCCGGATTCCCGAACAGCGTTCTCGCCCCCTCCATTCGCTCGGCAATGCTGCGCAGGAATTGCGGATGGACGTTCCAGCTGTCGACGTACGTGACGTTCAACGGGACGCCGGCTTTGTCGATCGCCGCGCGCACGCGCTCAAAATAGCCGTCGATGCTATAGCGCGAATAGTGCGGCGCGAGCGCCAGCGCCACTACCCGCCGCAGCCCATCGCGGCCGATCTCGTCGACCGCCTGCGCAATGTACGGATGCCAGTGCTTCATGCCGACGTAGACGCAGAACTCTTCGCCCAGCCGCGCCTCGAGCGCCTGCGCCTGCGCACGGGTGATGTCGAGCAGTGGAGTGCGAATGGATGGGGCGAGAACGC
>JAMCRS010000086.1:0-5303 GCA_023380675.1 Chloroflexota bacterium
GAACCTGGTGGATGTGCACGTGGGACACCTGCGCGACAAACTGGGCGATCGTCCGCCGCAATTGCTTCAGACGATGCGCGGCGTCGGCTACATCTGGCAGGAGGACTAATGCGCGCCCGCTGGAGTAACCTACCGCTGCGGCTGCGCCTCACGTTCCTCTACGTGGGTCTGCTGGTAGCCATCCTCGTCGCGCTGGGGACGTTTCTCTACGTCGATACGCGCGACTTTATGATCTCTTCGACGGCGATGCGGCTGGAGGCTCAGGCGAACGTTTCCATCAGCCATTGGATCCCGCCGGCCCAGCCAGCGCCGCGTTTGCCGCCGCTGGCGCTTTCACCCCGTGACCCGATCACTTCGACGACGCTGAACCCACCCCCGTTCGAATTCGTCGCCCGCAGCATCGCCCGCGACCTGACGTGGCAGGACACCGCCGCCGTCGTGCTCAGCCGCAGCGGAGCGCTGATCGCGGACGGACGGGAATCCCCGACGAGGCCAGCCATCCCGCCGCCCGAGCCGGCGGAGCTGGCGCGCGCGAACGCGGGCTACGCCGCGTATTATTCGACCACCGTCGACCAGCAGGATATGCTCGTTGTCTTGATCCCACTGCGTTATCCGCGCTTTGACTCGCCAATCACCGGAGTCCTCCAGACCACGATTTCGCTCGACCTCGTCGATCAGGTATTGGGCCGGCAGCGTTTGTTGATCGTCGTCGGCGTTCTGCTCGCGCTCGTTCTCGCCGGCGCCGGCGGTCTGTGGCTGACGCAAACCGCACTGACGCCGCTGCACGTCATGATCGACGTCTGTCGCCGGATCGCGGACGGAGACTTGAGTCAACGCGTGAACCTACCTCAGCGGCGCGACGAGACGGGGCAGCTCGCCGCCGCGTTCGACGAGATGGTCGAGCGACTGGACGATTCCTTTGCCACGCAGCGCCAGTTCGTCGCCGACGCCTCGCACGAGCTGAGGACACCGCTCACCGCGATCAGCGGGTCCCTGGAGGTGCTGTTACTTGCGCCGGAAGGCGACCCGGACACGTCCCGACGCGTGCTGCACGGCATGCGGCGAGAGGTGCAGCGCCTGACGCGGCTAGTCGCCGATCTGCTCACGTTGACGCGGTTGGACGCCAAGCGCGGTCCCACACTCGCGCCGGTTGACGTGGCCGCGCTCGCCCGGGAGGTCGTGGAAGGGATCAAGCCACTTGCGGGGGAACGCCAAATCGACGTGAAAACAGAAGGGGATACGACCGGACGAGGCGACGCGGACCAACTGAAACAGGTGTTTTACAACCTGGTCGCAAACGCGATCCAGTTCACAGATGCCGAGCAAGGCAAGATCGAGCTGCGCATCCAAGGGGCGGACGGCGCGGTGCGCGTTTCGGTAACCGATAACGGGGTGGGGATTCCGAACCCGGCGCAGTCTCGCATTTTCGAGCGCTTTTACCGTGCGGATCGAGCGCGCACGCGGGCGAGCGGCGGAAGCGGGTTGGGTCTCGCGATCGTCAAGGCGATCGTGGAAAGCCACGGTGGGACGATCGACCCGGTCGACAGCAAACCGGGCCGAGGGACGACGATCCAGTTTACTCTCAAACGCGAACCGGCCGAGCCCGGGCCGGCGCAAGCGGCACCCCCGGCGTCTTAGTCTAGACCAGCACGCCCGCTCCCTGGGAGGCGTGGCAGACGTAGACCGGCGGTTCCACTCCCTGACGTTTCCGGTACTCCCGCTTGACGCCCTCGACGAACGCGCGCTCGGCCGGCTCCGCGACCAGATTCACGGTGCAGCCGCCAAAACCTGCGCCGGTCAGGCGCGCGCCCAGACAGCCCTCCTGCAGCCGCGCGATCTCCACCATCACGTCCAGCGCCGGCGAGCTCACCTGGTAGTCGTCCTTGAGACTGGTGTGCGATTCGTTCATCAGCCGGCCGAGGGTTGCCAGGTCGTTGGAGCGCATCGCCGCTGCCGCGTTCAGCACGCGTGCGTTCTCCGTCACAATGTGCCGGCAGCGCTTGGCGACGATCGGCGGCAATTGCTTTTTCCACCGCTCGAAATCCGCCAGCGAGACATCCCGCAGCAACGGCACGCCCATGCGGCGAGCGCCGTCCTCACATTCCGCGCGTCGCGCGTTGTATTCAGAACCGACGAGCCCGCGGCGGGTCGTCGTGTCACACACGACGACGACGGCGCCCTTGGGCATAGGCACGTGCTCGTAAGTGAGCGCACGGCAGTCGACCAGCAGCGCGGTACCGGCGCGTGCGAGCGCCGAGATGAACTGGTCCATGATGCCGGTCTTGACGCCGACGAATTCGTTCTCCACGCGCTGGCACATGAGGGCGAGGTCCACCCGGCTGAGGTCAAAATCGACGAAGGAGAGAAACGCGGTCGCCGAAGACACCTCCAGCGCAGCGCTCGACGACAGCCCGGAGCCGACCGGGACAGTACTGTGGATCATCAGGTCGAGCCCCGGCAGCTTAGCGCCCGCGCGCTCAAGCTCGAGGGCGACCCCGCGTACATAGTTACTCCAGCTTTGGGCGTCGTCCCGCTCGATCGAGTCGAGCGAGAATTCGACGGTGGCGCCCCCCAGGTCCTGTGCCACCAGCCGAACCATTCGGTCGGAGCGGCGCCGAGCGGCGACGACCGCCTCGTGATCGATCGCCATCGGGAAGACGAAACCCCCGTTGTAGTCGGTGTGCTCGCCGATGAGGTTGACGCGTCCCGGCGCCCGGGCGACATGCTCGGGCGGCGCTGCAAACCGCCACAAGAACTCGCTCTGAATGCTCTCCAGGTTTGACATGGTTGCCTTTGATGGGCTGCCGGCCGACTAGGGTCCTCGATAGAGCTTTTCGCTCACCTCTCGCAGCCGCGCCGCGGCCCTTTCGGCGGTCAGGTCGCGCTGCGGATTCGCCATCATCTCGTAGCCGACCATGAACTTGCGGACCGTTGCGTTGCGGAGGAGCGGCGGATAATAGTGCGCGTGCAAGTGCGACTCGGGGTGCGGCGCGCCGTCGCTCGGCGACTGGTGGAATCCCATCGAATAGGGAAAAGAAGTCTCGAACAGATTGTCGTAGCGCGTCGTCAGTCGCTTGACCATATCCGCCAGCCCGTCGCGTTCTGTCGGATCGATCTCGGTCAGGGAGCCGACATGGCGGCGGGAGAGGACGAGCGTCTCGCACGGCCAAACCGCCCAGAACGGCACCAGCGCAACATAATGCTGATTTTCCAGAACGATCCGCTCACCCGCCTCGAGCTCGAGCGCGAGATAGTCGCACAACATGCACGTGCCGTGGGCATCGCCGTACGCCTGCGACGACCGCTGCTCCTTGGCCGGCTCGGTAGGAACGTGCTCTTCCGCCCAGACCTGGCAATGCGGATGGGGATTGCTCGCCCCCATCGCTGCGCCCTTGTTCTCAAAGAGCTGGACGTAGCGAATGAAATCGAGCGCACCCAGCTCTGCGGTCTGGTCGACCCACGTATCGACAACGCGACGGATCTCGCCAAGCGGCATGTCCGGCAGGGTCAAATCGTGCCGCGGGGAAAAACAGATGACGCGACAGACCCCGCGCTCGCTTGCCGCACGGATGAGGCCGCGGCGGTCGAGCGTGCCGGCCGACGTTCCCGGCAAAAGCGAGGCAAAGTCGTTGTCGAATACGAAAGTGTGCTCGTAGATCGGATTGTGCGCGCCGGCGGCGCGAGCGTTACCCGGGCAGAGATAGCAGTCGGCATCGTACTGCGGTCGTGATTCAGCCGGCGGTTTCTCCACCTGGCCGAGCCACGGCCGCTGAGTCCGATGCGGCGATACGAGAATCCACTCGCCGGTCAGGGGACTGAAGCGTCGATGCGGCTGTGTCAGTAAGTCGAGCGATGCCAGCCGCTCGTCATTTTGATCAGGCATTCTCGTTCCCCCGCTGCGCCGTCACCGGCCCAGCTGGCCGTCCTCCTCGACGTAGCGGCGACGCGCTCGGGCGACCTCTTCGGCCGGGATCTCGTCGATCGCCCCCAACTGCAGGCCGTAAAAGACCGTGCGTGCGACGTCCTCGACCATGATGGCCGCCTTCACCGCCAGCTCGGCGGTCGGGCCGACCGTAAAGACCCCGTGATTCTTCATCAGAATCGCCGGGCTGGCGCCGATGCTGCGAACCACCTCGCGGCCTATCTCGTCTCCTCCAACCTTGGCGTACGCTCCGCACGGAATGGGCCCGCCGAATTCGTCGCAGATCGCCGTCAAGTAGACCGGAATGGGGCGCCCCACCGCGGCAAAGGCAGTGGCGAACGTCGAATGGGTATGCACGATTCCGTTGACGTCCGGTCGATGGCGGTAGACGTAGAGATGGGCCGCGGTGTCGGAAGAGGGCTTGAGGCTCCCCTCGACGACCTTGCCGTCCGGGTCGACGACGACCATATTCTCCGGCGTCAGCGCCTCGTAGCGCACGCCGCTCGCCTTGATCACGACCAGCCCGCTCTTAGGGTCCCGTCCGCTCAGGTTGCCGCTCGTCCAGGTGACGAGATTGTTCTTAGGTAACTCGGCGTGGAGCCGGCAGACCTCCTCACGCAGCGATTCCAGCATCGCGAGAGTCCTTTCCGCGAATTGCATCCGATTTGATTCTCTTGAGCGTCTTCATCACGTCGTTCGCGCCACGTCCGAAATAGTCGTACAGCTTGACGTACTCGTCGTACAGGCTTTGGTACACGCGCTGGTTGGCGGGAATCGGCTTGAACGTCTGCGGCTTGAGCCGCGCCATGCAGAGCGCAGCCTCGTAGATCGAATCATAGCCCCCTGCCCCTCGGCCGGCCGCGACCGCTCCGAACATCGCCGAGCCGAGCGCGGGCGTTTGCTGCGACGCCGTCACCTTGATCTCGCGTCCCGTAACATCGGCGTAGATCTGCATCAGCAGCTTGTTCTTCTCCGGCAGCCCGCCGCACGCGACCAGCTCGTTCACCGGCACGCCATTGTCGTCGAACGCGTCGACGATGACGCGCGTCCCGAACGCGGTCGCTTCGATCAGCGCGCGATAGATCTCGGGCGCCTTGGTCGCCAGCGTCGCGCCGAGAAGCATGCCGGTCAGATCGACGTCGACCAGGACGGAGCGGTTGCCGTTCCACCAATCGAGCGCGAGCAGGCCGGACTCGCCCGGTTTGAGCTTGGCCGCCTCCAGCTCCAACGCCTTGTGCAGGTCGAGTTTTTTCTTCCTGGCCGCGGCATGGTATTCGGGCGGAACGGCGTGGTCAACGAACCAGGCGAAGATGTCGCCGACGCCGGACTGACCGGCTTCGTAGCCGAACAGCCCGGGAATGATGCCGTCTTCCACGTAGCC
>JAMCRS010000086.1:5402-6313 GCA_023380675.1 Chloroflexota bacterium
AGCCTGCGGCGTGAGGCCGCCGGCGCGCTCGCCCAGATCGTTAATGTGCCGAGACATTTTCTGATCGACCACGTGCTCCAGGCGCGGGTCCAACGCGGCAAAGTACGCGTCGGCCGGAAAACCGTCCCGCTTGGACCACATCGCCTTGTAGCCGGCGGTGCACGAGTTGCGCTTTTCCTCGCCGGTCAACTGCCAGACGACCCAGTCTGCCGCCTCGAGCAGCCGGTCGGCGGCCGCGTAGATCTCGGGCGCCTCGTCCAATATCTGAAGCGTCTTGGAAAAGAACCATTCGGACGATATCTTGCCGCCATAGCGCGCCAGCCACGGCTCGTTCATCCGTCGCGCGGTCGCGTTGATCTTGTCCGCCTCGGGCTGAGCGGCGTGATGTTTCCACAGCTTGACCCAGGCGTGCGGTTGACGCCGGTACTCGGGGAGGTTGCAGAGCGGAGTGCCGTCCGCTTTGACGGGGAGCATGGTGCACGCCGTGAAATCAATGCCCACGCCGATCACGTCGGCGGGGTCGACCTTGCTCTCTCGGAGGACCGCCGGGACCGTTCGCTTGAACGTCCGAATATAGTCTTCGGGGTCTTGCAGGGCCCAGTCTGGCTCCAGCCGGACGGGCGCACCCGAGACCGGCAGCGCCTCGTCGACGACCCGATTCTGGTAGCGGTAGACGGCTGTCGCAATTTCCTTCCCCGTGCCGACGTCGACCAGAACCGCGCGGCC
The DNA here is from genome assembly GCA_023380675.1 of Chloroflexota bacterium. The sequence continues at coordinate 6,129 of JAMCRS010000086.1, forward strand.
GGATTCCGTGCCGAAATCGACACCGATCGCATACTTGCGCTTTGCCATGTCAGCCTCCGTGATGATGAATCATGCAATTCCGATCGGTTCGCGCCGCGATCAGGGATCGACGACCACCTTTAGCCCGTCGCGTCTGAGCGCCGTCGCAAACGCCCTCTCATGATCTTCCAATGGAAAGTGGTGAG
>JAMCRS010000087.1 GCA_023380675.1 Chloroflexota bacterium
GCCCGCATTCTTTTTCAGTATGGTCAATTCCCGCAGTTGCTTAGTCGTAGGGAGCAGTCGGTCGATCCGCTCGATGATGTCGAACTCGATGTAATCGCTGGCTTGAACCCTGCGGCCAAGATTCGCTTCGTCGTAGAGAGTAGAGTCTCTCGCAATCGACTCAATGTCTGATTCTATTTCGTCGAGAACCATTGCATCGCTTCTAGGTCGTCGCCGCAACAGCAGCCGCCAAAATCAAAACCCCTCTCTGACGAGAGGGGTCGGTTTCTCATGCCGCGTTCGCCGGCGGCCCGACTGAGCACCGGTACCGTTTGGATTCTGGCCGCCGGTAAGGATTCTTCCAGACATAGCCTCGCCAAACAATCAAGTCGTTTATCTGTAGGGAAAACAGTAGACAGCGCGCGCCGGACGCAAGTCCCCCTCAGCGCCCTAATTCTACACAGTCGGATACCAGGGTTGGCAAGTTGGGGACAATCGACGAAATGCCGTGCGCCGGAAGGCGGTGGTGCTTCATATCCGGCTCCTCGTGATAGTGATGGGGGAAGGTCTCCTGTAATGACGCGTCTTCAGGGTGGGGTTGCGAATCGTACCATCTAATCTTTTCGCCGCCACGAATTACTTCATAGGCATAGTCGAGCAATTCACCGTCGGTCAGATCGAGATATTCGAAAACGTGTAGTTCCAATCCGTTGTTGAACCGTACAATGCCGCGCACGAGCGCTGTTGTCGCACTATTGGCGTAGAGGCGAAGCGTAGAACCGGCGACCTCAGTATGCAGACTAGGCAAAGCATAAAGCAGGTTCTCGTATTCTTCGCGTGAAAAGGACATCAAGAGACTCGCAGCGAAGGCTCAGCGGGGAGCAGGCGGATGTTCTCCTGGTTCTTGTCCTGGCGAAGGTGATCGAGTCGCTGTTTGGAGATCTGGGCCAGGGAAGACTCGCGTTTCTGTTTCAGTTTATAGTGCCCGGCCCATTCCGCGAGGTCTGCGGAGTTCTCACCATCGTCGAGTGCGCCTCGTGAGTACAAGGCATAAAAATCATCCGAGCTAATCCAATAGCGGCGTTCAAACTTGTGCAGGCCCTCTTCCGCCGCGCGTAAATCGTCAAGGATGTCGGCCAGACTCAGCGTATCCATCACAACCTAGTCCTTTCCTGACATTCACCTTTATCTCGCTTACCCAACTGAAGTATAGCATCGGTGCGCAAGACCGTCAACGCTCTAGCCCTAGTTTCTGGTACGTAAGCTGGGATCAGGTCCCCGCCAACTCCCGGCCGATCGGCAAAGCCCCAAACGTACACTCACGCTCTCGCAAGTCCGACGACCGGTAGCGAACCGGAGAGCAAGAACCGCGGACGCGTCCTTCGGAATCCCGTTTTCTGGCACCATACCTTCGTCAAAATCCCGGCGCGAGCGAGGATCGCAACCCGATGCCTGCGAGAAAACGGGCTGTTTGCGAAGGTATCACTGGCAGAAGGCGAGTTACTGCTATAACTCACGCTAATGACTTGACGCACGAGCTCACGGACGCCATAATCAAAACCCCTCTCTGACGAGAGGGGTCGGTTTCTCATGCCGCGTTCGCGATCGGCCGGAACTTGTATCCGTACACGATCGCGCCTTCCTTGCCTTGCTCTCTCAGCTTGCGCGTGACCATCTCCACCCGCTGCCCGATCCTGAGGTCCTCCGGATTCGCGTCCGTCACTTGCGCTTCCACCATTGGCCCGTCGTCCAGCTGGATCATGCCGACGACGTAGGGCAGATTTGCCTCGTGCCCCATGGGCGCCTGGTGCAGCGTGGTGAACGAATAGAGCGCCCCGTGCCCGTCGAACTCGCGCGGCTCCATCTCTTGCGAACGGCACTCTGTGCACACCTCGCGCGGCGGAAAGAATTTCGCGCCGCAGTGCTTGCACACCGTCCCTTCCAGCCGGTATCGCTGGTCTTTCAGTCTCCAATTGCGCGCCAGGTCCATTCGTTCCTCAACCGGGGCGTCTACAACGCCGGATCAATTGGTGAAAATATGGGTCACCGCGTTCGCGCCGACGCCGCCGAGGCTCTGCGTCATGGCGACCTGCGCGTTCGGCACCTGGTTCTCGCCCGCCTCGCCGCGCAGCTGCGTGACCGCTTCCGCCGCCTGGTAGACCCCGGTCGCGCCGACGGGATGCCCGCGCGCCTTGAGCCCGCCCATCGTGCTGATCGGCACGCGGCCCAGCCGCCCGATCTCACCTTCGCGCGCCAGGTACGCCCCGCGGCCGCGCACGGCGAAGCCTGACGCCTCCAGCGACATGACGCTCATGATCGAGAACGCGTCGTGCACCTCGAACAGGTCGACGTCCGCCGGCGTCACGCCCGCCTGCGCGTACGCCTTGTTGGCCGACGCCTGGGCCGCGCTCAGCCACAGCGGGTCACGCCGAGCCTGCAGCGAGAGCGAATCGGTCGCGACCGCGCTCGCCGCCAGCTTGACCGACCGCGCGCGATTGCCGTTCAGGCTCGCCGTCGGCATCAATAGGAGCGCTGCGGCGCCGTCCCCGATCGGCGACGAGTCCATGACGTTGATCGGATCGGCGACGTGGCGGGCGTGCTTGTACTGCTCCGCCGTGATCGGGGAGCGGAACATGGCGAACGGGTTGTTCACCGCGTTCGCGTGCGCGTTCATCGAGAACGCGGCAAAATCCTCCTGCACCAGGTCGTACTCGTACATGTAGCGGCGCATCAAGAGCGCGTTGAGCGCGACGAACGAAATCCCGTGCACCGCTTCATAGTCCGCATCCGCCGCCATCGCCAGGGCCGCCGTCGTGCTGCAGTTCGACGTCTCGGTCAGCTTCTCCGCGCCGGCGACGATCACCGCGTCGAATTGGCCCGAGGCGACCGCGAGGTAGCCGACGCGCAAGGCCGCTCCGCCGCCGCCGCACGCCGCCTCCACTTTCATCGCCTCGATCCCGCGCAGTCCCACCTCGTCCGCGATCAGCGCGCCGAGATTCTCCTGCCCGGTCAGCTCGCCGCTCAACATGTTGCCGACGTAGAGCGCATCGGCGTGATCGACGTGCGCGTCCTTCATTGCCGCCAAGACGGCTTGCGTCGCCAATTGACGCAGCGACAGGTCCCAGTGCTCCTTCACCCTGGTCTGCCCGATCCCCACAACTGAAACGTCACGCATAGATTCCCCCAAGTGCGTATTATTAGTGCGTAGTCGATTGGTTAATTAGGCAACTCGTCAACTGGTCAATTCGTCGATTGGTCAATCGGTCAATTCGTCCACCTAGGCAACTGGCTGACCAATCGACTAATCGCCTGATTGCCTAATTGACTGGTTGCCTAATTGACTGGTTGCCTAATTGACCAATTGACTAATCACTTCACACTACGCCATCACCAACTTGCCCCGATACCGGGCGTAGATCGCGTAATCGATCACCTCGCGACGCGAGACGTACCACGCGGTCTTGGGCGCCTTGGCGCGACGCTCTTCGATCTGGTCGGTGACGACGAACGAAAACGCGTCGCTTCCCGCGCCGCTGCCGAACGAGCACATCAGAATCCGGTCGCCCGGCTTGGCGACGTCGAGCACCGCCGTCGTTCCGATCAACGCCGCGCCCGAATAGGTATTGCCGATGCGGCCGCTGAG
>JAMCRS010000088.1 GCA_023380675.1 Chloroflexota bacterium
CACGCAGGGCGGGCGCCCGCGTGAGCAGGTCGGTGGATGTGCTACAGTCTCCATAAAACCAATCTAAACTACGGGAGGTCCAACGTCAATAGGAAGCCGGTCCGCGCGGAGGTACTAGACGAACAAGCCCGTCCCCATCATGGGGGCGGGCTTGTACACCGGATCCGGAGCCAAACCGTGCTACCGTTCTATCTTAAACTCGTTCCGGCTGTAGACGAATTTGACCGGCTTGTCGCTCTGCGTTGCCCCCAGCTCGACCGGGCCTTTCCACAATTCGAACAGGTACCCCATCGTCTTTTCGGCGTACCGCACGTCGAGGTCGCCGAGCGATCCTTTTTCGTGGCGCAAGTGCAGCTCGCCCTTGTCCGCTTCGGTGATGACGATCTTGGGCGCCCCGTAGTTATAGTGCATGGCGAGCAGAGCGCGAATCACCTCGTCGTAATCGCGGCTCTTGATCTCGATCTCGTGCTCCTCCTCGTCCTTCTCGTCGACGTAGCCGTAACTGAACAGGCCCATCTTGGCGGCCAGCTCTTTGGTGAGATAGTTCGAGAGGAACGAAATGTCGTTCTCCGTCGCGCGAACCTCGAAGAGCTTGGCGAAGCCGTCCAGTTTGGACTCGCCGGCGGCGTGCATGGCATCCCAGCGATACTTGATGTCCACCAGGACCTTGTAGCCGAGATAATATGGATTGATCTGCATGCGGCCGCCCGGCTGCACAACGCTCGCGTGCAATTTCGCGAATTCCAGCGTCTCGCGCGGGGAGAGATTGTCGTAGCGGCTCATGAGCTCGGCGTGCCAGAACGAGGCCCATCCCTCGTTGAGGATCTTGGTCTCGAACTGGGGATAGAAGTAGTAGGACTCCTCGCGAATGATCTCCAGGATGTCCTTTTCCCACGGCTCGATCGGCGCGTAGTTCGCGAGAAACCACAGCAGGTCTTTTTCCGGATGAGGCGGGATCTTTTCCCCCACCACTTCTCGCGTCATCGAAAGCCGCCGCTCGCCGAACAGGTCGGCGTAGGGCGCCTGCGCCACCTCCTTTTCGATCACGTGGCGCTCGGGGTATCGTTTGCGGTTCAGCCCCTTGTGGGAATCGATGTGCCGGTCGAGCGCAAAGCCGATGTCCATGACGTGCTCGACGCGGTCCAATCCGTACTTGTCGATGTACTCGTCGATCCGGCGCGCGTGGTCGACCGCTTCGTTCACCATGTTGCGATTGGACCCGTCGAAGCAGATGTTGTTGCGGAAAAAATCGCTGTGCGCGAACACGTGCGCCGCGACCAGGAGGTTCTCGATCTCTTCGTTCGCGTCCAGGAGGAACGCGAAGCACGGATCGTTGTTCAGGACGATCTCGTAGATCTTGGAGAGCCCCATCTCGCCGTGGATCCTGTGATGGTTGTAGACCTTGCCGTAACTCCAGTGCTGTGCGCGCGTCGGCAGCCCGTACGCCGCGATCTCGTGCATGATGTCCAACGGGATCGCCTCGTAGTACGTGTCGAACGGGTTCAACCCCAGGTCGCGTGCCAGTTTTTCGATTTCGACGACTCGGTCTTCAAACATGCCGTTTCCTCAATCGCCACGTCTCCCCTCCGTCCATCGACTAGCCTTCCCGCACCTTGAGGAACTCGCGCAGCGCCTCGTACACCTGCTCGCGTTTCTGGATCGCCGCGGTCACAAAGCGCGGATGGTCGATCGCCTTGAATTCGTGGTAAAGCGTGCTCCACTGCGGCGTGCGATACATGCCGCGCCCGTTGTACGACGCGAAGAACTCGTCATAGTCCACCTCGCCGTACCCCACCATCGTGCAGACCTTCAGCAGCTCCTGCATCAGGTGCAGGCAGCGCCGGTTGTCGTCCGCGAAATTGTCGCCGTCGGAGAAATGAAAGACGTAGGTGTTCCAGCGCGATGGGGGATGGTGTTTGGCGATGTGGTCGAGCGCCACCGCGTACGCGCTGCTGCACAGCGTGCCGCCGCTGTTCGACAGCGTGAAAAAGTCCTTCTCGGGAACGACCGCGGCTTCCGTGTCGTGCGCGATGAACGTGGTCTCCACCGTGCGATACTTTTTCTCCAGGAAGCGCACCATCCAGAAGAAAAAGCTCTTGGTGATGTACTTCTTTTCGGTCGTCATCGAACCGCTGCGGTCCATCAGCAGGTACACCGCGCAGTTCGAGTGGAATTCCTCGCGCACCTCCGGCACCCGATAGCGCAGGTCGTCGTCCGTGATCTTGCCGATCCGCGTGATCCCCTTGGCGGACTGGCGCTTGAGGTTTTCCTTCAGCGTGCGCCGGCGATCGAGATTGGCCAGCGACCCCTTGCGCCGGATGTCCTCGAACCGCCAGATCGTCGTCTGGATCTGGTCCTTTTGCTTCTGTTCCAGCCACGGCAGCGCCAGGTCCTCCAGCATCATGCGCGTGAGTTCGTCGATCGAGATCTCGGCCTCGTAGATCTGCTGGCCGGGCGCGTCCCCTGCCTCACCCGGGCTATTCCCTTCGTCGTCGCTCGCCACCACGTCCCCTACGTTCCCCTGCCCCTGTCCGACCCCGCGCCCGTTCGTCGCTCGGTCGAAGATGAAGCGGTACTGGTCCAGGAAGCGGACGGGAATCTTGACCTTTTTGTGCCCGTCGGACGTGATGATGGTCTCTTCCGCGATCAGCTCTTTGAGGTTCTGCCGGATCGCCTCGCGCACGCGTTTGTCGTGCCGGATCGAGTCCTTCAAGCCGCGCCGCCGCAGGTCCCACGGGACGCCGAGAGCGTTCACTGCAACCGGCATGGCGCCTACTTTTCCCTCGCCAGCAGTGACGAGACGTATTTGAGCAGCTCGTTGGAGCACGCCGGGCAGTAGCCCTCTCGCTCGACCAGCGTGTTGACGACCTCGTTCACCTTGCGCAGCTGCTCGGGATCCGGATTGCGCGTCGACACCGTAAGCTTGATCGTATCGCGCCGCTCGTCGAACAGCTGCTTTTCGATCGCCTCGCGCAGCTTGTCGTGCGTGCGATAATCAAATTGCTCGCCGCGCCGCTGCGTCATCGCCACCTTGCGAAAGATCTCGTTGCGGAACGCGTCCTTGCCGCTCTCCGACACCTTGACCTTGTCCTCGATCGAGTGCATTAGTTTTTCGTTCGGAGGCATTTCTTCGCCGGTGATCGGATCGGCGAGCTTGCGGTCGTCCAGGTACGCCTCTACGTTGTCCAGGTAGTTCTCCAGCAGCGCCTTGGCTTCGTTCTCGAACGAGACGAAAAAGGCCTTCTGGACGTCCGTCCGCGCGATCTCGTCGTACTCCTTGCGCGCGTCGGCGATCAGGTTGATATAGTGTTCCTTCTGTTCCTTGGAGAGTCCGCTGTGCGTCTCGATCCCTTCCTTGATCGAGCGCAGGGCGTCGATCGGATTGACGCACTTGGTGCCCGGCCGGGTGAACGCCGCGCTGATGCGGTTGATGATAAAGCGCGGCGAGATGCCGTCCATCCCCTCGCGTTCGGTCTGTTCCCGGATCTGCTTGACGTCTTTCTGCCGAAAGCCTTCGACGTCGTCGGCGCCGTCGTACAGCTTCATCTTTTTGATCAGCGTCAGTCCCTGGCTCTTGGGGTCTTCCAGCCGCGTCAGCACCGCGAACATCGACGCCACGCGCAGCGTGTGCGGGGCGAGGTGAATGTCCCCCAGGTGGGACTGGCGCAGCAGCTTTTCGTAGATGCGCTGCTCGGCCGAAACCCTGAGGTTGTATGGCATCCGCACGACGATCATGCGGTCCTGCAGCGCTTCGGATTTCTTGTCCGCCATAAAGGCGTTGAACTCGGTCTCGTTGGTGTGCGCGACCACGACCTCGTCGGCGTAGATCAACGGGAATCGGCCGGTCTTGATGTTCTTTTCCTGCGAAAGCGTCAGGAGGACGTATAGAAAACGCTCGTCCGCCTTGAGCATCTCGATGAATTCCATCAGCCCGCGGTTCGCCACGTTCAGCTCGCCGTCGAATCGGTAGGCGCGCGGGTCGGACTCGGCGCCGTACTCGCCGATGGTGGAGAGGTCGATCGAGCCGACCAGTTCGGTAATGTCCTGGGACTTGGGGTCCGCCGGCACGAACGTGCCGATCCCCATGCGCTCGCGCTCGGAGAAAAAGACCCGTTTGACGGGGACGGAGTAAATATCATTCCGATATTTGTTCGCCAGGTTCATGGCGCACATGGGGCAGAGCTCGCCTTCGATGGAGATCTTGTACTCGGCCAGAAAATCCGGTCGGATCGAATGGGGGATCAAGTGCAGGGGTTCTTCGTGCATGGGGCAGTCTGCGATCGCGTAAACGGCGCCCGCGGCCGTTCGGGTGTACTCCTCCAGTCCGCGCTTGAGCAGGATGACGAACTGGCTCTTGCCGGAGGACGGCGGACCGTAGATCATCAGGATACGCCGCCCAACGTCCGATCCGAGCGACGCGGCCTTGAAATACTCCATGGTCTGCGCCAGCGCTTCGTCGACGCCGAACAGATCGTCCTGAAAGAACAGGTACTTTTCAGTGCCGATCGATTCGTCCGTCTCTACGCCGCGCGAGCGGACCATCTCGAAGATCCGCCCGTGAGCGAGGAGCGAGGCCCGCGGGTTGGCCCGCACGATGGACAGGTAATCTCGGAAAGAACCGCTCCAGTCCTCGGCCTTGACGCTCTGCGCGTGGGCGTCTAGTTTCTCGAACACATCGTTCATTTTTGCAATTCCTCCTCTCGAAGAAACAGTCCCGAGGGCAGGGCGACGCCTCTCGGGATCGACATCGTTCCCTGCCGCGCGCCGCGGCTCTGACGGCTGCTCTGATGCTCAGCGAAGGCAACGACGAAAGGTGGAATGATCGAGTTGTGGCGGAGGCACGGGAGCGAATGTCCGGAGCCGCCTTCCAGTCACCGTGCTGCGAATCTCACCCGCGTTCCCCGGCGATTCCACATACGGCCGGCGAAACGGCGCAAAAAAAGCAAAAACCGTCCCGGCACTCGACCGGAACGGCAATGTTGTCTATAACCTCAGCTTTGAGGCAGTCTATGCGCCGTGATCGCAATTACGTATAGCGCGAATCGCGAGGACAATAGGTACTGCGTCTTACCGGTCCATTCTACTCCCTTGGCAAATGCGTGTCAATTGCCCTCCAACCGTCCTCACGCCTGTTGCAGGTCTGCTGCCGACCCCTCGCTGGGTCCTGTCCTTAACGCGACTCCCCCTTCGCCCTTTGGGGGTTAGGCCGGCAAGCGATGTCAAGCGGCTCTGTAATCATTGGTCCCAACGGTGTCACCGCGTCGAGAACTTGCCGGCCATGAACGCGTCCGCTTGCGCGAGTGCGACCGCCTGCCAGTAATAATTCAACGCGGTCAACTGATCGCTCGCGCTCCCCTGCCGGAGGGTGTGCGCATTCTCGTAGTAAAGGACCGCCGGGATCGGCACTTCGTCGCCGCCTCTTGCAGGCCCGATCCCATCTTTTGCGTCAGCACTTGCTCGCCCTGGCCGGACAGGACCGCCACGCGATAGTCGCCGTCCTTGCCGAGCAGCCGCCTGACGTCGTGTTGAGCGTGCTGGCAAGGTCGGCGACCGTCGTCGATTCGAACATCGCCAGGTTGGCGTCCCCCGCGCGGCTCAACGTCTCGGCGACGGAGATCACCTGCGCCGTCGTCGGCGCTGAACGTAAACTCATAGTTCGTCGGATCCACGCCGGTGAGCATGGACGCGATCAGGATCGCTTCCCACCCGGCGGCGTGCCATTGCGGACCGGTCCCGCCGACTTCCTCTTCGAGAAAGCCCACGCGCAATTGGCCGGGCGCCTCGGCCGGCCGCACGCGGATTTCGATGGGACTCATGCCGCCGGCGGCCGGCGTCCCGGACGTTACAAAGAGCGCGTCCACCTTGACCGATCGCTCGGCGAAGGTCGGCGGCAAGCTGGTCGCCGTCGACGCAGGAGAAGCCGCGGCGGTGGGAATGACGGCCACCGGGATGTTTACCGCCGCGCGCGGCGCGGAGGTGGGAAGAATGGCTACCGGGACGTTCGCAGTGGCGGGGGGCGCGGAGGTGGGAGTCGAGTTCGCGGCGACGTATGAACCTAGCGGATTGCAGGCGAGTCCGAGAAATACGATCGTGAGCGCAAGCCAGATCAAGCGTCGCGGTCGGGTGTGCACGGTTCC
>JAMCRS010000089.1 GCA_023380675.1 Chloroflexota bacterium
CACACCCCGCGCCTCGTAACGAATTTGACCTGCAAAGATTCTTGCATATAATAGTGGGCGAGCCAAATTCCTCGGTAGCTCAATTGGCAGAGCGCGCGGCTGTTAACCGTGATGTTCCAGGTTCGAGTCCTGGCCGAGGAGCACAGTCCCTTTCACCCGCCGATCGTCCGGCGGGTTTTCGATTTCTTCTGTTCTTTCAAATTCATTGACATGCCCTTCCCTGCGTGGTATAGTTTACTCGCGTGAAGCAGTCTGCATTCCGGAGACCAGACGCTGATCATTTCGGTGCTCGAGCTCGATTTCGGCTGTCACGCACCTCGTCTGATTGGCCTGATCCTGATAGGAGTCAAGCAGCGAATCGACGGACCGCTGGCGCGAAGCTTTAATGCGGAGGCGCGGCGAGGGGGACAACACAAGGCATGATCGCGCTTGTTTTTGACGGCGAGCTGAGGCTCGAGAGCAACTATCCGATGCCCCAGGTCCCGGCGGGCGAGACCCTCGTCCGGGTGCTCCGGGTGGGGATCTGCAACACGGACCTGGAGATCACAAAGGGATATATGGGCTATACCGGCGTGCTCGGGCACGAATTCGTCGGCATTGCGCAAGACGGCCCACTCCAGGGCGCACGCGTCGTGGGCGAGATCAACGCCTACGATGGGACTTGTCCCACCTGCCGGCGCGGCGACGTTTCCCATTGCCCCAACCGCACCGTGCTGGGGATCGTCAAACGGGCGGGCGCTTTCGCGCAATACCTGACCCTCCCGACGCGCAATCTCCACCAAGTGCCGGACGTCGTCGGAGACACACAGGCGGCATTCGTCGAGCCGCTCGCCGCCGCGTGCGAGATCACGGAGCGCATCCACGTTCGACCGACCGATCGAGTTTGCGTTGTCGGGGACGGCAAGCTCGGTTTACTGTGCGCGCAGGTATTGCACCTGACCGGCTGCGACTTGATCGCCGTCGGCCGTCATGCCGACAAGCTCATGATCCTCAAGCGGCGTGGCATCGCGACGACGGAGGACCCCGTGTCTCTGCCGGGGGGATTCGACATCGTCGTCGAGGCCACCGGCAACGCCGGCGGACTCGATCTGGCGCGCCGGCTTCTGCGGCCGCGCGGCACGCTGGTGCTCAAGTCGACTTTTCACGGCGCTCAGGAGACCGCCTTTGCCCCGCTCGTCGTCGACGAGGTCTCGATCGTGGGCTCGCGCTGCGGACCCTTTGAGCCGGCGCTGCGCCTGCTCGAGAAGGATTTGATCGACGTGGAATCGATGGTGACAGCCGAATATCCCATCGAGCGCGGCCTGGAGGCATTTCAGTACGCGGCGGCACATGGGGTGCTCAAAGTGAACGTCGTCATGAGCCGTTAGGCCGATTCTTTCCGCGGCCCTTCAGGGTGGTGCGACGATTGGCGCAAACCATTTCAATCCTCAGGGGGAGTCTTGGACAAGCACTTTTACATTGCCGTCGAAGGGGTCATCGGAGTGGGCAAGACGACCCTGGCGCGGTTGAGCCGCCCGATCTTTCAAGCCGAGAACCTCCTCGAGGTATTTGAAGAGAACCCTTTCCTCGCACGATTCTACCAGGACCGCAAGCGCTACGCCTTTCAGACCCAGATTTTTTTCCTCTTGAGCCGCTTCCAGCAGCAGCACGAGGCGGTGCCCGCCGCGCTCGGACGCGGCAACCTGATCAGCGACTATACCTTTGACAAGGACAGCATCTTCGCCCGTCTCAACGTCGACGGCGACGAGCTCGCGATGTACGAGCGCGTGCACGCGATCCTCGCCACCAAGATTCGACGGCCGGACTTGGTGGTCTATTTGCGGGCGGACCCGGATACCTTGATGGAGCGAATCGCGCTGCGTGACCGGACGTACGAGCGGTCTATGGAGAGGTCCTATATCGAGGCGCTCGCCCGCACGTATGACGATTTCTTGTCGCGCTATACGGAGGCGCCGGTGCTGACGATCGACGCCGATCGGATCGACTTTGTGCGGCGTCCGCAAGACCTGGAATCCGTGATCGACCGGATCCGTACCAAGTTGGAATTGGGTCCATACCAGCAGCCATTGTTCGACGGGGAAACCAAATGAAGAAATTCATTTCCGTCGCCGGCAACATCGGCGTCGGCAAGTCTACGCTCGTCGATCTCCTGTGCGCTCGTCTCGGCTGGGAGCCGTTCTTCGAAGGCGTAGTGGATAATCCCTATCTGGCGGACTTTTACGAGGACATGGCCGCCTGGTCGTTCCACTCCCAGGTCTTTTTTCTTTCCCGCCGCCTGCGCGATTTACGGCGGTTGATGGATTACCCTCGTACGGCCGTACAAGACCGCAGCGTCTACGAAGACGCCGAGATTTTCGCAAAGAATCTCCATCGGCAGGGCTTTATCACCAAGCGTGACTGGAACTGCTATCGTGAGCTCTATCTCGTCTTGACCGAGCTCTTGCCTCCGCCAGATCTCGTCGTCTATCTCCAAGCTACGGTCCCTACGCTCCTGCGCCGCATTTCCCTGCGCGGGCGCGACTATGAAAAGCAGATCTCAGGCGAATACTTGTCGCAGCTCGATGCGCTGTACGAAGAGTGGCTGCGTGATTTCAAGGCCAGCCCTGTGCTCGTCGTCCCGGCCGACCGTCTTGATTTCGTGGCGAACGGCGATCATCTCGATCTGATCGTCGCCAAGATCCAGGACAAGCTGCGCGGCGAGCAGCTCGTGCTTTTCGATTGACTCACCGCCGGCGGATGACGAACGCCCCGGCCGATAGAGGCCGGGGCGTTTTCTTCGGACGGCCCGCCTTTGTTCCTCGCTTTGTCCGCGGCTACGCATCCATCTCGGCCGCAGCCGACGGCGCGCCATCCTCGACGCTCTCGCCCCAAATGTCCGACTCTCCTTCGAGTCGTCCGAAGATGAAGAGCGCAATCCCCCCCAGCACGATCGCGAACCACAGCGTGCACACTCGCACGAGCAAGGTCGCCCCGGCGGCGATCGTCGAGCTCGCGCCCATCAAGAGCTGGACGAGGCTGGCGATCGTGCCCTCCGTGGTCCCCAGTCCGCCCGGCATCAACGTCACCGCCCCCACGAGACTGGCGAGCGCATAGGTGAACGTCGCGCTGAGCAAGAGGCTGGGCGATGCTTGCAGCCCAAACCCGATCAGGATCAGGAACAACGCCAGACACTCGCCGAACCACGCGGCGACCGCCAACACGAAGGCGATCGCGAGAGGGCCGAGCCGGAGCATGAGATAGGCGCTCTCGTACATGTTTTTGGCCAGATCGGAGAACCGGCCGACGATGGGTAGCTGTCCGACGAGGTCAATCAATCGTTCGGCGAGGGTACGCGATTGCATCAACGCGACGATCACTGCCAAAATGGCGAGCGTGGCCACCAGGAGCGGAACGCCCATGGGCAGGATCGTCACGCCGAACGCGGCCAGAAACGCAACGCCGATCACGTCGGTCAGCCGCTCGGCCGCCACGATCGAGGCAGAGTAGCTGATCGGAATGTTGTAGTGTGATTTGAGCAGCACCGACTTGAGCAACTCGCCGAGCTTGCCCGGAACCATCGTGAGCGAGAATCCCGACACAAAGATCAGGAGGCTGGAGCGCAGCGGAACGCCCTCGATGCCGGTGACGTGGAGATAATAGTGCCAGCGCACGAACCGAATTCCATAGTTCGAAAGGACCGCCAGCAGGACGATGGGCAGCCAGCGCCAGTCCCAATGGAGAAAGGCCTCTCCAACTTTCGAGGCGTCGCCGTACAGCGTCAACGCAAGATAGACGAGCGCGGCGAAGGCGAGCGAAATGATGATCTTTTGGCGAAGCTGGCTCAGCATCCCTTTTCCCCGACGGTGGATATGATGGATATCGCGGCTCGCATGCGGTGCTCGAGCGTCGTTGTGCCTGTGCTCAGAATGGCAGCTCCACAGTATCCGTGTGAGAGAGTTCTAAGCCGGACGCGATTCACCGCCGTTCAACGTGCGGTCTATCGTCTCCAGTTCTTCCGGTGCGAAGGAGAGGTGATCGAGCGCGCCCACGGCGTCGTCGATCTGAGAGACTCGGCTCGCGCCGATGAGCGCCGACGTCATTTCCGGCGCGCGCAACACCCACGCCAGCGCCATCTGCGCCAGCGACTGTCCGCGCGTTCTGGCGATCTCGTTCAAGCGACGCACTTGAGACACGCGTTCCGCCATGACGGCGTCGCGCTTGAGGAAGGTATTCGGCTTTGCGGCGCGCGAATCGTCCGGAATTCCATTCAAGTATCGATCGGTGAGCAGGCCCTGCGCGAGCGGCGAGAACGCGATTGCCCCTATCCCTTGCTCGCGCAGCACCAGCAGGAGCGCTCCCTCCACCCAGCGGTCGAACATGCTGTACCGCGGTTGGTGGATCAGGCACGGGGTGCCGAGCCCCCTCAAGATCCCGGCGGCCGCGAGCGTCTGCTCGGCTGAATAGTTGGATATCCCGGCGTATAGCGCTTTGCCGCTCCTCACGATCTGGTCGAGCGCGGCCAGCGTCTCCTCCAGCGGCGTGTCCGGATCGGGACGGTGCGAGTAGAAAATGTCGACGTAATCCAGTCCCATCCGCCGCAGGCTCTGGTCCAGGCTGGCGATCAAGTACTTGCGCGACCCCCATTCACCGTACGGGCCTGGCCACATCAAGTAACCGGCCTTGGACGAGATCACGAGCTCGTCGCGGTGGGCCGCGAGGTCGGCGTGCAGGATCCGGCCGAAGGTCTCCTCGGCGGATCCCGGCGGAGGTCCATAATTGTTCGCGAGGTCGAAATGGGTGATTCCCAGATCGAACGCTCGCCAGACCATCGCCCGCGCGTTCTCAAAGACGTCGACGCCGCCGAAATTGTGCCAGAGTCCCACAGAAATGGCCGGCAGATAGAGTCCGCTGCGCCCGCAGCGATTGTAGCGCATGGCGTCGTAGCGCGAGGCGGACGGCGAGTAGTGAGTCATGGCCGGCTTCCCCTCTGCGTCGTGCTCCCGAACAAACAATAAGGCGGGACTATCCATCCTGCCTTATGTTGGTCAAATCGCGAGCTAGTCGAGGCCGCCAATCCCGGTCGTTGCGGTTAAGAGCTGCGCCGCGTGGCCAGCAATGCCCCGATCAATAACGCGAGCGCGGCGGCGGTCGTGCCGGCCGTCGCGGCCGCGAAGGGCACCCGGGAGCCGTAGCCCGTGTTGATCGGCCGGTCGGGGCTGTATTTCTCCTGCAGCAGGCGTCCCCATTTCGTTCGCAGCGCCGCCTCCATCCGTTTCTTGCCGACGAAGGGGTACCAATACCAGTTGTGGTAAATGTTCGATGCCGCGTACGACCAAGGAACGAGCGGAGTGCGCAGTAAAAAGTGCTCGAACGGGTGCAGGGGGCCGTGGTAAATCTGGTGCTGTCCCCAGGAGGCGAAGGTGTTCTCGTACGCGCTGAAATGCCAGTCCTCGTCTGCCGCGGCCGTGTCGCCGACGAACTTGATCTCACGCGGATCGCCGACTCCCAGGCCGCGCTCGTGGGCCGCACGGATGAATTTCAAGTTCAGTGGCGGAATCCCCATGATCTTGGCCGCCGCCGCGTCGAGCGCGACCGGGTCCGAGCTCGCCATGATGACGTCTTTGACGTGCCAGCGCGTGGCGCGGGGACCCGGGCCTTCGCCGGCCATCGTGCCGTCCATGACGGCGAAGAGGCCGGTGTGGATGTCCTGCTGAATCTGGAGCAGATCGACGAGCGTTTCGTCGATGACGCTGTGCGTCCAGTGCCTCTTTTCGTCCAACAGGCCGCCAAAAGCGTTCTTCATCGCTCCGGTGATGTGCGTGAACACGTGCGTCTTCATGGTCGGAAGATGCAGCACGTTCTTGCCGTAGAAGAATTTGGGGATGCGCACCCCATGTGGATAGACTTGGTCGAGCACGAGGAAGGGGCGTTTGGGCTCGTACGTCACCCATTCAACGTCGCTCAGATAGGTCTCGGCTGTCCGGAGACCGTACTTGTCCTGAACGAGCTTGTGGCGGTTGTTACGCTGTCCTTCCTGCCCATTGACGACGACGGTGTCGTTGTGCGTCGCGATGATCTTATCTTTGGAATAGCCGTCCGCGAGAATCGTCTTGGTGACGGCTTCCAATTGCCACGGCGCGGTGGAGCAGCTCGGATACCAGATCTGCCACGATATGTTGATCTTGAGGAGTGTCTCGTACTGTTTGGGGAGATTCTCTTGGTAATGGGCGAGATGCATCAGCCGCGCATAATCGTCGAGCACGGTCTCTGGACTGGTCTTGAGTATGGCGACCTGGCCGCGGCCGGGCCAGCTCTTGGGGTCGATCATATACCCGTCTCCTTAATAGGCATGTTGTGAGCGTAAGTCAGCTCAATGTCGGCGCAATGCGGTCGTACTTTCCGCCAGTATAGCCGAATACGTAGCCTTTGTCTACTCGTGATTTGCTCTATTATTTTCTCTCTCTTCGCGCCATTTGTTCGGTCGCGGCGTTTATGTTATAATTTCGAGCAAGGGTCATCCTGGGAGGTTGCCGTGAGAGCTGACGCTGTTGTCCTGCAACGCAAGATCATGGGCGTCCTGATGCGCGCCGGGCGCGAAAAGGCGCACCGGACGGTCAACGAGGTTGCGCAACGTCTCGGAATTACCGCTGCCCGTATCCGGCAGTACGAACGCGGCGATCGTAGTATTTCGCTGCCCGAGCTGGAACGCCTCGCTCTTTTTCTGCAGGTGCCTCTCTCGTTCTTCATCAGCAGCGATTCGACCATCCAAAAGTCCGTTCCGCGCGCGCCCAGCCACGAAGAGACTCGCACCCGGCGAGCCGCGCTGGGGGTCAAGCTGAAACAGGCGCGTTTTGCCGCCGGCAAATCCAGGGAAGAATGCGCCAAGGCCATCGGGCGTACTCCGGCGACCATCAGCCGCTACGAGCTGGGCGCAAGCGATATTCCGATTACGGAACTGGAACAGTTGGCGCAGTTGCTGCAAGTGACGCCTTTTTACTTTGTCGACGAGAAAACCGGCGGAAGCGTTGCCAGCGACGTGTTGGACCTCGACAAGTTGTCGCGGCTTCCAAAAGAAGTGCGTGCGTTCGTACTCAACCCGGACAATTTGCCGTACTTGAGAATGTCGATCAAATTTGGCGAGCTGCCGACCGATCGTCTCAAGGAGCTGGGCGAGATACTTTTGGTTGTGCACTAGTCGAAGAGATTTGAGGAGGCACCTTTGGAAGGCGAGGCGCTGCACGCACAAGCGAAGAAACTGTACGAGGCAGGTCAGTACGACGAGGCTGTGACGACATTGGAACAGGCGCGGGCGGACTATGTGGCTCGAGGCAACGAGTCGGAAGCCGCCTCGGTCGCGAACGATCTGGGCGTGGTCTACTACCTCACTGGCAAGAAGACGGAAGCGCGCCAAGTGCTTCAGCAAGCGCTTGCCGCGTACGAAAAGATGGGGGACGCCAAGGGTCAGGCCAAGGCGTTGGGAAATCTTGCCCAACTATTGAGCCAAACGGGCGCGAAGGAAGAGGCAGAAAAGAACTATGTTCGCGCCGCCGAGATATTCAAGCAGGTCGGCGAGACTGGCTTGGAAAGCGACACCTACCGCGCGCTGAGTCAGATGCAACTGCGGCGAGGCCGATTGCTGGAGGCGCTCTCGGCCTACGATCAGGCGCTGGCGGCCCGAGGGGGTCCGCGCTGGCTGCGCGCGATCATGCAAATCCCGCTCAGGCTGGCGGGCCTAAGAAAGTAGAGCCCGATCCGGCGGGCAATGCGATTCAATTGGGCTGCGGTGCGCCCGAGGCAGAACATGCCTCGGGCGCACCGCAGTTGTTATTTGAGCGCAAGCCTGCGTCGAACGCGTCCTTGCCGGATTCGGCGCCGACTATTACTGGACGTCAAAGTCTCTCGAAGTGTCGACCGTGCCGTTGACCGAAATGTCCACGCGATAGCTCCCTACCGGCCACTCGGAAGGTGGCCTGAGCGAAAAGTCGACATTGCGCGTGCCGTCGGTTTTGAGCTCGGTCACGCCGATCGAGCTGTTGGGAGCCGCCGCGCTCCCCGCGTCGACGATGTACCAGGTGGCCTTGAAATCTGTGTTGGCTGGAGCGTCTTGAATCGCCACCACCGCGTGAAAGATGTCGGTCGTGCCGAAGGTGTTGGTCTCGTCGACCGGATGTTTGTCCGATCCTTCCGTGCCCTTGGCCATGACGACGTCAGAAATAAAGCCCGAAGATTGCTTCTGCGTCGCCTCCGGCGTGGGCTGCTCGCTCGTGGAGCTCGAAACCGAGAACTTTAGCGTGCGGTTCAGATCGCCGTTGACGTAGACCTCGACGTGGTAATCGCCGGCCGGCAGCGTCCCCGCGTCAGGCTCGAAGGTGAAGTCGAGATTGCGCGTGCCGCCCGACTGCAGGTTATAGTTACCCATCTCCGTATTCGAAGACGTAAGCCAGATCACCTTGAAACTGGTGTTGTCCGGGGCGTTCGTGATCGAGACAACCGCGTGGAAAGTGCTTTGGTTCCCCGGAAACGTGTCCGTAATCCCGACCGGGTCATATTGGTCTCCCTGGGCGTCCTTCGCCATGACTGCATTCGTGATGACGGCGTCCAGGGAAGGCGTTGATGTCGAGGCCGGCGTCGACGTTGGGTGCGGTGTCGGCGTGGCGGTAGGCGGACCCGACAGCGCGGTCAAGAGGCCGGTCGGGCTGCACGCAAGCGTCAAATATATCAGGCTCACCATGGCGGCGAGCAGCATTCGTTTTGAGATGGTCGGACGAGACATATACCCTCCTGAGCAGGAATTGGCCGCCAAAAACGATTGGGCGCTATTCTACAGAAACCATCCCGCCGTGTCAATAGCCTGCAGCCGTCCGGCCGGGGCTGTTGCCAAGGCCGTTGATGACTTGCCACCGGCCCCTCTCCTCAACGCGACTCCCCTTCGCCTTCAGGTCGAAGATCCCCGCCCCGCACTTTGAGTCCCGCGGGGTCTGCGGGAAAGCACAGCGGAGGGGAGACGCTAGTGCGTCCATAAAGCGGTGCGTAGCACCGCGCCAAAGACGCACCAGCGGGCCGGGACGATGGAGCGTCGCTAAAGCCCGGCCAAAGGCCGGGCCTAATGGTCGCTCCATCGAGGTCGGCAAGCGATGTCAAGTGACTTTGCAAATGCAGTGAGCGTCCGCCCTGATTTGGCACGCCGGCGGTTGCGAATTCCAGCCGCCGCGCATGTCGACGCAGCCGCTCCTTTTCGAATGCAGAGGAAAACCGAGGCGCTGCCGGAATCGCATTGGGAATTGCCATCGGAAACAGCAGGCGATCGAGACGCTCCTCGGCGCAGCTCCCGAACGAAGGGTTCCTTACCTGCTGCGCCCTCAGCAGCCCGGCGATTTCGGCTGGGTCGTCCAGCGCCACGGCGCGCTCTACGCACAGGAGTACGGTTGGAATGAAGAGTTCGAGGCGCTGGTCGCCGAGATCGTCGCCAAGTTCATCCGCCATTGCGACGCCAAGCGAGAGCGTTGCTGGATCGCGGAGAAAGACGGCGAAAACGTCGGCTCCGTCTTTTTGGTCAAAAAGGCGAACACGGTGGCCAAGCTGCGGCTTCTCCTCGTCGAGCCGAAAGCCCGCGGCCTGGGCAGTGGCAGTTCGAAAGCCCACCCAAAAAGGACCTCGGACGGTCAGTCCGAGGTCTCGATGAAATCGGCAAAGCTGTACTTGTCCTACTCTTCCTCTTCCTCTGCTTCTTCGCCCGCTCGTTCTTTACGAGCCTTTTCGACGACTTGCTGCGCGATGTGGCTCGGCACGGTGTCGTAGTGACTGAACTCCATCGTAAAGTAGCCGCGCCCTTGAGTCATCGAGCGGAGGTCGGTCGCATAGCGTTGCATTTCCGCCAGCGGCGCCTGCGCGGTCACGACACTCCAGGTCCCTTTTTGGTCCATTCCCTGCACGCGGGCCCGTTTGGTGTTCAAGTCACCGAGCACGTCGCCCATAAATTGGTCGGGGACTGTGACCGTGATGTTCATGATCGGTTCCAGTAGGACCGGCCCTGCCAGTGGAATCCCGGCCTTGAACGCCTTGTGCGCGGCGAGCTTGAAGGCGATTTCAGACGAATCGACTGGGTGGTACGAACCGTCGTACAATATCGCGCGCAAGTCGACGGTCGGGTAGCCGGCCAGGACGCCCTTGCCAATGATCTCGCGCATTCCCTTTTCTACCGCCGGTATGAATGAGTTGGGGACCGAGCCGCCAAAAACCTCCTCGTCGAATTCAAATCCCCCGCCGCGCGGGAGCGGCTCGAAGCGAACCCAGGTGTCGCCGAACTGGCCGCGGCCGCCGGTTTGCTTTTTGTGGCGCCCCTGGACCTTGGCCACCTTGGTGATCGTTTCCTTGTAGGGGATCTTGGGCAGGCCGGTCAACAGCTCCACTCCGAACTTTTGCTTGAGGCGCCGGACCGCCACGTCGACGTGCGATTCGCCCATCCCGGACATGATCGTTTCGGCCGTGTCCTGCTCTCGATAGACTCGCAGCGTTGGATCTTCTTCCACCAGGCGCTGCAGCGCAGACCCCATCTTGTCCAGGTCCGTCTTTGTCTTCGGGGTCAGCGCGACGGAATAGACCGGGCTGGGATACGAAACTTTTGCGAGCGCCAGCGCATGTCCCTTGTCGCACAGCGTGTCGCCAGTGGCGGTTTCCTGCAGCTTGGCGACCGCGCCGATGTCTCCGGCGCTCAGCTTTTTGATCGCGAGCTGCTCTTTGCCGCGCATGACGTACAGCTGTCCCACGCGTTCTTCGTGACCGTCCCGTGAATTGATGATGCGTGAATCCGACTCGACCGCGCCCGAGTAGACGCGGAAATACGCCAACTTGCCCACGTAGGGATCAGCCATGGTCTTGAACACGAATGCCGCAAGATTCCCGGTTTCGCTCGCGGTCAGTTTCTCGTCTGCCTTGCTCGCGGGATTATGCGCGACGGCTGGCCGGACTTCGGCGGGAGACGGAATATAGTCGGCCATAAATTTCAAGAGGTAGGGGATCCCGATGTTCTGGGTGGCCGAACCGCACAGAACAGGGACGAGCGTACCGCCGCGCAAGCCGCTCTTGAGGCCGGCGCGAATCTCGTCGTCCGTCAACTCCTCACCGCCAATGTATTTCTCGATGAGTTTGTCGTCGCTTTCGGCGGCGACTTCCATGAGCTTGGAGCGCTCCTCTTCCAGCCGCCCGCTCAATTCGGCTGGCACCGGCGCTTCCTTATCGCCCAGAAACGCCTTGCGATTGAAAACGTTCACCTCTCCCTTGAACTCGGTTTCCTTCCCGATCGGGATTTGGAGCGAGACAACCATTTTGCCGAACCGTTCACGGAGTTGGTTGAGAACGCGATCATAGTCTGCGTTCTCGCGGTCGAGCTTGTTGATGAGAATGAAGCGGGGAAGCTTGGCCTCGTCGGCATACTGCCACACCAGTTCGGTGCCAACCTCGACGCCGCCGACCGCATCCACGACCACGATCGCGCAGTCCGCCACGCGCAGCGCGCCCCTGACCTCGCCGACGAAATCGACGTAGCCGGGCGTGTCGAGCATGTTGATCTTGAAGCCGTTCCATTCGCAGGGGACGAGCGAGGTGTTGATCGAGATCTTGCGCCGTTGTTCTTCGGGATCGAAATCGGAAATGCTCGTGTTGTCGTCGACCTTGCCGAGGCGGGTGACAGCGCCAGTGTTGAACAGGAGAGCTTCGGCGAGCGAGGTCTTGCCAGAGCTGGAGTGACCGACCAGAACGACGTTGCGGATCTGCTCCGCTTTGTACTCATTCATAGGCTGCAGTGCCTCCACGAGAGAGTCATGCGTCACATCGTTGGGTGACTAGGTCATTATACCACATAAACCGCGCCCGCCAAAAGATTGATTTCGCGCGTCGAAAGTGGTAAACTGGCCGGGACGGGTCGAGCGGCGAAGGCGCCGCGGCTCGGTCACATTTCGTACCAGGGAGGCGCAGTGTGGCGCGCTATGTCCTCGAGCCATTCAAGATCAAGTCGGTCGAGCCCATCCATTTGACGACTCCTGAAGAGCGGGAGTCGTTCATGCGTGAGGCCGGCTACAACGTCTTTTCTCTCCCCAGCCGCGCCGTGACCGTCGACCTCCTGACGGACTCTGGAACGAGCGCGATGAGTGACAGCCAGTGGGCCGGCATGATGAAGGGAGACGAATCTTATTCCGGCTCCGCCAACTACTTTGAGCTCCAGCGCGTGGTGCGGGACATCTTCGGATTCGATCAGTTCGTCCCCACGCACCAGGGCCGCGGCGCGGAACAAGTGCTGTTCGCCGTCACCGCCGGCCCGGGCAAGGTCATCCCCAACAACACCCATTTCGACACGACTCGCGCGAACGTCGAGTCGCGCGGCAGCGAGGCGGTCGACCTCATTATCCCGGAAGGGCTCGAGCCAACGAACCGTCATCCCTTCAAAGGGAACATGAACGTCCTGGCGCTGCAAGCGTTGATCGAGCGCGTCGGTGCGCCCAACGTGCCCCTCGCGATGATGACGATCACCAATAACGCGGTCGGCGGTCAACCAGTCTCGATGGCGAATATCCGTGAGACCAAGGCGCTGCTCGACCGCTACCACATTCCATTGTTCGTCGACGCCTGTCGGTACGCCGAGAACTGCTATTTCATCCAGCAGCGTGAGCCAGGCTATCGCGACAAGTCGATCAAAGACATCGCCCGCGAGCTCTTCTCGTACGCGGACGGATTCACCATGAGCGCCAAGAAGGACGGGCTGGTCAATATCGGCGGGCTGCTCGCCGCACGCGACCCGGAGCTTTTCGGAGCGATTCAGAACCGTCTGATTCTGACCGAGGGCTTTATCTCCTACGGCGGCCTCGCGCGACGCGATCTCCAGGCGCTTGCGATTGGATTGGAGGAGGGGATTTCGGAGGAATACCTGGCGTACCGCATCGGTCAGGTCAACTATGTCGGCGAGCGGCTGTTGGAAGCGGGCGTCCCGATTGTCGAGCCGCCGGGCGGACACGCCGTCTTTCTCGACGCCCGGCGATTCCTGCCCGACATTCCGCTCGAACGCTATCCGGCCGAGGCGCTCTCCGTCGCGCTCTATCTGGCTGGCGGCATTCGGGCTTCCGAGATCGGCAGCGTGATGTTCGCGCACAAAGACGCGGCCGGCAAGGAGGTCTTTGCGCCGCTCGAGCTCGTCCGTCTCGCGATCCCGCGGCGGGTCTATACGCAATCGCATCTCGACTACGTGGTAGAGGTCATTTCCGATCTGTACCGCGACCGCAAGAACGTTCGCGGAGTGCAGATCGTCTATCAAGCGCCGCACCTCCGACACTTTACGGCGAGGTTCGAGCTGCTGTGAAACACACCCAGTCGATCGATCGTGGCACCTACGCTCTCGTCCTTTTCCTCGCGCGCACGACGACCATTCGCGTTGGCGCGTTGGGTTCGTTCCGGTTTCCACGCGGATACTATATCTACGTCGGAAGCGCTCAGAACGGCCTGACCGCCAGGATCGCGCGACACCGCCGGCAGCGCAAGACGCGGTTTTGGCACATCGACTATTTTCTCGCGCACACGCGAATCCTTGACGTTTGGACGCAAGCGGGCGCGCGACGCCTCGAGTGCAAGTGGGCGCGCGCCGCGCTCGCGCTCCCAAATGCCCAGGTCGTCGCACCTCACTTCGGCGCGAGCGACTGCCGTTGCCCCGCGCATCTCATTCACTTGAAAGCGGCGCCCACCCGGCCTGGGTAACAGCGACGTGACCCTGCTCGTTTCGCGACCGATCGAAAGAAATCGAGCAGGGCTGCGTTGGTGATGTTTTCCTTTCAGCCACGCTTCGCCCGGCGGTTGCCTCACGGCATCCTCTGGGGACAACAAGCACCAAGATACTTGGCCGCCGGTTACTCGGTCGTCGAATGTCGTCCGGCGCTCGGCGCATAGCTTACAATCGATCCCAACCGCGGGGCGGCCTGCGTCCGCATCCATCGAACTCTCGGAAGAAAGCCGAGGGTGATGGGGGACGGCGGATTCGCAACGGCGGTGGCAAGAACCGTGTGCAACCACGTGCAATTGACTTGCGAAATCACAATGCTTGTGCTACACTACATTCCGTTATGCCCCTGTAGCTCAGTGGATTAGAGCAGCGGCCTCCGGAGCCGTGCGCGCGAGTTCGAGTCTCGCCAGGGGTACTCTGCGACCTGGCGAAAGCCAACGTGCCTTCGCCGGACTCTTGGGTACACCCGAAGCCATTCGGGTGTTTTTTGTCATAGGGGAGCACACGCCGTATGCCCGACGAAGCACGGAAAACTCTCTTGAGGCCCATGGCCGAGGAGCTCCATGCGCGGTTTCTCGTCCGCGACGGAGTTGCCGTCGCGCAAGACTATGGGGACGTCGAAGCAGAATATGACGCGCTCCGCACCTCGGCCGGAATAGTCGACCTGACGTATTTCAAGTTTTTGCGCGTGCAAGGGGACGATCGAGTCGCATGGCTGCACAAGCTGGTGGCCGCGGATGTCCAAGCCCTCGGCGA